>CAZDBH010000068.1:0-23774 GCA_964503485.1 uncultured Bradymonadales bacterium | reverse complement strand
GGCACGGGAACGAAGAACGGGCAGAGGGTAACCCCTTTCGTCTGTAGGTTCCAGCCTTCGGGGTGGCGAAAACAAAGGGAGCGGGTTACGTCCAACTGTCCTGTAGTTTGCGAATAAATAAATGAGACCTGACCCCCGCCGAGAGGCCGGAGTGAGCGAAGCGAACGAAGGCCGAACGGCGACAGTGCTTTGTGTATAAATGAGACCTGACCCCTCAACCGAGCGTTACCCCTGAATCAGCTCGAGTGCGGTGAGGACTGGGGTGGCGCGAGCCCGGCCGGGTATCGGGATATCGAACGTGCTCTCTTCGTGGCCATGGCTCTCGAGACGCACTAACTTCGTTCCGCGAACCGCATACCTTGTCAGCTTGACGTTCGTGCCCCATTTCGAGGTCCGCTCCCGAGTAGCGTGGTAGCGCTCGACGACGGCTTCTTCAGCGTCCCGAAGTTCGTAATCGAACGCCTCGTGGAGTCCCTCTATCGCCGCACCCAGGTAGTCCACGCCGCAGGCTTCTCCTTCGACCAGTGTGTGGCCATCCTGCGTCCGCCAGCGCCGTTGACTGGACGGGGGCGAATCGCCCTCAGCCCGCAAACGGAGCGGCTCGGACCAGTTGTATTCTGCTAACGGCTCGGGCAGTTCGTCGGTGCTGCGATCGGTCAAACCACATTCCTCGCACAACCAAAAGGCCATGCGCCCACTCTCGAGGAAGTTTGCGACCCACCGGTGGGCCTTCTCGCAGTCGCCCTGTGACTCATCCATGCCTCCTTGTTACACCCTAACGGCGGAGTTTTCACTACCGAATCGGCCAGAGGTAGCGCGAAGGCGGCCGGATCGGAAGTGTTTGACAGGTGCCACCCAGCTGCGCACTCTGGGTGAGTGCTCGACGTAAACCCACGACTAACGACTGTCCTGTTCACTCTGCTTCTGGCATGCAGCAGCGAGCCAGTTGGGCCGTTTGGGCCGACCCCTGAGGGTCACGAGCAATCTGTCGCCCACACGGCTCACGACGCGATCAGCGACGACTCGGCCCCCGATGACACCCGCTCAGACACACCTTCGTCGGCCGACGAGCACACCATTGGCGCTGAAACCGATGGTGTGGCGTTGGATCGCAGCGGGGACGCGGATTTGTCGCCCGAAGCAGACGTAGCGGAAGATGCCCCGGTCGAAGTCACCGACGCAGACACTGGAGTCGAGCCAACGGATTCGGGCCTGGACCTCGTTGATCGGGAGGAATCAGACGGACTCGTCTTGGATTTTGCGGGACACGACGAAGGCGACGATTCCGCCGAGACGGACACGGGCGATGCGGCTGGTACCGACGCTGACGGCGCTGAAGACGCCTGCGACGGATCCTGCTCTGCGCGCTGCCCTGCCCTACCCATGACCTGCTCGGTGAGCGAAGGATCCGCCGAGGAGCACCATATGGCCACGGCCGAAGGCTGCGTGTTCGCCCTCGAAGCCGAGACTCCCGATGACGTCGACGCCATCGTGGACGCATTGGCGACTCGAATGGGCGGCGCGCTTTCAGTGAGCGACATACTCGATGACCTCAATCGGGCCGGTCAGTCCGGTTTAACTACTCAGACGAAGGAGAGATTGAGGAACCATGACTATCTAGGATTCCGTTGGAATTCCGGCGATATGGATGTGTCCTACTGGTATCCCCAAGGCATTACCGGGTCGAGCGATGCGACCGACGGCGGCACTGTCGGTGACCGCCGGTTGATGCTGGTCAGCTGGTATCACAAGACCGAAGACCGACCCACCAAAGGCGCGCGAATCTCGTTGGCCGACATCACCAACTTGGCGTCGGTCGGCTACCGGCACTTGCTACTCGTCGAGCCGACCGGGTCAGCCGAATCTCCTAACTTCGAGAGTACGGAAACCGCGTCGGGCAACGCGCTTCATGCCGGCGGCATCGTCTGGTACGGCGACCTACTTTTCGTAGCCGATACGACCGAGGGGTTTCGAGTGTACGACCTGAGCCGCATCATGCGAATCCCCAACACAGACGACAACGGCCGAATCGGTGTTAGCAGCGATCGAATCGATGCTCATGGCTACCGCTACGTCGTGCCCCAGGTGATGCGGTACCGGCTGGTAGACGACAGCTGCGACATCCGGTTTTCTTTTGCAGGTTTGGACCGCAGCACCACGCCCCACACGATTTTGAGCGGCGAATATCGCTCGAGCGATAGCGACGGACGACTGGTAAGCTGGGGGCTGGATTCCGAGACTGGCCTACTCGTCGACGAGGACGGTTCGGTCCGAGGCCGCACTGCGGTCGTCGCAGCTCAAAACCGCATGCAGGGGGCCCTGACTTGGGAGGGCGACTACTACATTTCGTCATCCAGCCAGTACCTGAGTTTCGGGCGCCTGTATCGGTCCCGCCCGGGCTTAGAGAGTCGCATCACCGCATGGGTTTACGGGTGTGAGGACCTCTACTACGAACGGGAGCGTGGTTACATTTGGACCGCTGCGGAACACCCCGGAAATCGAGATGTTCCGGGCATACCACTCCTGCCACCGTGACAGCTTGATTCGGTGGCGCACCGGTGCGGTGCGTTGGTTATAGAGAATCTCCGATCGTGAGATTGATGGCGCCCGGCCAGTCGAACAACAGCAGATCGACATTCGTCTGACGGCCACCAGGACTTCGTTCGTCCTGCTCGGCCAGGACCTGCCAGTCGGGCACGCGCCAGCCGAAATCCAGCGCGATCGGCCCCAACAGGGTAATGACCCGCATACCGAGACCGACTGAGATTTGGGGGTGGTCAAACCGCAGTGTTTCTTCGCGACTCACGTCTCCGGCGTCTCCAAAGAGTGTCAGAAAGAAGGAGTGAGTCACGGGCACCCGCACTTCGAGACCGGCAAGCCATCGTCGGCTTCCCCCTTCTGGACCGTCACCCAACTCACCCGCGAAGAAGCCGCGGTTGCTGGTGCCACCACCACCGCGAAAACGAGCTGAGGCGGGACCCAAGGTCTCGCTGAGCGGATCGAGGCTGGCCACCGCCTCATTGATGAAGAGCGCGCCCATAGAAAAACGCGAAACGAGAACGACCCCTGCGAAAAGCGGGACAAAGGCGTGAATGTCGCCCGATACACGGAAGTAGTCCCAAGATGAGGGCAGGAAGAAGCCGGCCTCGTCGGTTGTGAGCGAGAGGTGTATACCCGACTGGGTTCGAAGCTTGTCGTCGCGCAGATCAACGATCATCTCTTGGCGAAGGAAGGTCAGCTCGGAATTGTCGGGGATGACTGTACCGACGAAGTCGCGCCGATCGCGGTCTGCGATGCGGTAGATGCTCTCGTAGGCGCCCAGCGTAACGAACAATCGCCGCCTGAAAAAGTAGCGCTCGAGGGTACCGCTGATGTCGATTTGATGGCGTTGGATATCCAAAAACGGGTCGGGACCATAGTCCCAAACCGTGCTGAGTCGTAGGGTCGTGCGCGACTCGAGAAAGGCGGGCTGGCGAAAGTCGAGGCTGAGGATGTTACCGAAACGGGGGTCCTCAGCGTTTGGAAAGGTATCGGGAAAAACCAAACGCGGCCGTTCTTCGATTCGCAGGCGACGCAGCCCGCCCAAGAGGTTTCGGTGCTCCCACATGGCGGACAAGTGGAGGTCCCACTGGGGCACTTCTTCGGCCAGATCGGTGTTTGGATTTTCGAGTATTCCGCTCTGAACTCCAACACCCACCTGACCCCGCGAACGCTGTGCGCGGCGCACTTCGATTACGAGGGGCACATCGGGCCCTGTCCCTGAGAGATCGGCGCTGACGTTCACCGAGGCAAAGCCACCCAGATCGTAGATAGCGCCCTGAGCTTCACGCATGGCGCTGTCGCTGAAGGGATCACCCGGCTCGATGCGTGCTGCATTCACGACGATCTCCTGAATCCCCGTCTCGAAGCCGTTGACGCGGATGGCCCCGACTCGGCAGGAGGGTCCTGTCGAAACATCGAGCTGCAATCTGGCCTCGCGGTGTTGCCGGTCGATCACGACCTGCCCAGTGACTTCAGCAAAGGCATAGGAGTTCTCGGACAGCTCGCTAGCGATCCAGACCTTGGCCGTCTCCCAAGCACTCTCGTCGAACCGGTCTCCGACATGAAGAGGCAGATTAGCCGCCACTCTGTCGAAGAGGTCCGCAGGCAGCTCGTCGAGGCCGTCGACAGTCAGTTCGCTGATCAGAGTCGGCTCGCCTTCGTCGACGACAATGACGACCTGCACCTCACAGCCGGATCCGTCGGTTTGGCGATCGCAGAGGCTGTTTTCATCTAACGTGTCGCTGTTCATCGCCTCTTCTGGTTCAACCCACCACTCGATGACCTGGGCGTCGTAGAAACCGCGGGCGGCGTACCAGGCGACCACACGCTCGAGGTCGCGTTCCAGGACAATTCGGTCGTAGAGAGGCCAGTCGGTCCATGGCCAGGTCCACAGGTGCCACTTCGTCGTACCCGACTCGAAGGGTGGCGCCCCACAGTTTGGTGCTGGGGATAGGCCGAACCGGATCGTGACGTCCTCACGGGGGTGAGAAGCCAGACAAACTCGCAACGCCTCCTCGTCGAGAGCCTCTTGGCCGCGTATCTCGAGGGCGTCAATCCCGTAGCGATCGTAGGGAATCCGGCTGCATCCCTGCAAGCAGGTCGCGACCACCAGGAGTGCGACGGTGAGATAAAGGCCTTTCATGGGCGCCACAGGATGTCGAAGGACCAGTTCGAGGGCGGCTCGATCGAGCCGGACGTGAGTACGCCCTGCGAGAAATAGAGTTCGATGAGTAGGCCACCAACGGCACCCCAGGTCGAGCCCTCCTCGCCTTCTTCCTGCGATTCGCTCTGGACATAGCCTTCGATGTAAGCGCCCCTCACGACTCCCCGCATGAAAGAGGGGATGAGGTCGTCGGCGATGAAGCCGGCTCGAAGGCCGACTTCTCCTGTGTCGTCCCCAGTCTCGACAGAGATGACCGGAAGCGCTGCCCCCAGTTCGGTGCGGGCAGCAGAGGTCAAGATACCGGCCATCAAACCGCCTAGTAAGGAGGCTGCCTGCTCGGCAGCGGTGTTCTCCTGTTGAGGTGTGTCATCATCGACCCGACCAGTGACGAGCAGTTGGGCGATCTGAGCCTCGGTCGTCACACCGGCCATGGTCGTTGTCAGCCTGAGGTCGGGGCGACTCAGTTGCCCATCGATTCGAAGTGTCACACTCTCACCTGGATACCGGTCCAGCTCGTGGACTGCGATCAGCTCGACACGAGGATTGAGCTCACGGGCCCCGCTGAATTGGATCGTCCCCTCCTCCAATTCAAAATCTTTGGTATAGAAGCTCAGACTTCCTCGCCTAATCTCAACTGGCCCAGATATGCGGGTGCCTTCGGAGTCGGCATCGATGATTAGATTGGCCGTCATCTGAATACTGAAGTCGTTTCGGCGGACCCAAAACGGTTCGGTGCCGTCCAGTCTGATTCGAATGGTCGTCTCGGGTACCGCGTCGACGAGGACGAGTTCTTGTCCCGGCTGCAACCGGGCCAGTTCACTGGCAAAAACAATGTCGGGGTTCCGGTCTAGGCTCTGCACTGACCCAACCGCGGTCTCAGGAAGTGCGACGTTGGTACCGGTCAGTGTAACCGTGGCTTCGATGCGTTCGGCGCTCATGTCGGCTTCGACCAGTGCGTCGGTCGTGAGCCGAGCGGCAATGGAGCCAGACTGGCGCATCGGAAAATCGTCCGCCCGCAGACGCACGTAGAGATCGGTTGGTTGCAGCCCTTCGAGGGCGATATCCCCGTTGGCGATTATCTCACCGTCGTAGTCATCTGCGGTAACGCGCTCGATCCGGATGTTCCCGGGCCTTAGCAACACCTGCCCGTTCACGTTGGTGAGACGCTGATCGAAGCCCGGCAGCATGAGGTCGACCTCCTCAATTGCGATTTCGCCCTCGAACCAGAGCGCGTCCGATGGGCCGCCCAGTCGGACACTGCCATCGAGGTGGCCCTGACCCCTCCTGAAGGGGGAAACAACGGTCGCGATCGTAGCGGTTGGCAGTTGGTTCAGTTCGAGCCGCCCGCGCAAGTCGCCCTCGCCCAAACTGGGTACGCCCACCGACGACCAGGTCAGAGGGACCGAACCGGCAATCCTGCTGGCTTCGCCACCCGTAGGAGCGACGGCCAGGTCAGCTGTTGCACCGTCGGCCTGAACCTGGATGAGCCCCTCGACCCCAAAGGAAACTGGGGTGCCCAACCTGAGGTCGCTCGCGTTCAGAACGAGCCGAACATCGGGCGAGGATGTTAGCAGTCCGTCCCCCGCCAACGTGCCATTGACAGTGCCATCGGCCAACTCGCAAGCGACCGGCACACGATCGAGGTCGAGGGCCTCGATTTGGCCCGTGATCCGAGCGTTTGCCAGTTCGAGTGTGCTCGCGGGGTCAGCCCACACGTCGCGCATCGCTAGCCCGGGATCGACTTCGATTTGCATGGCTCTGTGCCGGTCGAGTACAAGGGCCGCAGACAGGCTTGAATGGTCTCGATCGGCCACAATCTGGAAATTGACCAGCCCTTCCTGGAGGTCTCCGCACTCCGACTCTTGGAGCAGTGGCGACAAGTCGGCGACCAACTGGCCCTTCACGAGTGCGCTCGCAGGCTCGCCAGCTGGGCTTATGAGGTCCACCGTCAGGACGACCTCGACCGGAACCGGCGCCGGGAGCGAGTCGCCCAGGGGATTTTCAAAACCCAGTTCTTCGGGAGACTGGGGCAGAATATCGAGGTGAACGCTCCATTCCTCTCGCTTGAGCACGTCGAGCCCCAAGGTTCCGGTCAGTACATCGAGGCCGAAACCAGTGTGCGCGTTGAGGGAGGCCAGGTCGGCACCGTCGGTGTAACGAACGGCCCCAGCGAGAACGCTCTCGCGGTCGTCGAGGTGGGCCTCTAGGTCGAGATCGAGCGCCGGTCGACCCGACACCTCGACCGCGTTTGCCGCCAGGTCGAGATCGACCGTAGCCCGGTTCAATGGACCGTCCAAAGTCAAGCTAGCCCGGAACAAGCCTCCGTTCACGTCAACCTCCGGCGCGACCGCCTCGATTAGGGCGAGGTCGGGCGCTTCGGCAAGCAGTTCGATCGTGTAGTCAGCGTCAGTGAGAGCCTGTACGGGGTCGTCGTAGCTGGAGAAATCGGCGCCGGCGGCGATATCGATGAGTGCTCCGGCGCCCAATTCGAGACGCCCGTCCAGGGCCAGGCCGTCGGAGCCAAATCGCCATGCAACGTAGGCCCGAGTATCCGTGATGGGCCCCGCGACCCCGTCTCGCCACCTCAAATCACCGGCCAGCTCGGGTCGGGAGGGCAGACCGTCGAACGTGAACTCTCCCGTGACGACGCCCCCGACCGGAAGGGTTGGCAAACCGAGGCGACCGTCGAACATGTCGAGATTTAGACGTGAAATCATGACGTCAAGATCTGCGCCCTCGGCAAAGTCATAGGACCCGGTAGCGGCCACCAGCGCGTCACGATGTTCGATCCGGGTGGTGCCTAAATCGACGCCGGTCTCTGGGTCGATAACGACATCTCGCAAACGCAGGTCCGCCCTCTCGCCGTCGTGCGAAACCCGCACCGAACCGGCCAGCGTTACCTTCGCATTCCGGTATTTGGCTTCGAGGTCGAACTCAATCTCCGGTAGCTCAACCGGAATCACTGCGCCGCTCAGTGTGTAGTTGAGGGGACCACCGACCGCGTTCAAGTCTGCCCGCGCAAAGCGGGTGCCACCTGCGTCGATGCGTGTGGCGGCCACCTCGAGGTCGATGTGAGGACGCTCGAAGGTACCCGAGCCAACGGCCGACACCTCGGCGTCACCGACCGTGAATCCGGAAAACGAGAGCCTAGCCGCCTGGATCTGGGCTTCAGCTTCGAACCGAGCTTCCTCCAGGTCGACGCTGCCGTCGAGGTCGAGACTCAGCCTCCCGCGGCTTTCCGGGAAAAACAGTTGAACCCAGGGCTCTTCGGCGATGTCCAACTGCTCGACGTGTAGATCGACGGCCGCCTGATTGTCGAAGCCGTATCTTCCAGACACGCGAAACCGATCACCGAGGTGAGGGAACTCGAGGTGGGACAACAGCACGGCGTTGGTTTCGAGTTCTGCGCCTAAGCTCAGGTCTGGTAGGACGTCTCCGTCGAGAGCGCCATGAGAGAGCGCCAGCGAAACACCTCTTGTTCCAGCTTCATCGACGTCACTTTCTACTGCGATATCGAAGGCAACCTCCATGTCGGGTGCAGCTGAGCTCACTTCCGCCAACACCAGTGCTTCCGAGGCAACAGACAGCGAGATATCTGCGAAATCGGTTGCCTGTGCACTGATTTGAAGGTCGCCGCCTGGCGTCGCGATACCGCCTGCAACGTCGAGGGCAGTGGGCCGGCCGGTCACCTCGAGGTTTGCACTCAGCCATGCGGGTAGGGCCTCGGGAGCCTCTAGTCCGAGTAGCTCGAGGAAGTCGGCTGAAAAGCGTTCCAACTCGAGATTGCCTTCCAGTCTCGGTCCCTCGGCGGAGAGTACCTCGTATACCGTCGTTTCGAGGGACAACCGACCGGCGTCCCCGCTGCTCTGCACTTCAAGACGGGCTGTGGTCGGATTCGTTTCTCCGGTATCAAAAACGAGTTCTGGGATATCGACCGTCGCGACGGGCTGAGAGTTCCTGGCCACAGAGAGTGAGATGCCGGGCGACCGCACCTGGATTGTATCTCGGATCGTCACACTCGCGGTCAGCTCGAGATCAGAGACGTCGAGGCCCAGGGCGAATTCGTCGACGGTTTCGACGCTTCCAGCTTTGATTTGGACCTCGAGAATCTGGATGACTGTCGAGGATTCATCTGGTGAATCGGGCTCAGGCTCGCTCGGTTCGGCCGGCGAAAGCGCGTGCAAGAGTGACAGACCGCCATCTGGCGTGGTGTGCAGTCTCACCTCAGGGCGCAGAACCACAATCTGCTCGATTGTGACATCACCGGCGAGCAGCGATCCGAAGTCTAGTTCTCCCGCAATCCGACCCACTTCGAGTACGGGCCGGCCCATAAAATCGAGGAGGACTACGTCGTTTAAGATCACCCCGCCGATCCCGAGACTCTCTAGCGACCCGACCTGGAGTTCGCCGCGGATCCGACTGTTCACCTCCGAAATCAGAATCTCCTTCGCTAGACTTCGGCCTCCCCCGCTGCCTAGGTAAGTATAGAGCCCAACTACCAAAACGATTGCGACCAACAGTAGCAGAAGGACAATGCGCAGTATCCGCCCGATGAATCGCCTCACGCGTCGGGGGCGTGGTTTGGGCTTTGGTTGTGATTCTGGCACCGTCAAACTGGTTCTTGGTGAAGCGCGGTTTCGCTACGTGATGTCTACAGTGCCTTCGGTGCAACCGCCAGAGCCCAGTCCGTGGAGAGACCTGCCCGGGCTGTCACACGGTCTCCGCCTCGTCAGTTCTATTCTCTGTTGGCTCGTAAACAATTGCGCGGCTTCCGGAAGGCGAGCGAGCGGGGCGGTCTAAGACAATGTAGAAGGTCGTACCGCGCTGCCGGTCGGAGGTGAAATCGATTTCGCCCCCCATGCTCTCGACGATTAGCTTGGTAATACTGAGGCCCAGGCCGCTACCTCCGGCTTTGCGGGTTGTCGAGCCGTCGGCCTGTGAAAAGCGCTCGAAGACCTTTCCCTGAAATGAGGTTGGTATGCCTGGACCGGAGTCCATGACAGAGAGACGAACCCGATCGCCGTACTGTTCGGCGCCAAGCGCGACTGTTTCAAAACGGGGCGAGTGCTTGACTGCGTTGGCAACTAGATTGGTCAGCGCCTGCTGAAGTCGATCTGGATCTGCGCGGAGCTTCAGTGCGTGTGGATCCCCGGCCACCTCGACCTTAACGTCGAAACTGTCAGCGTACGCCGAGTTTGCGTCTCTGCACGACTTCAGGGCCTCGAGTGCGCTCAGAGTCCTGACGTGGAACGTCATATGACCGGTCTCGATACGTCGAAGGTCGAGGATGTCGTCGATGAGCAGGCCGAGCCGGTCGCTGTTTCGCTTGGCGAGGCGGACCATCTCTTGTGCCTTTGGTGGGATTTGGACGACCCCGCCTTCGATGAGCGCCAAGCTGCCGGAGATCGCGGTCAGAGGCGTTCGCAGCTCGTGGCTTACCATCGAGACGAAATCATCCTTGAGGCGAGCCGCTTCGTGCTGGTCGGTGATGTCTCGTGCGATCACGACCAGGCAACCATCTGCCACCGGAACCATATGAACTTCGAACTGCTCTTTCCTGTCCTGACTGCAACCGGGGAGGCTAACGGTAATCGGTTTCGACTCGTTGCGGCAGCGGTTGAGCAACTTTCGCAGCCGACTCGACTCCTGTGCATCAAATAGACCTGAGATGCTCCCGCCGCGAGAGACGTGGGGATTGCGTCTTCCAGACGGATTCGATAGCAGCACATCGTTGTCGCGGTCCAACAAGAAAACGAGCGCAGGTATGGCGGCCATCATTCGCTCGATGTCTGCCCGAGCGTTGACCTCTGTCAGTTTGGTGCGCTGCCTGAGCGAATCGAAGAGCCAGGCGAAGAAGGCGGCGAAAGACACGGCAACAGCCGCTGATGCGGCCGCAGGCACGACCTCTGTCCAGTCTCCGTTAGTACCCCACCCCCAAGGCCCAATACGGGCGATGGTGGCGATCCCCAAGACGGCGACAGCCCCAAAACCGATCGCAGCCCGTCGCCCGACAAAGAAAAGGGCGATCAGCGGGGCGAATGGTATCCAGACAATTGCCTCAGAACGGAGCCCATTCTCGAAGAGGGCCATGAAGAAGAGCGCAACCAGGCCTCCGCCAGGAATCAATGCCCCGGAGACCTCGATGTTGCCCGTAAGGCGCAGGACTATGGATGACCCAAAGAAGACGGTGGCTGCACCCAAAACGATCCACGAAGTGATCGAGAAACCAGAGTCGGCAGCGACGCGCAGTCCGACCAGAGCGAAGGTCAGAATCGAAAGAACCAGCCCGCCCGAGCCGATCCAGACGATGCGCGGATCGGCGACCGCGTTTTCGGTGTTGGTCTTGTCGGATGTCCGATTGGGCGACACGCAGCCTCCTGCTCAGATCGTGCGTGAGCGACTCAGTATGCCCTTTTGACGGGAGAATACTCAAGGGACAAAGAAAGGCTCGCCGAACGCAAACGCGCTCGAGAGGGAATACCAGTGGGGAGGCGTGGGGGGTCAGTGGGCCGTCTGGTCCCACTCGAGCAGGATTTTACCTACGGCTTGCTTGGTCTGCAGGTACTCGTGAGCGGCCGCGACATCAGCCGCAGGGAATACCTTGTCGACGTGAGGGACAAGGTTCATTTCGTCGATGGTCGCGAAATTGTCTGTTAGGCACTTGACCCATTGGGGGTCCTCCATGACGCGCAGGGCGTTCAAACCGTAGACGCCAATGTTAGCGTCGAACAGCCTCAAGACCCGTATCTTGGGCATCTGAAGGACGGCCTTGACGATCCGGAAGGGGTTGCGCTTGCCGTCTTTGACACCCGAACTCACGCCGATGCAGACGATGCGACCACTGTAGCGAAGACGCTTCATCTGATGTTTGATCGACGCGCCACCCGAGGCATTCAAGACGAAATCGAAATTCGCGATCGACGGATCCGAATCGAACTCCTCGCGGGTGTAGGGCTGCGCGCCCAGGTTCGCGATGTAGTCTTTCTTCTTGGGAGTGCTGGTCAGACCGACCACCTCGGCGCCCACAGCCAGCGACATCTGGATGGCCAGCGTTCCGACCCCGCCGGTCGCGCATTCGATCAGAACTCTGTCACCCTTTCGCACTCGGCCCATCTCGAAGAGGGCCATTTGAGCCGTGATGAAATTCACGGGCACAGCCGCTCCCTGGGCAAGAGAGACCGCTTTTGGCTTGGGAAAGGCCTGATAAGCCGGAATTGTCACACGGGAGGAATAGCCGCCAAAGAACGTACCTGCGACCACTTCGTCGCCTACCGCAAAGTTGTCGACATTCTTGCCGACCTCTTCGATTACGCCACTCACTTCATAGCCCGGAACGAACGGCCTGGAGGGCGCGTCGGGGTAGTACCCGAGCCTCATCTGAATGTCAGCGAAGTTGATTCCCGAATACTTCACCGCGATGGCAACGTCATCTGCTCCTATAGCCGACGACTGCTGCTGCCGAACTTTGAGGTGGTCGGCCGTTCCATATTTGACGATCGGAATATCTTGGTAGGTCATTATCTCGCTCCGTTTGTTCTATATTCATAAAATTCGACAACTATCGAATTAAAACGACTCAAAAAAAAGGTCACTCGTCGGCGAACGAAAAGAGTGCGTTCAGTTCGCGAACCATTTCTAGATTCACGGCACAGCTGAGTTGTTTGCCTTCGCGGCTGGTCTCTATCAGGTCCGCGTTGGCCAACTCTTTGATGTGGTGCGAGACGGTCGGTGCGCCCACATTCAGGTTGCCGAGGAAGGTGGTCAGAAAGCAGGTGTGACCCTCGCCTTCGGCAACGCCAACCTCGCTCTCATCTACTAGATTCAGGAAGAGCTGAAGTCGATTGGGGTGAGCCAGCGCCTTGAACGCTTTACTCAGTCTTTTTATCTCCTTCGCTGTCATAATACGTCAATACGATAACTATCGAAGTGTGTCAATAGAAAAGTGCTCGAATAGTGCGCACGGTCCTACTCTGACCGAGACCATCGTGCTACTTCGGACGGCCGTTCCAGTAGGTCGGTGTTGTCTGAGAGACAGTCAATGCTCCCGAATCGAGCTATGCGACGAAGGTCAACGTTGGTTATCTTTGAACACAGCGCCTCTGAGAAGCGGTCGCCGCCGATCACCAAGAATGGGCGCCCAAAGAAGGGGCGAACGTTCGGCTCGAGTCTCTCTGTGACGCCCAACCCGTTATGCAGCTTTGCTAAGCACTGGTAGGCGTCGCATAAGGCAGCTTCGCGGGCCGGCCATCGGTCCGCGGCGAGGGCCCGTTCCAGCGGTTCGACTAGCCCCGGCGACGACGGCAACTGGGAGAACGCTGTGCCGAACCACTTTGGGTAGGGAGCGTACTGGCGATCGATAAGGAACGTCAGTCGCATAATATCTCTGACGAGGCGTGCGGTGATCAGGCGAGAACCAATGTCGTCGCCGACCTCCGAAGCCCGCCCGGCCAGATGTTCTTCCTGTCCAACGCGAGTCCAGAAGGACGCCATAATGCACAGCCAAACGTCGTGCGGGTACCAAACGAACCGGTCTCGCACAGACTGTACGTCGAGGTCGTCGCGAAAGAGCGCTCCGGCGACCACGCTGCGAAGTCTCTGCGATGGGAATCGGAGCCAATCGTCGGTAGACAACGGCCCGGCGATGTCGAACTGCAGGCGCCGTTCGAGGTACCGACTCAAAACCAAGAACTCGACTCGATGGTTCACCGGACCGGCAGCGATTTCAACCGCCAGTTGTGTACCGTTGTCGGTGGGGTCGGGCGCAGTGAAATGGGTCGGGAAGCCGCGGTATGAAACGGGCAGACGCTGGGCGAGTTCATCGACTAGGCGGTCCTTCTCACCTGTGAATGTCGCCTCCTCCAGGAACACCATCACACGCGGGCCCCAGTCGTGGTCAACGGAGCGCGCAGTGTCAAAACCGAACACTTCAGAACCGCTGCCAATCAACCCAGCCGAGTATTCTAGGTTGGGTGCAGCCTGGGTGATTACGGGCTCGACTAGGTCTTCGAAGAACCCCTGGGCCAACTTGAGTCCCTTAACGAATTCGGCCACGAGTGTGTTGCTCCCTATGGAGTGTAGCTTGCGCTGGCCACCGTATTCGAGGTGGGTTGCCGCAGCAAGACTGCAGCGATGGTCACATCTTACGGCGAGTGACCGACGGACCGTCACAGCACTTGAATACGAAATCGCACAGTTCGGCCCACTATCGTCATAACTCGCTTTGACACTGGACTCGGTCCCTGCTAGAACCCGCCGCGTCTGACAACCCTATCGATTCAGGAGTTCCACATGACCGTCCGATTCAACTTGTTGGCTTTGATTTTGATCACTGCGCTGGCCGCATGCAGCAGCAGTGATGACTCGGGTAGCTCGAGTAACGATGATAACGATGCGACCCAAGACGTCTCGAACAATAACAACAATAACGACACGAGCACGCAGCAGGACACGAGCAGCAACACCTGCGGTGGCGCGACTCAATGCGCCGGGAACTCCGATTGTTCTGACACTGAGTTCTGCAGCGCGGGCTGCTGTACCCCGCGATCCACACCGACGACTGATACCACGACCGGCGAGGACTGTGGCGACATCGATTTTCTGGGCGAGTGCCAAGGAGCAGAGGCCGTTTGGTGTGGCGACAATGGCCTTGCGCGAGTCGACTGCACAACCTACGTGCCGGAAGGGAGCACAGGCGCATGTGCCTACGTTGATGACGAACTCGGCTACTGGTGTACGACCGAGATAGGGGACCCCTGCTACTTCATTGGCGAGGATGACCAACCCTTCACCATGACGTGTGCTGGCGAAAACGCCGCCTGTGTTCTCACTTTCGAGGGCAGCGCTTGCACGGCAGATGTCGGTACCTGCAGCGAAGATGATACGAACGGTTGTTACGATGGCACCAACATGTTGCTCGGCTGCGCCGGAACCCGCCCCATACTCTATGACTGTGGCGACGCTGGTGGAACCTGCGACGAAGCCGGCGAGGACTCCCAATGTGTCGGTGTTCCAGCTGAGGGCGCGTGCATCGAAGGACTGCAAGCGTGTGCTGATGGCCTCGAGTGCGAGGGCGAAAGCGATACAGAGCCCGGCACCTGTGGCGGTGGTGAGCCTGCTACGGTCGAGAGTACGCTGGCTGACGCCGTCTCGGCCTGTGACGCAGCATGTGCTGCCGTCAATGCCGACTGCGCGACGTATGTAGAGGACAACCCCGACACCGAGTTGGTCGCCGCTCCCTTAACCTGTGTCGAGGAATGTGTCGAAGACGATTTCGAGAGCACCGCGGACGGGATCACGGACGCTACAGACGATGACAAAATCGCCTGCCTCGAAGCCCTCGCTGATTTCTACGAATGTCAGGAAGAGCTAACTTGCGTTCAGTGGGATGAGGCCGAGACCGGACACGACGAAGGCAGTGAAGACGACTATCCCTGCAAGGCCGAGATCACTGCCTTGGAAACCGCATGTGAACTCGAGTAGAGAATGAGCCGTGGCGGCGGGCGGTGGTCAGCGCCGGCCCCCCACCCCCCCCCGGCCCCCCCCGCCGCCCCGGCCCCCGCCCCCGCCCCCCCCCCCCCCTCGACTCTCGAGTCCCTCCCTCACTCGGCGTCCAATTCCCATGACGCCGCGAACTGTCCCGATGATTCCTCCTAGCGTCGACAAGCATCCTCGACGTCCGTAATTCCGAGTGGTATTTGTCCCGCGTTACAACAAGTTAGGTCAAGTCATGAAAGCACTAGTTACTGGGGCCAACGGCCACATCGGGAGCCAGGTGGTCCGCGCTTGTCTCGAGGCCGGGATCGAGCCGATTGCGTGTATTCGGGAGTCGAGCAACACGCAGGGATTGGCTGGACTCGACGTCGAAACTCGTCACGCCGATCTGCTCGACCCGGCAGCGTTGGCTGCGGCAGTCGATGGCATCGAGCTGGTCTTTCACGTTGGGGCCGCCCACAGGAACTTCGCGGTCGATGCGAATGAGATTGTCGCGCCGGCCGTCGACGGAACTCGAAACCTCCTGGAGGCCGCTCAGCAAGCTGGGGTTGATCGGGTCGTGTACTGCAGCACGGGTGCGACGATCGGTTTTACGGATGATCCGTCAGTTGCTTTGGACGAGTCCGAGTTTCTGGAAACGGCCTCCAGCCCATACATCAAGGGTAAAATTCAAGCCGAGAAGATTGCCCTCGAGGTGGCAGAGAAAGGTGAACTCGATGTGGTCATCGTTAACCCGAGCGGGGTGTTTGGGCCGCTCGACTACCGTGTCACGCCGGCCTCTGCAGCCTTGGTCGGTTTACTTCAGGGCGACCCGACCTTCCTAGCTGTGTGCGTTACGGACGTCAGGGACGTTGCCAAGGGCCATATCCTCGCCGCCCAGAAAGGCAAATCGGGTCGACGCTATCTGCTCACGGGGCCATCTCTACAACCCAAGGCCCTGTCGGACACGTTCTCGGAGTTGAGCTCGATCCGCCCGAAAGTGATGCGTCCACCCCGCTTTTTGATACGGTTTATCGCCGGGCTCGCCGAGCGAAAAGCAGCCAAGAAGGGTGGCGATGCGCCAATCACCAAAGCGTTGCTCGACGACGCCTGGGGCCGACACCTTGTATACGACTCGTCAAGGGCGCAAAGGGAACTTGGTTGGAGCGCTCGGCCGCCTTCGGAAACCCTCACGGATGCATTTCGCTGGCTCCTGTTTATCGACGCGCTGAAGCCAAAGGTCGCCAAACGAGTGCGCAAAGCACTTGGCGAGTCAGCCACACCGGATCTGGACTGGGCATCCTGACAGCCTGGTACCCGACTCACCCGAACAAACTCGAATCGGCGCAAGGATCGCAGCGGTCTGAGCGCCGTGTTTGGGTCTGTTTCAAGTGGCCATTGTAAATAATTTCGGACTTAGAGGGCCCAATATCTGGCGCACGCCCCGTTTAGTGTAATTCATACATAGGTAATCCACCTACTCTCCACCAAACTATTGCTTGCTGGCCCCCGTTCAAAACCTTATGGTGTGAAAGGGATTTTTTGGGGGGCTACCATGTCGAGGACGGTTTTAATCGTCGACGCCAACGCCGACTGCAGGTCTGTAGTCGCGCATAATCTACGTTCGAACGGATTCAAAGTAGCAGAGGCTGCCAACCTGGCTGACGCGATGGCTGTCATTCAGAACGGCAAGATCAATCTAGCTATTGTTGACGGTCAGTTCCCCGAGAGGGGCGCTATCCGATTCATTGGAGCCCTTCGCGGCGAGAACTACCACTTTCCGATCATCTTTGTCTCTGACCAGCTGTGGCGAAACCCAGCGAAAATGGGCGAGCTGACTGATCGTCTCCAGATTCAGCAGGTCCTGCGTAAGCCGGTAGACGTCGAGCTCATGCAGATCCAAGTCGAGGACTTGCTGGGCCATCGCGAAACGACCTCAGAACACGCGGTCGTGGTAGTCGAAAATGCGGCCGAGGCCAGTAAGCGAAACCGTCTAGAAACCAATGCAAAGACTGAATTGGTGGCTCTTCGAGACGGCTTCCGCGGCGAAGCGGTGTCGGGCTTCGAGAAGCTCGGCCAGGTTCTAAGCCACTCGGTCAATAAACCGCCGAGGGAGCACCGCACTCTGCTTATGGGAGCCCACTTGCTGGCGACCAGACTTCGCGGTACGGCGGGGACTCTCGGCTTCGCCGAGGAGAGTCGGCTTGCGGCAGAGGTCGAAGAGCGCATCGCCTCGGTTCTGGACACCCAGGGCACGACGATGCCTACCGGGAAGCTGCTTCAGGCTGTGGCTATGACGCGCAAAGCCGTCAAAATACTCCAGGGTTTGAATCCGGACACCTCTCCGGGGAATCAAGTGGCCGATACGGTCTTGGTCATCGAACCAGACGAAGAGCGCGCCCATGCGATTGAGTCCGTTCTTCGAGAGGGTGGGCTCGAACCCCACCTGAGTGGTGAGAGGATGGGCATTATGCGTGCTGTTTCCAAGCTGCAGCCGAAGGCGATCCTGACTCGTCTGTTCATGTCCAAAGTCGATGGCTTCTCTATCGCGAAGCATATCCGTGACAAGTGGACCTACGATATTCCCCTGATCGGTTTGACGGACCGGACCGGTGCAGACGTCCGAATGGCTTCTTACCGGGCCGGGTTCGACGACTGCATCCTGATGCCGGTGGCCGCAGAAGAGCTGCTGATCCGAATCACACCGCGAATCCAGCGTTTTCGGCATGCAGCCGCCTAGTCGCATTCAGAACTGAAGACAGCCGAGAGCGCGGAGATAGTGGAAACCGCTAGAGCTTTCAACCAAAATCGCCCATGACCAATTCACCGCAAAAAGGGACAAGCGAGTACATTTAGCCAAATAGTCCGGAGCGACTGCTTTGCTGACAGACCAGTATTTTCTCAGGTCTGGGCGAGCGTTCCCGATGTTAGTTACAGACGTCCTGGGGGGGACGAAGAAGATGCCGAAGACGGTTCTCGTTATCGACAATGACGCCGAATGCCGAGCGATCATTTCTCACAAACTACGCCAGAAGAGGTTCAACGTCATCGAGGCCAGCATGCTGGGCAACGCGATGGCCGTAATCAGAGAAGCCAGCATCGACCTCATGATCGTTGATAATCGGTTTCCGGGCCAGACCGCGGAGAAGTTCATCGCCGGTGTCCGCGGCCAAGGTAACTTCTTCCCGATCATTTTCATCACGGGGCAATTCTGGACCGAACCGACCAAAGTTGGGGCGCTGACGAATACCCTAAAAATTGATCAGGTGCTCCGTAAACCGCTCGATGTCGATGAGCTGATAATCGGTGTTCAGGATTTCCTGGGCCGGCGTGACACGACCGGCCATTTTGCTGTGGTCACCGGTGAGCAGTCCGAGGAACAGCGTCCGTCATTCCAACGAACGCAATCAAAAGAATACAGGCCGTCGTTCAAGCAGGCTCACAGCATAGACAACGAACCGGCGACCGATCCGAAGGTCCTGCGGAAGCGGTTCCGAGATCAAGTCATCGTTCGATTCGAGAAGCTGGGGCAGGCCCTGTCACACGCGGTGAACCAACCGCCAGCGGAGCACCGAATGCTGCTCCTCGGTGCGCGTTTGCTCGCGGAACGATTGCACGGCAGCTCAGGCACCCTTGGATTCAACGAACAGAGTCGTTTAGCGGCCAGAATCGAGGAGCAAATCGCGGTCGTCCTAGACAGGGACGGGGAGGTGATGCCAGGCGCGACCATTCTTCAGGTCGTCGCTATGACTGACACCGCCGTGAAGGGCTTGCAGAATCAACCCGAGTTGGGTCTGGATGCGGCGGAAAGCGGTCGCGGTGAATGCGTATTGTTGATCGAACCTGATTCGGCTCACGCACAGCTCGTTCAATCGGTGCTGCGAGCCGGTGGCCTCGAACCTCATCGGAGTGATATGGGATTGGGTATTCTGCGCTTTCTGCCCCAGCTGAAGCCCATGGCTGTGCTCACGCGCCTTTTCATGCCTCGCGTGAACGGGTTTTCGATCGCCAAACTACTTCGCAGAAAGTGGAACCCGCAGATTCCATTGATCGGCCTGACCGATAGGGTGGGTTCGGACATTCGGATGGCGGCCTATCGGGCCGGTTTTGATGACTGTATTTTGATGCCGATCTCTTCCGACGAGCTGGTAGCTCGCCTGGTCCCCCGCGTCAGGAGATTCGCGGAACTGACCTCCGGCGCGGCCGAGTAGCTCGACTAACGGGCGGAGTTCGTGCCCAGAACATCCTAGAGTTCGTCCGGCGTGTTCGTGGTTTGAAGGAAGGCTTGTAGCACCTCGAGGAGCTGGCTCTCGACCTCGAGGCCGCGCCCTACCAGATTGTCGGTCTCTGCTGGGTCAGCGACAATATCGTACAACTCAACGCTGTCTTGGGTCAGATCGAGCAGGAGGTGGTATTGGTCCCAGATCACGGCCTTCACGTCGCGCCGCGGCCGGGAGTATGAGTTTTCCTGAAACACGTAGCGGTTCTGATTGACGGGTTCGCGATTCATTGCGCCAACTAGGCTGCCGTGTGTCGTCTCAGATGGAATCTGAACGCCCGCCAGCTCGAGGAACGTCGGAAACACATCGTTCAACGCGACGGGAGATTCTAGGCGCGATGGCTGAATGCTCGGGCCCAGGAGCAGCAACGGGACATGAGTGACGTTTATGTAGAGGTTGCGGGCATGGGGCGCTCGGCCGTGCTCGTTGAAGTTCTCGCCATGGTCGGCTGAGATGGCGATGTAGGTATCGCGACCCGTGGTTTGACGTGCCTCGTCGACAAAACGGGCGAGATGCTCCTGTGTGTAGCGGATTTCCTCATCATAGGTCGCGATTGTGTCTGTCCCAAAATCCGACCCGGGGTGGTCGGCGTAATCATGGTGCGGATCGTAGAAATGGACCCACATGAAGAATGGCGCTTCGCCCTCCCCTGTCTCCTCTAGGACCGCAATAGCCCGGTCGGCGGTGTCGGCGGCCAGGAACTCTTGTCTCCGGCCGCAGACCTCCAGATACTCGTCGAAGCCGCGACGAATATTCCATCGCCTGTCGTTGAAGACATAGCCACACAATACTGCCCTGGTGGCGTAGCCCGCTTCGGTCAGATGTTCCGCCAAGGTTGTCTCCTCTGGACCGATAACTGGGGGAAAGGGGTGTGAATCCGACAGTGTGACCTGAAAAGGGGTCTTTCCGTTCATGAGCGACCAGAAGCTGGGTCCCGTCCCGGAGTCCTGGCTGTAGGCCCGGGTGAAAACGGCCGCCTGCTCGGCGATCCGGTCCAATTGGGGAGTGGTGTCGAGCTCGTACCCCATGAAACCCAGATGGTCGGCCCTGAGGGAGTCGACGGTGACCAGGATCAGGTTCGGCTGTTCCGTTACGGTGAGCTGAGTTCCGTGCTCGGGAAAAATAGAGACGGTGAGCAACTCGTCGAGCCCGTCACAATTCTCGTCAATTCCGTTGCCCGGATTCTCACGCTGTGCGGGGTTGATTCCCGCGTCGAATGGGCCACAATCGCGGCCAAAGGGAGCCGAAGCAAAACGATCGCCGTCGAAGTCAGAGAGCTTCAACAGAGTGGCGTGGAGGTAGCGGGAGGTCAGACCATACTCGGGCAGTCCGGAGCGCACCTGGCTGTTACCTGAACCGACGACGATCAGTCCGGCCGTTAGCGCAACGACCGGGAGGATCGTCCAAATTGGCAGTGAAATGCGCCTCTTTGGAATCAACCACAGCAAGAGTTGGAGCGCAAAGGCGACCATTGGCAGCAAGAGAGATTGACCGCCCACCAAGACCACCGTTTGCCAGGTTAACACTAGGGCCGCAATGACGGCCGCAGTAGCGCCGAGCAACAAGAAAACGAGGGTGCGTGTGACGGTTATGAAGCCCCCGAAGACACCCAGTAACTTCGCTAGTGCCCGGCTGATTATTACCCACGAGAGCACGGCAACGAGCAAGTCGAGTACGACGAGGCTGGCGCTCGCCAAAGCGATCAGGGTGCTGTCATGGGCCGTTATCACCAGGAAGCGGATGTGAATTGCGGCGAGGACCCAAAACACTGCTGCACAGAGAAACAAGGCGAGCAGCCGAGCACTGCGAAGCTGGTCCTGTGGGGTACCCGCTTCCGCTCGCCAACGGGACCAACCTGAGCGTAGCCGGGTTCGAAGTCTGTCCTCTCCAGCGGTACCCACTGCGAGGAAGAACGTAGCGGCTTCTACGGTGGTTAAAGCGATGGCGGTCAAGAGCCATAGACCCAGCAGGGCCGTGAGGAGCCAAATCGAGCCTGACGCACCTTGCGACGAAGCGTATACCCATTCGATCACGGCAGCCGCGGCTCCCGACATGAGAGCCGTCGCCAACAGCGCGCTGCGCTTTCGAAGGAAGGCTCCCCTCCGTGTTCTTGTGTTGTGGGTCGCGGCTGTACTCATCGGTCAGATCGCCCAAGTCCTGAGGATGCCCCTAGCTAGGACGTGTCATACCACCGCGAAAATCGCAAGTAACGGCGAGTTCGAAGTCGGATGGCGAGGTAGCCCACTGCTACCCGTTCGGTCGATTGACGACTGCCCGCTTTCTTTACCGCCAGGCTTTTGGTAGTTTGACTGCGCTCAAAACACCGTTCGTTAGAAACACTCGTGGAGGAATGAGTCCATGTACCGCATTTTAGTAGCATTCTCGATCACCCTATTGTGGGCCAGCAGTGCGTTCGCGCAACAGGCCGTGACGTGTAGCCAATCAGCCCAGACAATCACCGGCGATCCCGGCGCGGTTGTGACAATTACTTGCCCCGCGGGATGCGGTGGCCAGTCGGTATGGGGAACAGGAGTTTATTCAGACGATTCCTCGATGTGCTCGGCAGCGATTCACGCCGGTGCGATGACTGCGGCGGGGGGTAGCGTCGCCATCACGATCGCACCCGGCCAAGCTGAATACCCGGCTAGCACCCAGAACGGCGTTACCTCGTCACGTTGGGGCTCGTGGGGACGTAGCTTCACTGTAGCGGGCTCCTCCAACGCCCTCGACTGCGGTACCAACGCTCAAGGCTTGGAGGGCGGACCGGGAACCCAATTCACCTCGACCTGTCCCGCCGGCTGCGGCAGCGCAACGATCTGGGGAAATGGGGCCTACTCGGACGACTCCTCCGTCTGCACGGCGGCGATTCATGCTGGGGTCATTCAGGCAGCGACAGGCGGACGAATCGTGGTCACCATTGCACCCGGTCAGGAAGCGTATCCAGCTGTAACGGCAAATGGCATAGCCTCCTCACAGTGGGGTGCCTGGCAGCGCAGCTTCATCGTCGGTCCTGATGGTGGAAACTGCCAGACGACCTGTGCCACCTCCGGAGACGGCGAGTGCGATGACGGTGGTCCCGGATCACTGTATGCTCTTTGCCCCCTGGGCACAGACTGCCTGGACTGTGGTCCTCGCTAAGGCTTCTCGCTCCGCCCGCATCCTTTCCCTCCATCTTGGCTAACCGAGCGCTCTCAGCTACAGTCATCGGCACCTTCGACACACAGGCGCCATGAGGATCAGGACGCTCTGCATCTCGGTATTGCTGCTCGCGAGTTGCTCGCCGCAACTCGACGGAGACAGTTGTGACCGGGATGACCAATGTCTGGCCGGTGAAATCTGTAGAGAAGGCCGCTGTACGAGGGGGGAACGCTCGCCAGACACTGACGACGACCTGGATTCGGACGCGCCAACTGATTCAGCCGACCTAGACCGAGGCGACGATCCGACGGCAGTGGACGAGACCTCGGACGCTGAGACCGATGAAACCGTGGAACCGACTTGTGGAACCGGCGAGCAACTCGAACACGGTTTCCGTTTGCACCCGTATCTGGTGTGTGGCGCTCAAAACAACCCAGGCGACTGTAGTCGTGAGTATCGAGACGAGGGGTGCTCCAGCAGACCGCGCCTCGACCAGCTGGTCGAGATTCCGCTGACAGCTGGAATCAACGACATAGCCATTGCCTACTATGGTTCCTTCGACGTTCTTTCGAATGTGCTCGCCAACACCGGAGGTGGAACGAGCGACGCCGGAGGATTTGATCTGAACGGGGAAGCAAGTGCTACGCGTTATAGCGACACAGGATACTATGAGGGGGCGCTCAAACTGTCTGGTGGGACCCTCGACTTTGACCCGAATCCGCTCCAAGACGCCACTGCCTGGACCATCGCGTTTTGGTTAAGACCTTGTGAGGAGGCTCCTACGGACGAGGATGACGACGCTGTGGACTGCGGCGAGCTACCTCTCACGGTATTCAACATCAAGAGCGGGTCTGACTCAGTCTTGGAATTGGTGGTCGATCAAGAGGCGATGACTCTTCACCACTTGAGGGATACTGAACAAGCGGATGCAATCCCTTCGTATCGTTCTGCTAGTGCGGGATGGGATCACTTCGCCATGGTCTACACACCGGACGGTCTTCTGTCGGTGTTCATCAACGGTTCGGCCGTCACTACCAGTTTTGAGATACCCCTTTTTCATGAAGGCGATGACTTTTACCTGGGCGTCTCGTCCGGCCAACCTACAGCGGGCGTTGATGAGTTCATCGTGGCACGGCGCGCGTTCAGGCATCCAGAGATCGATACCCTGATGAACGGTCGTC
>CAZDBH010000067.1:6444-23974 GCA_964503485.1 uncultured Bradymonadales bacterium | reverse complement strand
GTGCCATACAGAGGTCCTTTGGGCGCTGTACTTCACCAGTTTGTGGGTGGCTTGAAGTCGGGAATGGGCTACTGCGGTTGCGGAACAATAGAAGACATGCGTTCCAAGAACCAATTCGTTCGCATCACCGGCGCAGGCCTGCGAGAGAGTCACGTCCACGACGTTTACGTTACGAAGGAAGCACCAAACTACAAAGCTGAGACGTACTCGAACGATCGCGAGTAATGCGTGTCAGCCCAACCTGGAGACGGTCCACGCTATGAACAGTAGCGACGCCCAAACTACCGACTCGTTGCTGAAAAACGGCATCCTGGTCCTCGATTTTGGAAGCCAATACACGCTCCTCATCGCTCGGCGAATACGAGAGCTCGACGTCTACTGCGAAATCTGGCCCTGCAACGACCCGCGTCTGGACGAGATCGCGGCATCCGGCATCGCCCCTGCAAAGGGCCTGGTTCTATCAGGCGGTCCATCTTCGGTGACGGGTGAGGATGCGCCAATCGTGGCGAAAGCACTGCTGAGCCTGGGTGTGCCAGTCCTCGGTATCTGTTATGGCCTCCAGCTGATGTCGCAACTGTTGGGGGGGGAAGTGAAGAGCGGGGGACAGGGTGAGTATGGGCGGATGCCCATACATATCGAACATCCCCATGGCCTGATGGCTGGTTTTTCCCCCGACCAACGTCTCAAGGTGTGGATGAGCCACGGAGATGCCGTGAGTGCTCCGCCCCCAGGTTTTGAGGTCTTGGCAAAAAGCGAGACGGGCCTGATTGCGGCAGTCCAATCCCAATCCAGGCAACTGGTCGGCGTGCAGTTTCACCCGGAAGTCACACATACCGAGCAAGGGACGCATATCTTGTCGAACTTCGTGTTCGAGTTGGCCGACTGCGTACCTGATTGGGGTATGGGCGACTTTTTGGAGCGAAACATCACCAGTATCCGGAAGCGGATCGGGAACGACCGCGTGATCTGTGGACTCTCCGGTGGGGTCGATTCGAGTGTGGTTGCAGCCCTCCTGGCCAAGTCCATCGGCAAGCAGACCACATGCGTGTTTGTCGATACCGGCACCATGCGGGCTGGCGAGCGCGAGCAGGTCGAGAGGATTTTCCGCGACCACAGCGAGCACTTTGATGTCGAACTCCGCGTCGTCGATGCAGAAAAGAGATTCATCGATGCGCTAGCCGGGGTCGAAGATCCCGAACGAAAAAGGAAGATCATCGGCGAGCAGTTCGTTCGCGTCTTCGAGGAAGTCGCCCGAGAGTACAAAGATGCCAAGTACCTCGCACAGGGCACGCTCTATCCAGACGTCATCGAGAGCGTTTCTATCAGAGGCCCCTCTGCGACAATCAAATCACACCACAACGTTGGTGGGTTGCCCGAAGATCTCGGCCTGGACCTAGTCGAACCCCTGCGGGAGCTGTTCAAGGACGAGGTCCGAGCTCTGGGCCGTGAACTGGGACTACCAGAGGTTTTCATCAAGCGTCATCCGTTTCCAGGTCCTGGCTTGGCCGTGAGGATTCTGGGTGAGGTTACCAAGGAACGACTCGATACACTGCGAGCCGCTGACAAGATCTTCATCGAGGAACTCTACTCGAACAATCTGTATGACGAGGTCTGGCAGGCTTTCGCTGTGCTGCTTCCGGTCAGGACTGTGGGCGTCATGGGTGACCAGCGCACCTACGACCAGGTTATCGCTCTCAGGGCGGTGACCAGCACGGATGGTATGACCGCCGACAGAGCTCATCTTCCCCACGAGTTTTTGGGTAAGTGCTCCGACCGGATTATAAACGAAGTACTTCACGTTAACCGCGTAGTGTACGATGTCTCCAGCAAGCCGCCTGCGACGATCGAGTGGGAGTGAGGCATTCGCCCGTCGATTTGACTTTGGCTCGACCATGTTGTCGAATGGAGAGCCTCGCGGCACTTCATAGGTGCTTATTATGAGATGGTTGATTGCTGTCAGTGTCCTCTTGGGATTGTCCGTCCCCTTGCCCGCCCTGTCTGAAGGGGCGCTCTACCTCCAACAGTATCTCGATCAATACGAGAATGGTGTGGCTGGAGCGAGCCTGTTTGTCTACGACGAAGAAGGGCGGTTGATCCACAGCGGAACAGGCAACGGTTCCTACCAGGCAGGTAACTCCGTCCCATTAGATGAGGGATGGTACTGGGTCGAGGTGGGCCGAAATCGCACCGAGGCTAACCTCCAGAAACTCTACGTCCAGGACGGGCGGACCACCGTCGTTCCTTCTGGCTGGGTCTCAGTGAGTACGCTTCCGGTTGCAGAACAGCCCCGCTCCTGCGACCAATGGAACGCTGAGCTCAACGCGTTCCGACGAGATCACACAGGTCGCGAGCAGCTCATCGGGTCCAATCGGGGAACAGGTGTTGATGACTACGGCATGCTTCAGCTGCCCGTCGGGGAAGTGGTTGTCTATTTTCACGGCTTTCCGGTGACCATCGAGATTCAGGCGGGTCAGGTCTATCGACTGCCTGCCGGTTTCCAGGGGCCGGTGTCTGGCGAGCGTGGTCAAGTCGCTCTGCACGGTGAGGGGGCAGAAGAGAACGTCGTAATGGCTCTCTGCGAGGAAGACAACCTGCATCTGCCAGCCGGTGACTATTGGGTCAGCCGAATCGTTCCCACCGACGTCTATCCCTTCGAAGAGCGTGTCTGGACGCGCGCTGTCGTCGCACCTGTGAACGAAGCTGGCTATTTCGACGTTAGGGCTGAACGAGTGGGACGCCGTTTTGACGGTGAGGGAGCCCAGCCGACCCTGATTAGCCCCGAAGACGGGCCGGTCCTGACCAACTACCGGCGCGGCGCAGTGGCGGGCACCTCCGACAGTGGCTTCGACAACCTCTTCGACTAAGACTCTGAGCGATTTCCGGATTGATTGCCGTAGTTCCGCATGAGCATGCCGGTGGCTCGCTGCATTCCCACTTGTTCGTAGAAGGCCTGAAGGTCCGCATCACACAGCAGATCAACCGAATATAGGTGCTTCAGGTCGGCGATCATGTGTTTTGCGAGCTGCGTCCCTATCCCCTGGCTCTTGAGGTCTGGCAAGACTTCGAGCAGAGGGATGAACGCCGAGAGGATGCCGTCGCTGACCGAGTTGATGAAACCCACAACCCGGCCGGAGTCGGCCTCGATCGCTAACCAGAAGCGATAGCTTCGCTTCAAGATTTGGACGAGTGTCTCTGCGCTCGGCGGGTTCGGCCATCCGACAAAGAAACCGTCCAAATGACGCGGTTCGATCCCGTCGAGATTGTTCTGGTACCGGATAGGGCCCATCGGGTTGTCCCGCCTATAGCGGAATGCTCCCATGCTTTTTGGCAGGATTCGTGTCTTGCTTGTTCTCGAGCGCCTCTAGAGCTCTCACAATTGTGAGCCTCGTCTCGCACGGCGCAATAATCGCGTCGATGTAGCCCAGTTCGGCGGCTTTGAACGGGTTGGCGAAGGTGTCACGATACTTCTCGACGTACGCTTTCTTTGCACCGTCGGGATCGGGCGCTTCTGAGAGTTCTTTTCGGTACACGATGTTTACCGCGCCATCGGGCCCCATAACAGCGATCTCGGCTGTTGGGTAGGCGTAGTTGAAGTCGCCGCGAATGTGCTTGGAACTCATCACGTCGTATGCGCCGCCGTACGCCTTTCTCGTGATGATCGTCACCTTTGGAACGGTCGCTTCACAGTACGCATAGAGGAGCTTGGCGCCATGCTTGATGATTCCATTGTGCTCCTGGCCAACGCCCGGAAGGAATCCGGGAACATCGACGAACGTCACAACTGGAATGTTGAACGCATCGCAGAACCTAACGAAGCGCGCCGCTTTGATGCTCGCGTCAATGTCTAGACAACCGGCGAGATGCATCGGCTGATTGGCGACGATCCCCACCGAACGGCCGCCGTAGTGGGCAAATCCGACGATGATGTTCTTGGCGTAGTGCTCCTGAACCTCGAGGAAGTGACCGCCGTCCACGGTCAATGAGACGAGTTCGCGCATGTCGTAAGGTTGGCTCGCATCGGTCGGAACCAACGTGTCGAGTTTGGGCTCCTGACGATCCACCGGATCTTCGGTGGGTGCCGGGGGTGGGTCATCTAGATTGTTCGAGGGCAAATACGAAAGCAGCGCCCTGACCCGACCGATGGAGGCTGCTTCGCTCGGGTCGCGAAAGTGAGCAACCCCGCTGGTATCGTTGTGTACCCTCGACCCGCCCAGCTCTTCTTTGGACACTTCTTCGCTGGTCACTGTCTTTATGACATCTGGCCCGGTGATGAACATGTAACTGGTCTCGTCGACCATGAAGATGAAGTCAGTGATAGCGGGACTATATACCGCTCCGCCTGCACACGGCCCCAAAATTGCGCTGATTTGGGGGATGACTCCGGAAGCCAATGTGTTCCGCAGGAAGATATCAGCGTAACCCGCTAGGCTCTCCACGCCCTCCTGAATTCGAGCGCCCCCCGAATCGTTCAGCCCGATTACCGGGGCGCCGTTCCTGATCGCCAGATCCATGATCTTGCAAATCTTCTCGGCGTATGCGCCGCTCAACGAGCCACCGAAGACGGTGAAGTCCTGACTAAAAACGTAGACCGTTCGGCCTGCGACCTTACCGAATCCGGTAACGACACCGTCCCCCGGGACCTTGTTCTGTTCCATACCGAAGTCGGTGCATCGGTGCGTAACGAACTTGCCGACCTCGTGAAAGGTGCCTGGATCCAGCAGCAGGTCGATACGCTCGCGGGCTGTCAGTTTGCCGCGAGCATGTTGCGCTTCGATGCGTCGCTGGCCTCCGCCCAACTCCGCGCGCTCATTCAGGTCATGAAGCCGCTTTAGATTGTCGCTCACTTCTCATCTCCAAGACGGATTGATAAGCATCTCGATAGGCCTCGGCTGCTCGCTCCCACGAGAAGTTCTGAACCATGGCCGTTGCCACCACCCGACGCCAGCTGCGGGCGTGGGAGAATTGCTCCAGAGCACGGGATAGCGCGCCGGAAAAGCCCTCAACAGTGGGGTCGCTGAAGACGAAGCCGGTCCCCGACCCGCTCTCTGGGTCGAAGTCCTGAACCGTATCATGAAGCCCACCGGTGTCTCGCACGACGGGAATTGACCCGTAACGCATGGCGTACAGCTGGCTCAAGCCGCAGGGCTCGAATCGGGATGGCATGGCAAACACGTCCGATCCCGCAAAAATATGGTGTGCCAGCGTTTCATCGTACTCGATGTAGACCGACACTCGATCGGGGAGCTCTTTGGCGAGGGCTCGGCAGGCCTCCTCCAGTTCCGGGGAGCCAGTCCCGAGAATGACCGCCTGAAACTCCCTTTCGCCGGCAAGTGCCCTGAGGCCGTCGATCAAGAGATCGATGCCCTTCTGCTCGGCCAGCCGAGAGACGACTCCGATTAGGGGCACTCTGGGGCGTACGGGCAAACCAGCTTCTTGCTGAAGTGAGGCCTTACAGCGGCGTTTGCCATTCTGATTGTCGGCGTCAAACTGGAACTCCAGAAACGAATCAGCCTCTGGGGACCAGACGGAGTAATCAACTCCGTTCAGGATTCCGCTCAACGCGTCGCGCCGGTTCGTCAATACGCCGTCTAAACCAGCACCGAGCTCTTCGGTGCAGATTTCTTCGGCGTATCTCGGGCTGACGGTCGTAATGAGGTCAGAGTGTATGATCCCCGACTTCATCAGATTGAGTTTTCCGTAGAATTCCAGCCCTTTTGGACCCGTTTGGCCTTGAGGGATCCCCATTGCTGGGGCCTGGTCCTGCTCGGCGATTCCCTGGAACGCCAGGTTGTGAATTGTATACACCACGCCCAAATTGGAACGCTGCGCAGCCGCGCCTCGAGCCGTCTTCCTGAACATCGGGACGAGGCCCGACTGCCAGTCATGGCAGTGCAGAATGTCGAAGTCGAGGTCGTACTGCTGCAGTATTGACAGGGCCGCTTTGCTGAAGGCCGCATAGCGCAGATGGTTGTCTTCGTAGCCGCCCCCATTTTCACCATAGAGAGAGGGTCGGTCGAAGTACTCCGGGATATCAATGAAGTACTGGCGAACGCCATCGTGGCCGGCCGTACTCAGCAGGCGAGCCGTCAACTGGCGCTTTCCGAGTCGGATCTTCAGGGGAGCGAGCGGCTGGCTCAGGCCGCCGCATCGGTCACTGACTCCGCGATAGAACGGTGAGAAAACAGAGACCCGCACACCCTTTTGCTGGAGCGCCTTGGGTAGAGCAGCAGTGACTTGTGCGAGACCACCCGTCGCACTGTAGGGCGCGACTTCGGGAGTAACGAATAGGACTTTCATTGAGAAAAAACTCTCACTTCAGGTTGGAAATGTCTGTGCGACGGAGAAAGTCCGCCGCAACTTCGGGCGTCGTCGGGTTGATAAAATAACCCGACCCAAGCTCGAATCCGGCGGCCCGCGGCTGCAAACAAGGCATGACCTCGATGTGCCAGTGGTAGTGCTTCATCGCACCCTCCTGGGCGGGACCGGTATGTAAGACCATATTGTAGGATGGATTCTCGAGTTCAACCTGCAACCTCGACATAACATCCTTCAGCGCCGTCGCCATATGAGACAGCAGCTCGTCCGTGGCGTCCTCAAAATGAGAGGCATGCTCTGTAGGTAACAACCAAATCTCGAATGGAAAACGAGATGCGTACGGAGCCACCGCTGCCACGGCGCCAGAGTGGTACACCATTCGGCGCCCGTCACGCAACTCCTGATGTAGAATGTCACAAAAGAGGCATCGACTTTTGAAGTCGTAGTACCTCCGTGAATTGGCGAGTTCGGCCTTTATCGCCGTCGGAACCGTTGGTGTTGCCAGGATCTGACTGTGCGGATGCGGCAGTGTCGCGCCGGCCATTGCCCCTTGATTCTTGAATGCGAGGATGTATTTGAGACGAACATCGCGCTTCAGGTCGCGCAAACGCGCCCGGTACAACGCCAACACATCCGCGACCTCCGCGACGCTCAGGGTTGCTGTGTCCTTCTCATGGTTGCGGCTCTCGATGATGACTTCGTGGGCACCCAGCCCCGACAAACGATCATAGATACCGTCCGGTTCCGAGCGGGGCGTTTCCTCGACACGAAGGGCAGGATAGCGATTGGGGACTGCGCGGACCGACCAGTCTGCCCCCGAGCCTTCGGGTATCGAGCCGATCGTTTCCCCGGTCGAGCTCTCGTTCCCAGGGCAGAAAGGACAGAAGGAACCGGAGTCGACCTCGCTGAGCAGACTGAAGCGTCGCGGACGTCTGGCTCGCTCCTCGGCTACGATCACTGAATGACCTGATACGGGGTCTTTCCTTATGTGAGACATATGACCTCTGGGATTGTCGACCTTCGGTCGAGTCGCAGGCTACCGCCCGCTGCACGCGTATAAAAGCCGCGCAGCTCGCTTTGTCAAGTGGTCAATCTGAGGACTACCGCACCATCAGAAAATGGTGTACAGGCTTCAGTTGATGCGTCATCTGCAGGCAAAGTTCCAATCCCTCCGGCGACTTCCAGTTCGCAAGCTCGCATCCCTGCCGACCCCGATTGAACGCTGTGACCCGATCGCCAAGAGAGCGGGTTGCGATCAAGTCTGGATCAAACGCGATGATCTCACAGGCACGCCTTATGGCGGTAACAAGATTCGGAAACTCGAGTTCCTCCTGGGTGATGCACTCGAGCGGGGTTCGAACACGGTGTTTACGTGCGGTGCTATCGGCTCCAATCATTGCCTTGCGACCTCTGTGTATGCTGCCGAGGCAGGTTTGAAGACCCGCATACGGCACTTTCCACAGCCGCCGAGCGCTCACGTTGTGCACAACTGTTTGGCGGTCGCGTCCACAGGAGCCCGGATGAGCTGCGGACCGCGGTGGACTCTGCCCTTTTCCTTGGCCTGGCAGCGGCTCACCGCCACTCCTCGAGGTATCTATTATATACCGGGTGGCGGTAGCTCCCCTCTCGGGACCCTCGGCTACGTGAATGCTGCCCTCGAGATCGAGGCGCAAATCCAGTCGGGTGAACTCCCCCCACCGCAGGTCGTGGTCGTCCCGGTTGGGACCGGCGGTACGCTCGTGGGACTCAAAGTTGGATTTGAGCTGGCCGGTCGGACACTGCAGCTAGTCGGCGTCCGAGTAATCGACAAGATCGTCGCGAACCAAGCTGCGATGAACAGCCTCATGCGCCGTGTGGTCAGGCTTCTCGCTCGCTACGACGTATCGGTTGACTCAGAAACCGTATCTTTCGGGCTGGAACACTCCCAATTTGGCGCCGGATACGGGGTAAAAACAGATGCCGCAACGGCCGCAGTAGACTTGGCACGCGACGAGGCGGGGATTAACCTCGATGACACCTACACAGGAAAGGCAATGGCGGCTATCCTCGCGAAGGGCTTCCGAGGAAAGCGAGTTCTCTTCGTCAACACGCTCAATTCAAGGCCAGTGTCCGACTTGATATCAACCACCGAACTACCGAAGGGGTATGGCAAGTACCTCCCGGGTGAGGCCATAAGCGAATGCGCCGAATAATCTTTGTCTGCAGTGGAAACATCTGCCGGTCCCCGATGGCTGAAGTGATCGCCCAGCGGGCGTTCAAGGATGCGCAAATCCCAGCACACGTGATTTCGATGGGAACGCTGGGGATTTTTGGTCGGCCGGCTTCGGAATACGGCGTCCAGGCTTGCGAGCGTCGGGGGATGGACCTTTCCCGCCATTCGTCTCAGGGAGTGAGCCTGGGGATCCTCGAGAAGGCGGACGTTGTGGTCGTAATGGAGAAGGCCCATAGAGACTTTCTTCTGAAACACCGGCCTGGGCTCAAGAACGTGCGACTGTTTTCCTTCTTCGAGGACGGTGGTGAATCCGATGTGCCCGATCCCATGGGCAAAGCTCCCGAAGACTACGAAGAATGCTGCGACCGTATCTGTGCTGGAGTCGAAGGATTGGTCCGAGCCTTCCGCCTCGGCCTGCTCTGATCCCGCGACACAGTTGGCAGGCTCGGGCGACCGCGCTGGGGCCAAATGAAAAATGACTTCAGAAACCCAACCCAAGCTTGACAGGCATAGTTTGGTGGAGCTATACAAGCCCGCGCTTCGGGCAGGTAGCTCAGTCGGTAGAGCAGGGGACTGAAAATCCCCGTGTCGGCGGTTCGATTCCGTCCCTGCCCATTTCCTTCCACGGCGCCCTTCGTTCTCTCTTTGACTACCTCACGGCACTTTTACCGTGCGTGTACCGAAGGGTCGCATCTGAATGCTTGTCGTCCGCCGGGCTTTGTACTACAAGTACGGACCGCCGACGGCTTACAAATTTTTGAGCGCGTTGGAAGAACAGATTGATCGTCCTTCACAAGGCGGTTGGCACTATTTGGTGAGGAGTTGAAATGACAGCAGTTACGCGCCTGCGGAGCGCATGTTACCGAGCAGCGCAAGTCGCTTTGCCGCTGCTCCTTCTCTCGGCAACGGTCGGATGCGACACGGTTGCAGAGATCAGCATTACGACTCGCAACTTCACACAGATTGACAGCTCGGGCTTGGTGAATGCGCTGAGCTGCCAAGACACGGACGTCAATGTGACGGTTCGGTTCACGCCGCTCGATGAGCAGGGCCTCATCATCAAGCCCAACGAGCGCATCGGCGACGGAACGTTGATGATCGATGGTGTGAGTGCGAATTTCGATTCCGACGACATCGAGTTTTCAACTCAATCTGTCCTCTATCCATCACCCGACCAGGAGTGTGTGGGCGACGGCGATTGCACCGCACCGTTCTCATGTGAGCCGGTGAACCCCTTCAATCCGGGCAGTTCGCGGACGGCGTGTGGGATCCCGATCGTAATCGAGACCTTCCAAGGTTCGGTCAACTTCGATGATGGCAGAGATACCAAGAGTATCCTTCTGATGATGGACTACAGTCAGTCCCTCGAAGGTGTCGCCGAAGATGGAAGCTTCGACGCTACGAGATCGACTGACCCGCAGAACAAACGAATCTCCTCGGCACAGGCCTTTATCCTCGGATTCCGCCGGACGGCCGTGGCAGAGGATTCCAGGATGTGCGTGCTGAGCTTCGGCGGTGAAGGCCGAGCGGCGGTATCGTTCTGGCCAGACCCGAGCTCCTGCCTCAGCAGCAGCTATGAGAATGCCCTCACGCAGGTGTCGCGGATGACGGTCGGTGAGACTGGCGCCAGTCCAATCTGGTCAGCCATTTTGGTTGGAATCGAGGATCTCCTCAGCAACGCCAGCGGTGACCGGAAGATCGTCCTCTTCACAGACGGCCTCGACGACGGATCACTCACGGATACGTTTGACTCAGCCCTGAGTTCGGCCATCGCAAACGAGGTCGAGATCCACATCATTCAACTGGACAACCCACCCCTGGATGGCGAGGAGCGCCCCTACATCGGCCCCGAAGACCAGTTCGCACAGCTGGCCTGCCAAACAGGCGGTTCTTTCCAATATGCGCAAGCGCCAGAGGACCTTCGGTCCCTCTTCACCGCGTTGTCCACCGACGTAGCAGGCCGGTATGAGGCCGACCTTCAGATTGGCCAGCTCGGAGTCGACACAATCGTGCCCGGTCGCTATCGGGTTGCGACTGCTCTGACGGCGAACTTGCTCGGTGAGCGTCGAAGCTTTCAGTTCGCAGGTGACCAAACAGATCCGACGTCGAGCGACATTGTCGACCGACGCCTGACAGTGTTCAAACGACCCGTTCCCGCCCGTCCAGCTGATGAGCCGGACGACACGGAAACTCCAGAAGACGAGGAACCGACTGAATAGTCGCGGGTCGATGTGTAAGAATTAGGAATCGCAACGGTTTTTTTGGCCGGTTACAAGAATCGGCCCTCGGTGAGGAATCCATGAGAAGCATTCTACGTTGTCTGCATGTAATCGTGTTGGGGCTAGTTGTTGTTGGCGTGGGCCTTCTGGCAAGCCCGACGCAAGTAATGGCGCAGGACGAGCCGGCGGCAAACACCCTCGATGGCGATCTGAACAACACATGGGGCGAACGACGCGACATTCGGGTCATCCAGCACCGCCTATACGAAAAGGTAGGCAGACATCAGATCACACTCTCTGGTGGAATCATCCCGAACAACCCCTTCGTGGACTACTATCCAATCGGTCTTCGCTACGGCTACTACCTCATCGAGAGCCTCGCTCTCGAACTGGGTGGCTCGTACATCGGGGACACGTTCAGTTCGCAAGGCGACCTCGAAGCATTCCTTTCGGGAGCCGGAGTCAACGTCGACCTGCTCGACCAGCAAATGTGGCGGGCCAGTATGGGCGTCAGTTGGAGCCCATTCTACGGGAAGATCGCCATCCTTGGTCTCAAGTTGGTCCACTTCGACCTGCACTTCGGTGCCGGGTTTGGCGTGGTCGGAGTCGAGAGCATCACCGAAAACCGCCTGACCACAGAGAGCGAGTTCAAGCCCGAAGGAAACTTGGGCGCAGGATTCAACTTCTTCATCAGCGACATGTTCTCGATCGGCCTGGATTACCGGCAATACCTCTTCCAGAAGGCCGGTGGTGGTGTGTCGAACCCGTCGGAGATCACTTTGGGGGTCAGCATCTTTCTCTAGAACAGAGAGAGACGCCTTCCGAAGCAGAAGCAGATTCGGGGCCAATACGGCCTGATTGGCGGCCGCTAGTTCGATTCGAGCGGCGCCTGGTGCAAAGAGGAATAGCTAAATGACGCGCAACCTGATGAGACGTGCCGTCGCGATTGTGACCGTGTTCACGATGGTAGCCCTAGGCGCTGCCACGGCGTCGGCCCTCAACAAGGACGATATCCTGCGGCTGGTGGAAGCCGGCCTCGATGCAGGGACGATCGTCAACGTGATCCGTGGAACCACGGAGGAACTCGAGGTCACGCCAGACGATGTTGAGGAGCTGCAAGCCGCAGGTGTAGACGACGCCATCCTCTCGGAGCTTCGCCTCCGATTGGGAATCGGATCGTCCGATACAGGCACTGGCACACCAACACTCCAGCAAGAACTCGAAGAGCAGCAGCGCCTCGAAGCGGAGCGTCGTCGCCTCGAAGAGGAACGACTCGAGCGCGAGCGCGAGGCCATGCGTGGCCAGATCGATGCAGAGCGCGAGCGAGAAGGTGCTGTCCAGTCCGGATTTCAGGGCCTGCGGCGAGCCCGTGCCCTATATCAAGACGGAGACTTTGCCGCTGCGTCGGCGGTCTACAACCGCTTTCTCGAGGAAGTGAACCCTGACCCGCTGAGCGATGAATACTACGAAGCGAAATTCGGCCTGATTCAGGCAATGCACGCTGCAGGCTACCGAGACGTCATCAGAGCAGATTCTCTCGAGGTTGCACTTCTCGGCGCAGACCGGCGACACTTCGCCGATTCCGTCCGAATTCTGCGCGACGTCGTCAACGAAGCGGCCTTCGCCAGCCCACGAATCGCTGACCTCAGCAATGAGGTCATCACAGACATGTCCGCCGACTTTCAGGACGAGTTCAACTACTTCCTGGGCCGCTACTATTACCAATCTGGTGACCTGTCGACCGCCTTGACCTACCTGGGCCGAGTCGGACCAGAGGGCGACTACGCCGCTCGGTCCGCCTTCCTTTCAGGTGTTATCCTGGTCAGCCCGTCAATGGGTGAGAACATCCGCGCCGTCCAGATGCTCGAACGAGCGATCCTGTCGGCGGACTTCACGATTCCGGGAGACCAAGAAGTGTCGGAGAACGCCTATTTGGCTCTTGCCCGTATCGCTTATCAGGTCGGTAACTTCGGTGGTGCGACGTACTACTATAGTAAAGTGTCGACAGAGGGTCAGCGATGGACCACAGCCATCTTCGAGAGTGGCTGGACCGCTTTCTTGAACGGCGACCTCAACAGGGCCCTGGGCGCCTTCCACAGTCTGCACAGCCCCTATCACAACCATCGATTCTTTCCCGATCTCTTCGTTCTGGAAGCTGCGGCATACCTCTATAGCTGCAACATCGACGAGGCCTACGACGCCATCGGTACGTTCGAGACCCAAATCGGCTCCCTGCGAGATAATCTGCGTGAGTTCGTCGCAGAAGCCTCCGACCCGACGGTCTACTATCGCGCGCTGTTCGAGCCCGACTCCCCGGATTCGGCCGGCGATCCGAGACTGCCAGAAGACGCCTACCGGGCGATCTTGGCGGACGCGGACTTCCATCGTCTGCATCGCGTGATCACCCAGCTTCAGGATGAACTTACCCTCCTCGATGAGATGGAGAGCAGCCTGGGGTCCCGCGGTGAAACTTCGCGCTCCTTGGTAGAGGGTGATCTCAGCAATCGGCAACTCGAGGTTGCCGTGCTTGTACACGACTTGATTCAGGATCTATTGGACGAGCTCGATGACTGGTGGTTCAAGTCTCAGGAGGTCTCAATTGAGATCGCCGACCTCGAGGCGCGCTACTTGGAGGCTATTCTCCGCAGTGGCGAAAACGCGATCCAGGAAGGGACGACCTTCGTAATCGTCGCAGACGATTGGCAGTACTGGCCTTGGGAAGGTGAGTACTGGCTCGACGAAGTTGGAAGTTATCGAGGCAATCTAACGACGAGGTGCCCGGATGACGTGCAGTTCTAACGGGGTTCGGCTGCGAATCGCAGCTATCATTCCCGTTCTTTTGATTTTACCCTCTCTCGCTCAGGCGCAGGACGAGGGGGATGATTATGAAATGTATCGGGATTGTTCCGAGGAGGCCCTTCAAGAGATGGCCAGCGACGAGCTTCTGAGTTCGCCGGCTGACGTCACTTTGCTTCCGAGTGGACTGACATCTGAAGAAGCAGAATCTGTCCGGGCCCAGATCTACGAGGTCCGAATGCGACAGATCAGCCAATATCATGAGATGTTGGCCGATATGCCGCCCGGCTACGCACGCCGAGCGGATGTCCTCTTTCGTCTCGCAGAGGCGTATTGGGAGGTAGGCGAGGCTGAAAACCTGGCAGACAGGGCCGACTACAACGCATGTCTTGACGACTGGATGCGTTGTATCCGCGATGAGCCGTGCGTCGAGCCCATCCCCAACTACGCGGACGCCCTCGACCAATACCGCGAGATCCTGCGAGATCACCCGGACTACGAGCGCATCGACGAGGTGATTTTCCGCCTTGGTGACGGCCTGATCCAAGCCGACGAAGCGGCTGATGGGATCCAGTTCCTCACCCGCCTGATCAACAACTACGACCAATCGCGCTACATCCCAGACGCATACTTCCTGCGCGGTGACTACTATTTCGACAACGGCATCATGATGCCCGCCCGCGACAACTACGACGGCGTTTTGGAGTACCCCACCAGCGAATACTACAACTTCGCGATCTACAAGTTGGGTTGGGTCGACATGAACGACGCGTGGTGGGAGGAGGCCGTTCAGCGCTTCCAGACGGTCATTCGAAACATCGATCAAGCAGCCGTTGCCGGCGAAGACATCCGCTTCGATCTGAGACCGCAGGCCCTCAACGACATGCTCGTTGCATGGACAGAAGTCGACAACGGCTGGGTGCAAGCTCGGTTGTATCTCACCGAGACCCAGACCGAAGATGTCATGCGGCGCAAGTTGCTCGCGATGGGTGACATGTTCGACGAAAAAGGTAAGGACGAAGAGCGGGTCGCTCTGCTCGAGTGGTTCGTCGAAAACTATCCGAACGACGAGGCACTTCCCAGCTGGGCGGAATACCTCCGCGACAGTTTGACCAAGATCGGTCAATGGGACCGCTACGAAGACCGTATGCGGCAGTTGGTCTACGCCCTGGACCCGAATGGAACCTGGGCGATCGTCAACGCCGGAAACGAGCGGTCAATAACAATGGCACGGCAGTTTAGCGAGGAGACCTTCCTCGGGCTCATCTTGAGGAACTACGCTGAATGTGTGCGCCTCAGTCGAAACGAGCTGTGCCAAGAGGTCGCCGTCGATTACGATGAGTTCTTCCGACGATGGCCAGACTCTGAGGTGGCCTACGAGCAGCGCTTCAATTACGCGGAAGTACTCTACTACAACCTCGAAGATCACCCGGCCGCGGGTGACCAGTACCTCGAAGTGGTTCGGATGAACCCAGAGGGTGAGCACGCTCACGACAGTGCAGTTGGTGCCCTTCAGGCCTTCGATGATCTGATGGAATCCGAAGTCCCCGACATCGACCAAGAACGTGAGATCATGTCCGAGGTCGAAGTCGAGGCAATCTGCCACGCTGAGCCCCAAGAGTTGGGACCGTGGTCAGCCCGATACGTGGAAGTTGTCGGTTTCTTCGGCGAACTTTTCCCAGAAGACGAGCTCGTTCCGATCGCTTCTTGGCGCGCTGCAGAACTCTATCGACGAGTCAACCGACTGGGTGATGCTGCTGCACGATTCGAGACCATCATCGAGCACCACAGTCGGCACCCCTTCGCAGAGGAAGCCGCCATCAGCGCGTTCCTCTGCTACCAGTGCGTCGAGAACTGGGTGAAGATCGAATACATCGCCCGAACGATGCTCGAGCGGAATATCGACAATACTGAGCTCAACGCAGATCGCCTCCGCCAAGCGGTTGCCTACGCGATCAGCAATCAAGCTGAAGACTTGATGGAAGAAGGCCGCGAGTTCGATGCTGCTGAGATGATGCTTGCTCTGTACAACGAGTTTCCCGAGAGCGAGTTTGCATCCCCGGCCCTCTACAATGCTGCTGCGATTTACGAGCGGGCTCGGCGTGTCGACACGGCCATTCAGACCTACAACACGTTCCTAGAGGCCTATCCTGATGATCCGAACGTGGCTGAAGCCCGCTTCACCCTCGGTTTGATCTACGATTCGCAGGCCGATTTTGCGACAGCAGCGGACTGGTTCGAGACCCTGTCTGACTACCCCGATTTCGAGGAGTACTCAGCGGCGGTATTCAACGCAGGTCGTCTGCGTGAAGCTCTGAGCGAGTTCGACAAAGCGATCGCTCTATACGACGAGTGGATGGTGTTGGAGCCCGACGCGGAGATCAATCCAGGGCTCGTCTTCATCATCGCCCGAATCGAGCAGGAGCGCGGCAACACCGAAGCAGCATACGACCGCTATCAAGACTTCCGAACGGCGTACCCCGAGATTGCTTGGATGCAAGTGGCTGCTCGTGCCTATCAAGCTCGAATTCGAGCCGACGAGGACAACGACCGAGCCACCACCGCACTCTACCAGGAGGTCCTGGATCTCTTTGGTGAAGGGGTGCTTCTGTTCGACGAAGCGACCGGTCTTCCGACCGAATGGGAGTCTGCTCCCGGGTGGCATTTCGAGGATCCGGCGGAGTTCACAAAGGCTCTTCCGTTCGCGGCCGAAGCGCGCTTCTACATGGCCGAGTCGGACTTCCGAACCTGCCAAGCGACTTCGCTGGCCTATCCCGAAGGTCGTTGGAATCAACTCGCCGACAACCTCACGGCACGCGGTGGCGCTCTCGACACGGCCCAACGCGCGATGTTCGAGGTCATCGAGATGCGAGACGCGGCGTGGTCTGTCGCAGCGACAGGTCGCATCGGCGAGCTCTACGCCGCGTTCTACGACGAAATGTACGAACTGCCTCAGTTCGACCTCGATGAGTGTCTGGACTCGGGGTATGACTATGACGACTGCGACGCAGCCGATCTGCAGTTCAGCGACATGATGTACAACATTATGTATCCAATCGAGACCAAGGCCCGTGACTCCTTTTCGCAAGCGCTGAGCATTGCCCACGAGAACAACATCTACACCGAGTGGACGCAACACGCGGTTGAGATGACGATGCAGATCGACCGATCGATCCAGGTTCGCGGCGAAGAGGGCGTTGTACCGAACAACCAGGGACAAGTTTATAGTGGCGCGGTCTATATCACCGACATTACTGAACGCCTCGAGACGCTACGGGCCGAATACGAAGAACGGCAACGTATGATTCGTGAGCAGCAACGGCTTCAACAGGGTGGCTCTCCGCTTCAGCCAGAGCCGGCAGAGGGAGCTGACGAACCTGAGGCTGATCCGCAAGACGAACCGGCAGAGGATCCGGAACCCGTCAGCGAGGACATCTCCCAGAATTGAGGCATTCGCAGCAGTAAGCGGATATGAGGATACGACTTATGATGAGAGAAACCTGTCGAACCCTGCTGATCGCCGTGACTTTAGTCGGGCTTGCAGCATGTGGCCCGGAACCAGTGGTCATCGTCGATACGATTCCTGACGACGTTGGAAACGTCTCGGGTGCGACCATCAAGGCTTTTGAGGATGGGGTCGAAGCGTTGGCGATGATGCCACCTGACTACGCGGCGGCTCGCGAGAACTTCGAGCAAGTCGTCAACGATACGGACGAACTCTGGGAAGCCTGGATGAACCTTGGCGTACTCTACACAGACCTCGCGCTCTACGATGACGCGATCGTCGCTTTTGACAACGTGATGGAGTCTCAACCCGACAGCCTGGACGCCCGGATCGGAAAGGCGAAGGCGTTTGCTCTGTGGGGACGCTCAGACGACGCCCTGGCACTGTATCGCGAGGTCATCGCGCGCACCGAAATCGCCTGCGACGAGGCCGGTCAAGCTGACCCAGTCGAGCAACCCGATCCCGAGGAAGTGGTCACCGAGG
>CAZDBH010000067.1:0-6434 GCA_964503485.1 uncultured Bradymonadales bacterium | reverse complement strand
AAGACGCGGCATAAGGTGATGCCGTTGCCGAAGGGGATGCGGTTGCAGAGGTCGAAGCAGCTGGGGAAGCGGTGGTCGACGAAGTGGTGGAAGCTGAAACTGCTCCAGACGAAGCCGGCAGTTGTGATGAAGGCAAAGGAATCGAGGCTCGGACGAACATCGCAGCAATCTATGTAAGTAACGGTGACTACGATCAAGCCCAGCTGTTCATCAAAGAAATCCTGGTGGCAGACCAGAACAACCCGGATGCGCTGAATCTTTTGGGCCGAATCTACCATGGCAACGGCGACGAGCAGATGGCCGTCTACCTCTGGGAGAAAGTGCTCGGCGAGGACGAAGGCAACGCAGACGCTCTCAACAACCTCGGTCTTCGCGAGGTGAGTGCGGGAGAGCTCGGTCGAGCGGTGAGACAGTTTCGGCGTGTAATCGACGCGGATCCCGCCAATGTCGCGGCCCATCTCAACCTGGGTGCGATCTATCTCGACCACTTGAATTTCGAGAATTCGCTGGAAGAGTTCGAGCAGACCCTTTCGCTGAGGCCTCGGCACGAGGTTGCCCTGATGGGCAGGGCTGCCAGTATCTACGGCCTGGGAGACCCCCAGTTGGCCTACGATGCCTACGGCACGGTGAACCAGAACTACCCTGATAACTGTCAGGCCATGTGGCGTCTGGGAGAGCTCGCGTTCCGCGACTTGGACAACATGTCTTCGGCGATGGACCACTATAGCAACAACTTGCGATGCAGAGGCGTGAATATCGCGACCTGCGACGGGTCCGTAGACGAGGTCTGTGCGCGGGTCAACGCCATCCAGCAGATGCAACGACAGACCCAGCCGCGTGAGCCCTCTGAAGGGGAACTCGAAGGCGAAACAACAGAAGAGTGACCCGGTGGGCGGTGGGCCAACGTCACGTTGACCGACCAAACCGCCTTTGTTATGATAGCGACCACTTGCTGTCGATGGCCGGTGCTCGCGTCCGAGCAGTTTTTTCGGCCATCGAGAAATAAACCCTTTCTCCGAACCCTTCGATAGATGACGACACAAGTCGTCGAAGGGATCAGCGCCAAGGAAGAATTTTTCGAGGCCTCTGGAGGTTGAAATGAAGAAAATTGTGGCAGTGGTGCTTGCTTTTGCTTTTACGTTCCCCGCAACTATGGGAATGGCTCAAGACGAAGCGACGCCGACACGATTTTACGACTTCAACGACATGCTCATCGACGGTGAATTCATGCGCCCAGAGGGCATGACCACCCGAGCACGGGATGGCGCTCGGTTTGAGCGATTGATCGACTTGCGCCGCGAGTTCATCGAGGAAATCGAGGAATCCGCAAAAGAGCAAGCGCTCGAGTAAACCAGGGCGTCGCGGGGTGGCAGAACTCACAGTACGTAGGGACCATGCGCATCATTTGCGATAGCTGCGGCAAGAAGTACGTCATCTCAGACGACAAAGTCCGCGGAAAACTCTTCAAAATCAGATGTAAGAAGTGCAGTCACGTGATCGTGGTGCACGGGACCCAGGAAGCTGCTGCCTCAGTCGAGTCAGCGACGACCAAAGTCTATGACTACGGCCCGGGAGAATCCGCTGCCGCTGATAGCGGAATCGAGTGGTTCTACGTCAAGGACGGCGAGCAGGCCGGTCCGGCCACCGCTGTGGAGGTAGAACAACACTACGCTGCGGGCGTCATCGAAGACGAGACCTACATTTGGCGAGAAGGGATGAACGACTGGCTTCGTTTTCGGGAGGTTCCCGAGTTCGGGCACGTCGCGCCTCGGCAGCCGGTCGAACTACCCGATGAAGCCAACGAAGGGAACGCCTTCAAAGACGGAATGGCCGGGGTGACCTTCAGTAGTGAAGAGCCCGCGGCGGGCGAAAAGACGACGCCCGCGGTCGCTCGCGGCAACGGTCACGCCGATCTGGGCGGTTTCGAGGGTGATTCACTCGACTACTCCGAAGACGAGGCGACCCAGGTCGTCGCACTAGAGACATTCAGCGCGCCCAAGCCGGTCTCAGCGCCCGTTCAAGCAGCACCGTTGGCTACGATTGAGGGGACGCCATCGGCGGCCCTGTTCTCGGACGCCGATGAGACCAATCCGACGCATACACCAGCGGCAATGGTCGCAGATCAGGCACCGTCCTTTGGAGGCGCAGGCCTCGGAGCCGCGGTCGAACCACCGGCAGCAGCACCGGCAGCCGAGCCCGCTTTCAGTTTTGATGCGTTGGCGCAACAGCCCGCAGAAGCGTCCCAGAGTCCCAGAGTAAGTGAGGACGACCTGATTGGCCGACGCAGTGAGAACTCGGTCCTCTTCAGTCTGGATCTACTCAGTGGATCCAACGAAGCGGTCGACGTTCAGCCAACAGAAGGTTCCGGCCTCATCGACATCCGCGCATTGGCAGCCAGCGAGGCTGGGCCGAATCGACCGGCTACCCAATCCGGCGAAGCTGCGGTTGTCGCACCGGCTGTCATGCCAATGGGCCGACGTCGTTCGAACACCGGCTTGTATGTGATTCTCGGCGTAGTGTGTGTTGTAATCGTCGGGCTCATCAGCGCAATCTTGATTCTCGTCATGGGTAAAGACGACGAGATCGAGGTGGCCGATCCAACAGGCAACGTCGTCGTACCAGCCGATGACGACAATCAGGTCGCCGCAAACGTTGGCGAACCCGACACGGGCGAACCCGCAGTGGATCCTGAAGCGGTCGCACGTCACGAGCGCAACGCAACGATGGTCGGTACCCGAAAGGCAATGGCAACCCAAGCCGAAGCTCAAGGAGCCGCCGAGCGTATCGCAAATCGGCCCGTGGTAGTCGCGGAAGTCGATCGCGACGCGACCCGAGAACGAGAGGCTGAGACAACTCGAGAGCCAGAACGGACCGAGCGGTCCGAGACCACCGCGGAAGAGCGCGCTGAAAGGCAGGCTAGACGCGAACGAAGAGCCCGTGAGCGCGCCGAAGCGGCAGAGCGGGAGGATGACGGGGAAGATCCGGTAGCAGCGGCACTGTCACGAATTCGCCCGAACGAAAGTGATGACGATGACGACGATGACGACGAGCGCTCGAACAGCCGGGACGATGATGACGACGACGATGACGATAGCGGGAACGAAACGGCTTCCAACACCCCGCCGCCAACGAGCAATATCCCAGAATCGCTCAGCCAATCTGAGGTGAGTCGAGCAATCCGGCGCTATCGTCGTCGAATCAGCCAATGCACGGCAGAACTTCCGTCTGGCGAGTCGATGCGAGTCGACGTCAGCATGACTGTCCAGGGCACCGGACGGGTCGCGTCAGCACGAACAGATACCACTGGCGCCGTTGCGCAGTGTGTGGTGGCGATTGTCCGCGACATGAGCTTCCCAGAGTTCAGCGGCGCCCCCATGACGTTCACGTATCCATTCCGTCTGCGAAACTAGACCAAACCGACGGTAGGCTCCGCGTTGTTGCAGGAAAATAACGCCCGCCGCCTGCCAACCCGGTAGACAATTTAGGCGTTATCGAACACGATGACCGCACCATCGGTCATCCAAGGAGGTAATCGTGAGAAGTCGACGAACAGCGTTTCTCGTCGCCGTGTCTCTACTCATAGTACCAACCGTATCATGGGCAGAGCCGCAGCTCGCAGTGGAAATCGACAGCGCGCAGACCGGTCCGGTCACGTTGCGGTACCAATATGAAGCAGGGACTGCCGACACGTACCGGATGACGATGCAGCAGCAAATGTCGATGTCGGGAATGGGAATGGGAGACGCCAGCACGATCGTCACCATGAATATCGACAACACCCAGGCGATACAGAGTATCGACGAAGCGGGCAATGCGACGATTCTACAGACACTGAGCAACTCGAGCATCGCGATGACCGTGAATGGACAAGCAATTCCGGCGGATGATTTGGGCGGAATGCTCAACGGGATCAACGTCACGATGCAGGTGACGCCGCGAGGTACGGTACTAGATAGCCAACTCGGCGAAGTAAGCGATCCGCAGCTCCAGCAAATGATGGACATGATGGGCGACTCGTTTACGCAGATGACACTCGAGTTCCCCGAAGAAGAACTCCAGATAGGCCAAAGCTGGACTCAAGATTTGCCCTTCGATATGGATCAGCCTGGCCTCGATCTGGATACGGCCGCAACAGCGACGTACACTTTGATCGGTTTCGGGGATCTGAACGGAACGAACGTCGCAGTTCTTCAAAACCAGTCGACGATAACAATTTCAGGTACATTCGAGGAAATGGGCACTACGACCACAGCGAACGGAACCGGAACGGGTGTTGGTTACACCTATTTCGACCCCGCTGCGGGTAAGATTCTGAACGGCAGTATGGAGATGTCCCTGGACATGACCATCACTGGCGAAGGGATGACCCTGAATCAAAACATGACCATGACGATGGATATCTCCAGGCTATAGGCAAACATGATGAAGCCCACGTACCATCAAGTTCTCCACTCCTACCTAGCGAAATTCATCGCAGTCTGGTGCTTAATCATCAGCATGCCCGCCTTCGGCGAGCCGCCGATTCCGGTGGATGAGAGTCGGACACAGCCGGCGTTGCTTCGCTACAGCTTCACGCCGGGTAGCGAATATCGCTACCACGTGACGAGCGAGGTCACTAATGAGCGGCTCACTATCTCGAACCCGGTAGTCAGAGCCAATGAGACTGCCACGGTCGACTTCGACTTGAGGGTTCTGACGGAGCATCTAGACTCGGAAGGCAACTCGGTCATTGCGGCCGAAGTCAGTGGTGTTGCTCTGTCCATGCGGCGCGGGGACAACGTGAATCGGGTAGCGCGGGTCGCCCGCGAACTCGAGGGGACGGTCACCCGAGCCCGAGTTTCTCCCCTCGCCGAAGTATTGGAAGTAAGTGAAGAGCAGCGAGCAGTCGATTTTGATGCCGCTGCTCTGCTGACCCCGGCACGCCTCCTCGAACTCAAGTTGCCAGAGACTGCCGTTCAGCTGGGTGGAACTTGGGAGAACACAGAAGAATTCGCCGTTCGAGAGGGCATCGCGCTGACATCGACCGACCGCTACACATTCCTCGGGTACTCGGTTGTCGACGGGAGGGTGTTCACCGTTCTTCAGATCGAGGCTAGCCGTTGGGTCGAGGTCGAAAGCGGCAGTGGTTACTACGGTGTTGACGGGCCAGCCCTCGGTCGGGCTGTCGGTACAGGCTACGTCTACCTCGACCCCGCCGCGGGACGCATCGAACGGATGTACTTCGAGTCGGGAATGGTCATGAGGACAACTTCCGGAACGCCAACCGTGGACCTGATCTCGGAGCTGTCACTATCGGTGGCTCCGATCGGGCAGTAGCCTCCGCCGCAATCTATAGAATCTCACTCAGTACGTAAGCATCGCGAAACAGACTCCGGCTATCAACCGAACGACCACGAGCTGTCGACGTCCGAGCGCTTGCAGACCGACGGGTGCCTCCTCCAGTCAGGGCAGTTACCAGACGGTCCATCATCGACGTCTTGCCATCTCCCACACTGACCTCGGCCTCAATTGCACCGGCCCAAAGGACAGCGGGCTGTCCGGTGGGTATCTCACCACGAAGGAATTCAGCCTTGGTCGAAGCGATCGAGACGGCGGCGCCGCCCAAGCTACCCCTCAGGATTTGCCCCAGTGACCTCTGATTGAGGCCGTCGAGTCGCGTCTCGAAAAGGGTAGAGCAGATCGCGCGAATCAGCTTGAACATCGGCTCTGGTTTCAAACGTCGTGCCTGCCCGTTCGGCGAGTAGTAGAGCATCTCGTTCGGCGTACTGAGCCTCTCTTGCATGGCTTCGAGGGCGCTGAATTTGCCTTCTGGATCATCACCATGCAGGACGGAGTCAATTGCGGCCATTCGCACCGCAAGGGGCGCCTCATAGTAGTAGAACCCTCGATTGTTCGAGATCGATACTGCCTGGCGGCCGGTCACTCCGGAGCGCCACGCGCTCTCGATTACGCCCTTTGCATACTCGGCACCCCCTAGGAAGCTGGCAACCATGTCCGCTGCCAAACCGGGCGCCCAGCATCCGATCGAGTTAACCGGATCATAGTTGGGTCCAGCGTAGTACGGCGCTTGGGCGGCACGCCCTTCAAGGGGGCCGGACATGATTCCGCTTCGGATTGCGCTATGGGAGTTGGGAAAGCAGGCCAGGGCATCGAAGGCAATCCCGCGTAGGAGAGCCGCAGCACCCGCTACAGACTTCGCTTCGAACGGGCGGATCGCTACCAGTCCGACAGGACCGTCCCCGACAATCGTCGAAGGGAGGTCAGGATCGCCGTCATGCAGAACCACGACTCTAGGTCGGTCTGTGCCGTCGGTTCCTCCCGAAATCAGCGCCTTGGAAAGACCGTCCAGTGCCTCCAGCCGAGTCCGGAGGTGACCAGGCCGTCGCGGTTTCTCGAGTGTTTCGAGCACAGACTTCATAGCTCGGGCCCCACCC
>CAZDBH010000066.1:0-24088 GCA_964503485.1 uncultured Bradymonadales bacterium | reverse complement strand
TTGTCCCCCCGCTGGGGGGACCGCGCCCAAGGCGCGGGGGGAACGCCTAACCCCACACCCTTTATCCCGCCGCTTCGCGCCGAGTTAGAAAGCAACCGAGAGTTGGATTCGGGTTGGGCTGATCTCAAACACTACATCGTCAGAGACGTCATCCCCGCGCATGAGGTAGGAGATCAATCCCGCGGAAATCGCGGCGACACCGGTTGATACCCCGATAATGCCGACGAGCCTCAGGTCAGAAATGACGCTTTCCTCCCGTTCGGGATCAACGATTGTCGCGCCCTGTTCCTCGAGGAGATCCAAGTCGGACTGGCGGCTGCCCGACCAGATTAGATATCCGATGCCGGTCCCCAAAGCCGCGACACCCGTCGAAACCAAGGTCCACTCGTACCAAGCCAAGCCCGTTTCAGCGGGTGGAGGGGTTGGCTCGCTTACGAGCGTTATTGGTCCAATTTCGACTCGTTCGCCAGCAGAGTTCGCGGCGAACCGGACCTCTTCCGATAGAAAACCGGTTTGCCGCACGAGCAACGTGTGCTGGCCCAATTCCACCTCGTGTTCTGTGTCAGCCAGGCCGACAAACTGCCCGTCGATGATCAGCTCAGCGTCTGACGGCTCGGCGTTTACCACAAGGGTGGCCAACCGAACTTGAGTGGCGCAGGCAACCGCTTGGTCGTAGGTGGCCATCAAGTGGGGGCGGAGATCGGGGTCGTTGGTACCGCTGTCGAGCAAGCTGCGCACACGCTCGCGGGCCTCTTCACAACGATCGAGTTCGACCAGCAGAGTGGAGGCGTTGAATTCGAGACGATATCGGTCGCGGAAGACGAGCTCTCTGGATTCCTGAGGTAGGCTCCCGAATGCCTGTGAGCCCAGAAATTCGTCGAGCCACTGAATGGCTTCAAAGTCGTTTAGGACTGCATATTCCTGTCTGACGCGGAGACTATCGCCGGTCTGACCTTCGAGCGCGCGGTGGGCTTCCTCAGCTCGTTCCACCATGGCGGCGTAAGCTTCGAAATCGGGTGCTGATTGGGCTCCAACCGACGCGGGCAGAAAGGCGACGAGCAACGCTGCGAAAACCAAAGCACGGCGGCTAACCGCCGCCCTCGACGCCAACTCGGCCGAAGGGGAGAGCTGGGGGTTCTTCTGGAGTCTGTTCGTCACTTTGCGAATTCTGGTCACCGCTCTCTGATGGCCGATCGCCTCGTCGTTGGTTGCCGTCACGTCGCGTTCGCCGCTGCAAAACAACAGACACCTCGTCTTGGTCAAACGCGATTTCCTGTTCGACCGACGCGTAGCCGCGCCGAGCAAAAGTCAGTTGAACCGAGGCCTGCACAGAGGGTAACACAAGGTCGAAGGGAGTCTCACCTATCTCGCGATCGCCGTATGAAACTGTCATGTCGGGTGTACCCCCAATTCGAATCGAATGGGTGCGAGGCACAGCGTCGTTCACAACGGCCTGTGCCAGCTGCAGCGCATGGGTCGTGGCGAGTAGCTCCTCCTCCGGGTTTACAACCGGTAGTGGGGCTGGGTTTGCGGTTTCCTCGGCAGCCGGTGCAGAGTCCTCCTCTACCTGCGGCGCCGTCGCAGCTTGCTCTGATGTCGAATCTTGGCCACCCCCTCCGAACCACCCCAAGCCATAGGCTGATCCGAGTCCGACTGTTCCGAACAACAGCAGCAGTGCGATCCATCCGGTTCGGTTCTTGGGTAGCACCACGCTCGACAACACCGACGACGCCTCTCGGGTGATCGCCCGGACCTTCTGGCGCTTTCCGCGCTTCGAGCGGGCGGTGATCACGTTCGTGGCTCCGCTCGGGGTCAATCGACGCGCTACCGGTCGGTCCTCACGGGGCTCACCCCGGGGTTTTCGCGGGGCGACCCGAGTCGATTTACTGGAACCGGCGTCTGGATCGCCCGGTCCTGAAGAGGGACGGTCCTGTGGAAAGCCAGTGACCTTCGTCTGTGAACTCGTATCGGTGTCGCCTCGAACCTGTCCGCTGGACTCAGCTTTGTATTCGCCGGGGAACATCATCGGCTCGGGCGTAGCAATCAGCGTATTGGGCGTCGCCTCGTCATGTCTGCTGAGCTGGACAGACACGGTACTGGAGTCCTTCTCGATGTCGAGGTCCTCCAGCGCTGCGCCCATGCTCTGTGCATCCTGGTATCGGTCTTTGCGCGGTTGTCGCAGAGCTTTGCAGATCACAGGCCACAGGGGCGACTCCCCCAGTGTCCTTTCCAGCTCGACTTCGCCGTGGGTAGCATGCCAACCGATGGTGTCATACAACGTGTTAGCCCGGATTAGCCTCCCGCCCAGAACGCATTCAGCCAGCAGGAGCCCGACGGAATAGAGGTCGCTCCGGTTGTCGAGGCTTCGTTTGCCTTTGATTTGTTCGGGGGACATATAGGCGTAGGTACCCAACACCATCCCGGTATGGGTTTCCACACCTGATGAGTCGTCTTCAATTGCCTTTGCCAGTCCAAAGTCGAGCACCTTCACGAAATCGTGTTCGCCGAAGATGTCGCACAACATCAGGTTGCTCGGTTTCAGGTCGCGGTGAACGATGTTGCGCGAATGGGCTTCACCTAGGCTTTTCAGAACTTGCAGGGCGATTCGCCGAGCTCGCCAAGGGGAGAGTGGCCCGGTTCTTCTCAACACACTTCGCAGCGTTTCGCCGGCAACGTACTCCATTACGAAAAAGGGCAGGCCCCGAGAGGTTCGGCCCAAATCGATGGCACGCACAGTGTTGGGGTGACGCAGCACCTTCGCGGTGGCCACCTCACGCTCGAAGCGCTTCACCATCTCTTCTTTTGTCACTACATGGGGAAGCAGAATCTTGATGGTGACCGGCTCGTCGATTCCGATCTGGTTCGCCTTCCATACCACACCGAATGCACCTCGCCCGATCTCCTCACGGAGCTCATACCGGTCCGAAATGACGTCCCCCACACTTGGGAGGAGCTCAGTTAGTAATGTCGTGGCCATGAGAACCTCAGCAACCAACCACCTATACTATCGAACAGTCGGGCGGTTCGCTTTAGTTTGGAGCGCTTCTCAGCGATACGCAATGGATGCGTTCCAACCCCTGAAGCCGCTCCGCCGGTTCACTCCGCAGATTCTTCCAATCCGGCGTCTTTTCTTTTGACTTTTTTGTAAAAACTATTTACAAACAAATCAGATGGTTTAATGGCGAATGGAATTTGCAATGGACTCAGTTACCCCTTCTTCAGACACAAACGGACGCTCGAACGTGCCCCCGGGTGTATCCCTTCGGGGCGCGATCCGAAGTCACCTTTCACCTCAAACGGTTGATACCGAACCGGTACTCTACAGCGGGATTCAGGAGAGCCCGAGCGAACTGATCAACGCAGACGGTAACTACCAACCGGGTTGGTTTCGTTCCTTCGACGGCAGACTGAACGTTCAAGAGAGTCCGGCAGGCAAGAGGCGATTTCACCGCTGGTTTTACATACATTTCGACGCGGGCGATTTCTTCGTTGGTGCCAACATCGCCGACCTCGCTTTGGGCGGAAACAGCGGCATCGTCGTCCTCGACAAACGAACCGGCAAGTTCGAGGTGGCCTCTCAAACCGGCCTAATCGTATGGAACGGCGTCCAGATTTCGCCCGATTGTCGCCACTTCATGGATCATAGAAACCACTCGAGGCTGGAAATCAATGACGATGACAGCACCGTAGTCTTTGACTTGCGAGTCAGAGGATTCAGGCTCTCAGGTCGTGCATCGGCCCTGTTCGATCCGTTCGTGCAATCGACTGCATTCCACGCCGGCCACGGAACACTTCAGTCGTGGGGCAATTTGACGCTCGACCACGGCTGGTTGGAAACACCACATGGAGCTTGGGAGCTAGAACCGGGCGCGATGGGAATCTACGACCGCTCGTTGGGTCATCGCCGACCAATTGAGAATTGGAATTGGCTAGTAACCTCCGGCACCTTGGAAGTCGACGACAGCCAGGACAACCAGTTTGCCCTTCATCTCGCTGTGGACCAGACGTTGGCTCGACCACGCGTCGATTCGCAGAAGGCCTGCCTCTGGGTCGCGGGGAAACAGGTCAAACTGACCGGCGTTACGATCGCCTACGCCTGCGACGAAGAGACGAAAGACACCGGCGAATGGCGTATTCAGTCGGCCGGCGATGGCGCGGGCCGAATCGATCTGAGATTTAGCGCGAAGCATCACCGCCGGGACAAGCACCAGTTCCCATTTCTGATGTTGGTCGACCACAACCAGTACTTTGGTGAGGTCACCGGACGTGTCGAGCTCGACGGCGCCAGCTACGAGATCCGAAGCGCTTTCGGGACCGCCGAAGACTCCCTGATGATCATCTAGGCCCCTCCCCTCCATCCTCGAGTCCCCAAACGCTTGTATGGTCTGTGCGAAGAGCGTTACAGTGCCGTCGATTTACTGCCAACGAAGACACTGAGAAGAACGCATGGCCGAGCTACGCCCCTACCCTTTCGCAGCCCTCCTGAAGCGAATGTTCGACGAACTCGAGAGCGAGGACTCGATATTTGATCTTCCGGTTCGAAAGATGTTTCTCGGCGATGCGGACCACGATCTCTCGGTGACGTTTCACGGACGCCCAGCAGCGACCCCCTTCGGGCCGGCAGCGGGACCCCAAACTCAAATGGCGCAAAACATCGTCCTCTCGTGGTTGGCCGGAGGCCGGATACTCGAGCTCAAGACCGTTCAGATTATGGACGAACTCGAGATTCCCCGCCCCTGCATCGACATGGAGACCATCGGATTCAACGTGGAGTGGTCGCAGGAGCTCAAGCTGCAGGAGTCCCTCGAAGAGTACGTTAAGGGGTCGATGTTGATCGAAATCCTGCAAGCCAGTGGCAAGCTGTCGATGGCCGAGGACTTTCGCCCACTCATCTTCGACATGAGCGTCGGGTACGACCTGAAAGGGATTCAAAGTGAACCGGTGCAGGCCTTCATGCGTGGCATGATGGACGCGTCCGAGCTGGTGGAACGATTTCGTGGCGAGATACCAGACGGATTCTCGCAATACAGAGACCTCGACTTCAACGCAAAGCTGTCGGATACGCTCACGTTGAGTACATTCCACGGCTGCCCGCCCGAAGAGATCGAGAGCATTATCGACTTCCTACTTCGAGAGATGCACCTCAACTGCATCGTCAAGCTCAACCCGATGCTACTCGGGCCGGAGCGAGCGCGGGAACTGCTCAATGACGTGATGGGCTACGAAGAGATCCACATTCCCCAGACCGCCTTCGAAAATGACGCAAAGTGGGACCAGGCCATCGGATTCGTCACCCGCCTGCGCGAAACTGCCGACGGACTTGGGCTTGGCATGGGAGTGAAGCTCACCAACACACTGATTGTGGAAAACCACCGCGAGATGTTCGACGCCAGCGAGAAGGAGATGTACCTGAGCGGACCTCCGCTCCACGTGATGGCCATGAATCTGGTGCGCGAGTTTCGTCGCGCCTTCGGCGGAGACCTACCAATTTCGTTCTCGGCGGGCATCGATCGCGGCAACTTCGCCGATTCCGTGGCCGTCGGCTTGACGCCAATCACCGTTTGTAGCGACTTATTGAAACCCGGCGGTTACGGCCGAGCCAGCGGATACTTCAAGAAACTGCTCACCCAGATGAAAAAGGTCGGGGCCAAAGACATCGACACCTTCGTTCTGAAGGCCTACGGCCATGGCGAGGCCGCGCTCGACGAGGTTGCAGGACTCCCCGAGGCCGTCGCCGGTAACTGCCGAGCGGCGCTGGAGTCGAAGTCCGATCTGCGAGAGGCGGCCGGCGAGTACTTCACAGCATGGGTCGAAGCCGCCAAGGTGGTGAACACCGAAGACTACGTAGAACGCGCTACCCAAGACCCGCGCTACTCCAAAGCGAAAAACAGCAAGCCTCCAAAGAAGGTGGACAGCACACTCGTCCTCTTCGATTGCCTGACGTGCGACAAATGCATCCCCGTATGCCCGAACGACGCCAACTTCCGATTCGCCTTCCCGAAGGTCGAGTTTCCGATCACGATGCTGACAGAAGGGACGTCGGGCCTCGAGGCGAACGTGAAGGGGGCTGTGACCATCGAGCAGAAACACCAGTTGGCCAACTTTGCCGACTTCTGCAACGAGTGCGGCAACTGCGACATCTTCTGCCCCGAGTACGGAGGCCCCTACAAACTCAAGCCGAGGTTCTTCGGCTCTGAAGCGGACTGGCGGGAACTGTCTCACCTAGACGGCTTTTTCATCGAGCCGGTCGACGGTGGTCATCGAGTTCTCGGCCGGTTCGATGGGGCCGACTACACTGTGCGTCTCGTAGGCGAAAGAGCCCAGTTCTCAGGTCCCGGATTCGAGCTCGAATTCTCGGCCGACGACCCGACTGGCACCGCCAGTGGGCGTGTCGCGGGAGAGGCCGACCTCACCTACTTCCTGATCATGAAAGCGCTCACATCTGAGATGCTAGAGCCCAGCTTCGCGAACTACATCACCCCGCTACTCGCAGTCTGACGCGCGCTCTTTTCGGCCCCGACAGTACCCAGACGCCCGCGTTTTCTGGAGGGCGGCCCGCGGGCGGCCCGCACTGACACCGTTCCTGTTCGTGACCGGGCTGATCTGGCACGTGCCTTGCTGTTCATTATTACAGATGCCTTTGGGGGACACGGTTTGAGGGCAGTCAGAATACCGACATTGCAGCCGCTGAATGATGTGAGACAATCCACTACCGGAAAAAACAGGGTGCTGCGACTCGTCCGCGCCTCAAAGCATGCGGAGTCCGCGCCCAAGAGCGTCCCAAACGGACCCGAGAAGGCTCCCCCGAAGACAGCCCACGTTACAATTGTAGGATTCCCCCGCTATTGGCAAGAATCGGTTCGAGAGGAGGCTCCCAAAACCGACGCGATGGGAGGGGTCGTCGTCGATAGAGAGGAGCTCAAGGCCCTCATCGCAGCCGAAGAGCTCGAGGAACTGGACTACTCCTTCGCTCCCGGAGCCAAACTGAAGGCCGCCCTTCTCCGACACGGCGACCGGCTCGTGACCGTCGCTATCGCGTCGCTGACGACGATCGCTGTGTTACTGATTCTGGGTGCACTAAACGGCGATGAGCAGGCAGGTTCGGCCACAGTGTCGCAGCCGGCAGCCGAACCGGAAGCCGCTTCCTCGGTTGTGGCACCGGCCACGAATGAACGCGAAGTCGACGCCGACGAGCTCGCCCTCACCGTAGTGTTCGCGCTGGCGGCCGACCGAGTGGGCATGGCCGTGCCGACGACGCACACCCTGCGGTTCGAGGGAATGACCGGCGTGCTGGTCAGCCGCGATGGGGCAGTGCTCGGTGTAACCCCGTTCAACCTCACCGTGCCCGACACCAACCAGACGGTCTTGGTGCGATTCGAGCGAGAGGGTTACCGCGCCCAACAACAGAGAATCTCACTCGAGAGGTCGTCGGTCGATGTCCAACTTGATCGGCCATCGCGAGCACGCGAGCGCCAGCGCCGTCGGGACCGCCGACCACCACCACCCGAAGCGCGTCCACCCCATGAAGGACCACCACCCGGCCTCTTTGGCACCGGCCCGATCAGTGGACAGCGCTAGGTCCGGCGGTCGCCCTGCAGGATTGACTTGGCTCGACTTCGAATTCATATTCAGAGAATCGGTATAACAAGCAATGAACGCGGTCTGGCTCATCTGGAGCGGACGCACCAAGGAGAGGCACGCGATGGGACGGATGTTACTTCAGATCTGTGTATTGGCGACTTTTACCATCGCTTGTGCGGCGACTGTGGCGGCCCAACCGGTGGGCGATTCGCTGGACTGCGAGACACTCCTCGATCATTCCAATTTGCCCGCGGAGGCCACCGCCTGTAGCGCAGACGACCAATGCGTTCGTGTCGAAGCCGCGGTTTGCTGTGGGGATGAAGCGGTGGCAGTCAACGCCGGTGCTTCTTCATGTGTCAATCCGCAGGGACCCGGAGCCAACTGCCGAGCCCGTTGCGAGGGCGAGCGTGGGGTAACACCGGTTGCGAGTTGGACTCCACGTTGTGTCGAGCAAACCTGCCAGTTAGTGGCGCCAGCGCCAGACCCGGTAACTGATGCCGAGGCCTGCCCCGACGTCTACCTCTCGGATCAGTTACCCCCCGAAGCGTTCAGCTGCGGAAGCCACGACGAGTGCTCACGGGTCGACATTTCGGGTTGTTGTTCACTGACTGGTGTTGCCGTCAACAGCAGTATTTCGGTCTGCGTCGAACAACAAGACCGGGGTTCGAGTTGCCAGATGCTGTGTCCTGCTGAGGTGTTGCCCAACCCAGACGCCAGTTGGGTGGCGCGCTGTGAAGCCGGGCGATGCGCGCTAGCAGAGCCCTGACCTCTAGGTGTGGCCGTGGCTGCAATCGGTACGACGCAAAGATCTCACTGAGTGGATTCAGGGAGCCCCTGGAGTCGAAACCGCCCGCCATGGGCATTAGGGAATCAATCGCGAGCGCAGGCGTCATCGCCGCGCTCGGTATCGCCAAGTGTGTCGTCGTAGAAGTCGTCGCCGTCGTTGTTTGGGTCAAGCGCTAGCGAATCCCGGTGAGTACCGTGGCCACCTGCTCACCGTCTCTGAAGGCGTCCTGCTGGGCCAGGTGCATGCATCCGGCGACACCAGCGGTACCGGTCGCACTGGCCACGATGCCGGTGTAACCGAGAACCAGCTGGTTGGCCTCCGCGAGCTCCTCTTCGGACACGAGCACGACCTCGCCACTGGTGGCCAGCACGGCCTCGGCAACCACAAACCAATCGTAGGTTTCATCGTCGAGAATACCGGAAGCGACGCTGGCCTCGGGCGAGTCCCAAGGCCACATGAACTCACTTCGGTGCGTTCGAGCGAAGTCGATCACCTGGCTGCGCCAATCGTCGCCCTCGAGGTCCGCGCCTTTGGCCAGTAGCAGTCTCACCGCTCTCTGAAGTGGGTACACCGCCGCTGTCTGCACCGCGGTGATGCTCGGCATTTTGTCAATCAGACCAAGCGCTTGGGCCTCTTGAAAGGCGGTAATGGTCGCGCTCGCGAAGGCGCCGCCGCCGACCTGCAACACCAGGCGGTCAAGCACGACCCTGTTTGAGGCCAACGCCATGACCAGCTCGTAACCCAAGGTTTTACCACCTTCGACCGCCAACCCGTTTTGGTTGCCCTGACAACTGAACGGAATCGCCCCCTCAGCGACCGCCTTAGCGAACGCCAAGTACGAGGGGTCTCCCTCGACACCGGCGGTGCGTTTGCAAACGATCAGGTTGGCGTCCAGATCGTGCAGCAGCGCTTTGACGTCCCTGTCTGCTGACTCCGGCACGTAGACATCGATCTCGCGACCGGCTGCCTTTGCCAAGGTCGCCGCTGCCACCCCCGCGTTTCCGCAGCTGGCGATTGCGAGGCGGGCTCCAGGCCGCTTCCAAATGCCGAGGCGTTGAAGAATCTCCAGATGAAGTAGCACCCCAAAGAGGTGGCGGGCCTTGTGGGAATCACCCACGTTGGCGGTTTCGTCCTTGAGCCAAAGCGCGATTTTCTTACAGACCGATCGACCGAGACTGGTGTGAGAGAACAGGCGCGTGTTGCGAAATCCTGTTCCGGCGACGTCTTCGACGTTGCTGTTCAGCTCATAGACGATATCTAGATAGTCTTGATCGCTCAGTCCGTTGGCACGACCAATCTGGTAGGCGTGAAAGCGTCGGCGAAACAAGATGTAGGGGTTGCGGGCCGATGTCGTCGGAAAACCGGGATCGGTACGGAAGACGGGGCGCAAGATGTGGTCGATGTCGCCCTGTTCGGCGTTTGGGCAGCGAAAGGGATCGGAGATGTCCGCGACCGCGCCACAACCGGCGCAGGTTAGTTCGCTAGCGGGCTCATACGTCACAGCTGGTCTCACTGTTGAAGCGATCAATCATTGAATCCCACTCCGCCAACAGCGGCCGCAAGCTGCGCCAATAGGACTGTTCGCGCCGAGCCACGAAGTCGTCGATCGAGACATTCTGTTGCTCGACCCAGGTGAAATATCCAAGATTGAAGATGCTCTTCCTATCTCGCAGCGAAAGCTCTCGAAAGTGGTCCGTGGCGATCCCGCTGAGGTGTTGTCCAAACACTTCTGCAGCTTCGAGCTCGGCAAAGCCGCGCGGGAAATACTTCGCAACGGCTTTGCTCTGCTCTGTCCGGTACATCGCTGCGCTGTCTGTCGCTACGGTCATGACCACATCGTGTCGACCCAGGCCCTGGTACTTGGCGGTCTTGATGGCAGCGATGACATTGCAGAGGCTCGACAGGCCCAACTCGGAGAGTCCGGCCGCCTGAGCGTCAAGTCCGGTCCGAGCCTCGAGGAAGTTACGTCCGCTCGCCGTGTTGAACAGAAGATTGAGAGAGTCACACGCCCGGTCGCTCACCCCGGCCACGTAGTCTGTCGCCATCACATTGTGAATAAGCGGCAGATGCTTGTCGCCGATCCCCTGGATGTTGTGCTCTCCAAAGCCGTTGTAAAGCAGAGTGGGGCACTCGAGCGCCTCGACGGCGACGGTCGACGAACCAAAAGCGTCTTTGAGGTAGTCGCCAGCGGCAATGGTACCCGCTGAACCTGTGGCCGAGACGAAGCTGTTCAACTCGAGCTCGGGGTCATCCTTCCTCAGCTGGAGAAAGACGGTTTCGGCGGCGCTGCCAGTGACCGCGTAGTGCACCAGGTGGTTTCCGAATTCGCAGAACTGGTTGAAGATGATCTGCGTCGGGTCGCGGTCGAGTTCCGCGCATTTGTCGTAAATCTCTTTGACGTTGCTCTCTGAACCGAACGTCTTCACGACGTCCGCCGGGTCGGCGACCCAGGCATCCAGCCAATCGAAGCGCTCCTTCGACATGCCCTCGGGTAGCACGGCGACGCCCCGACAACCGAGTATTCGCGAAATCGCCACCCCGCCGCGACAGTAGTTTCCGGTAGACGGCCACACAGCGCGATGAGCGCTGGGGTCGAACTGACCCGTCACCAACCTCGGTACCAAACATCCGTAGGCAGCAAGTACCTTGTGGGCCCGAATCATCGGAAAGCGGGAACCCAGCATCACCACAATTCGAGCCTCCGTTCCGGTTAGCGCCGGCGGAAGCTCGATATAGCCAGGAACACTGGCCAAACCCGTTCGAGCAGCGTCATTGAACCAGTGGACTCGGAATAGATTCCGCCAGTCCGGCGTGTCCGGATCGACACCGGCGAGTTCGCTCACAATCTGTTGAGGGATCGTGGCCGGCTGCGCGAGTTCCGAGAACTTCGGAAGACGGATTTCGGCAGAGCGAAACAGCTCTAGCGTGCGGTCATACCTATTCTGGTCAACGATTTCGGTTTCGAGTCCTAGACGAGCCATCTGATTGTCCTTTTCCGCCGCTTCGCGGCTCTATTCCCCACTCCGCTCCCCGGGGAGCACCTCGTCGACTGCTGTCGACTCGCCGCGTGTTGCGCTTATGAATGCCGCTGCACACACGGAATTCCTCCGCCGCTTCGCGGCTCTATTCCCCACTCCGCTCCGCCGGGAACGACACTGCTTACCGCTCACCGCTCACCACTCACCACTCACCACTCACCGCTCACCGCTCACCGCTCACCGCTCACCGCAACGGGCTGCGAATATGCCGCTATCCTCGCTTTGTCAAGCTGAGGATCACCCCGCGAGGGCTGACATCGCGGTCCAGAGACGTTCAGCCTCGCGGCTGGCGTCTTGCGTTATCGTTTCGAGGTCGCCGAAAACCAATGAGCCGTCCGCGACAACTTGACGCCCAGCCACGAAGACATCGCGAACGCCGTCTTCGTTTTCGACAATGAAGTCTGCTTGGGAGCCCGCCTCTAGTTCAAAACTGCCCCCAAATCGCTCTGCTAACAGGCGCCGACCGGCTGGCAGACGCCGATTGAGAACGGCGTCGTTCTCGCCTTGGGCCCGTCCGATCTCGAGGAGTGCGCGCTGCTCTTCCAGCATATCCGCAGCGTATCCGTCGGTTCCCAGGCCCACGTTTGGGCTGCCTGCGAGATGGGCGGGATAGCCTACGTTGTTGCCTTGGTTGGAGCGCGGGTTTTGCACCAACCAAGAACCCGAATCTCGAACTTGGGCGACTTGCTCCGGGCCGAAACAAACGCCATGGGCGACGATCGAGCCCTGGGGGAGCGCCCTGAGGGCGATTAGACGCTCCAGAGGGCCGGCATAGCCACGGTCGAGCGCGTCGGTTACGTCGGCGCCGTCTTCGGCGACGTGAACGTGCAGGATGGTATCGAGATCAGCACAGAGTCGACCCGCCGCTTCGACCGTGGCGTCTGAGACGGTAAAGGAGGCATGCAGAGCGACCGCGCCAGTCAGTAGCGGATTGCTATTGCCGCGGATGAACCGTTCGCATTCAGCCAATCCCCGGTTGGCCTCGGCCAGGCCACCGTTGCGCTCTGTCGCGCCAAAACACAGCAGGGCCCTAATGCCGAGGTCGCCGCAAGCGGCTCCCAAGATGTCGAGCGAGCGCTCGATCAACCCCGGCGACTCATGGTGATCAAGCAGTGCGGTGGTGCCGCAGAGCAGGGCTTGGGCGACGTAGTAGCGCGCCGAGGCGGCCAATGTCTCAGGATCCAGTACGCGATCGAGCCGCCACCAGACCCGCTCGAGGATTTGCAGAAAATTCTCCGGCGCCGGGTTGGGCGCAGGCATATCAAAGGGTACCAGACCACTATAGATATGGGTGTGACTGTTGACTCGGCCAGGCCGAATGGTGCTGTCGGGGCAACCCACCTTCGCCAGTTTGGGAGACTGTTCGGCCGTCGCTTGGGCAACGCTCGTGAGGACGCCGTTCGAGACGGTCAGACAGGTGCCGTTTCGGTCGGGTCCAACTGTGAAGTCCGGGTGATTCAAACCATGCTCCTGGGGTGAGCTGCTAGATGCTTCGTGTGAACAGTTCTGGTTGGGATGAATGGTACAACGGCGCCAGAAATGCCACCACCTCGGCGGTGGCGAAATCGGATGGCGGCGCGTTTTTAGTCGTTGGAAACCGCCGTCTTTGAGACGTCAATATCGTCTGCTGGCAGCGCGGATACGGAGGAACTCACTTGATCGATTTCGTCATTGGTCAGGGTTTGAAGGAGCTCGCCTTGCGGATAGGAGAGAACGACGAGTTCGCTGTGTTCGCCCACACCGACCACCGTGGTGGCTGTGAGGCGGCGGCCGTCGGGAAAGAAGCTGGGGTGCGCGAGGGCTAGGGTGCCACCCTCGGGATGGGCCGGCCAACCTCGAAATCCTTCACCAGATCCCTCGACACTGTCGGTCTCGAATCTTGGATCGCCATCTGACCAGACCAGGACGTTGTCATCGGGGCTGAGAGCAAACTCCGCCTGAATGCGGGAGCCAGTCGTGATCATTTGAACTTCTTCGTTCTCGACATTGACTGTATAGATTTCGTAGCGTCTACTGACTGGACCGCGTTGGAAGAACACCTGTGACCCGTCGGAAGACACCCGGGGCACACTGTCTTGGGGTGAATCGGAACCACCGGTACCCGGGTCGGTCAGTTCGGTGCGCGCCGTGTCAGGATTGGTCTGGGCGCCCTCGATATCGATAATCCAGATTCCAAATGCGTCGTCATCGATCCGCCCCGCGATCGCGATGCGCTCACCGTCTGGGAACCAGGACGGGCTGGACATAGGCGCCAGACCCGTCGAGATCTCGATCGGTTCGTCGTCGCTGAAATCGTGGATCCGAAGGCAAAGCCCACATTCTCCGAGTACGACGACGGCCAGTTTGCTGCCGTCTTGGGAGAAAGCGGGTTGACTCACGATAACGTCGTTGTCGGCGTCACCGACGTACTCCATCTCGCCAGTCCCATCAGAGCGAACAAAGCTGATCGATGTAAGGCCTCCGCCGCGCAGGGACTCGAAGGCAACCCAATTGGTCTCTAGGGGCGGGAGGTCCGGTTCGTCTTCGACATCGGCGTCCCCCTCGACCAGGTCTTCCACCATTTCGTCGGCTTCTTCGTCAGCGTCTTCCCCATCGCCAGTGTCGTCAGCGTCCTCTCGGCCGTCGACCTCCTCTTCGGGATCCTCTTGGCGGCGATCGGGCTGGTCGACGCGGGTGTCGGTCGTGTCGGTGGCTGAATCGCTGTCCTCGGATGCATCGGCATCGGGCTCGTCAGTGGGTGAGGTGCAAACAAAGTTGACGCATTGTTCGGCGAACGGGTCGGGGCAGTCGAGCGTGGACATGCACGAGCATCCGTCGCCCACACCACAGGCTGGTACCTCGTCATCTGGTACGTCGCTACCACAAGCCAACGCCGTGCACAGAACCAGCAATCCAACAGCAACGCCAATCGTTCGGCCCAACCCATGAGAATTCATCTCGTGAGAATTCATCTCGACCTCCAAGTCCCCGATTGTTTGGGTTCGTAACCCGCACGGTAGCGGCAATACCGCCCTTTTCAAAATCAATAGAGGTATCGGCAGCCCAGGCCGCTTTCTAAAGTTGTATTATGGGAACTTCGAGTCAAAACTAGGTATTTGTCTTAGACAGGCATTCTAGTGCCAGTCCTCTCGGTTTTTTGCGCGGATTCTGCCGACTGAGATGGCCTTGCCCGCGGGAGAGTCCTTCATGGGTAGAGTCGTTCGATGGATTCCATCGAACTCGGCGAGCGCACCGGCTACAGCACCTGCCGTGGGGACGAGGCCGATCTCGCCCACCCCTTTGGCGCCGAAGGGCCCTTCGGGTTCGTGCTCCTCGACCAGGATCACTTCCATCTCTGGCATATCTCGGGCCCGCAACGCGCCGATGTCGCGCATTTTGAAGGTGACTGGCATGCCATCCACACATGGCAGTTCCTCGCTCAGTGCGAAGCCCAACCCCATCGAGACGGATCCCTCGATCTGGCCGGAACACAAATCGGGATTTACGGCGCGGCCCACGTCGTGGGCGGCAATCATCTTGGCGACTCGGCCGGCCTCGTCGAGAATTGCTACCTGCGTGGCGAAACCGAAAGCGGTGTGGGTTTTGACCTTTTCGACGTCCGCCCCGGGCTTGGTCGTGTCATCGATCAGCACATCACCATGGAAGGCGCGTCCAACAAGATCGCTCAACTGGTTGCCCTCATCGAGGGCTGCCTTGAGTGTTTTGGCCGCCTCGACGACGGCGCGCCCGCCGAGTAAGGTGGCCCGCGATCCGGTTGTTTGGCCGCAAGAGAGGACGTAGGTCGAATCGACTTTTGGTCTGAAGATTGCTGGGTCGAGACCCGTGACTTCGACGGCGAATTGGGTGAGCACCGTGAGGAGTCCCTGGCCCATTTCAGTGAACGGATTGTAGAGACTGATCGTGCCGTCTGACTCAACCACGAGTCGTGCGCGTCCCCATTCTTTTGCGCCATTGCCGAGACCGGTGTTCTTGATACCGCAGGCGATTCCAACCGCTCTTCCGGCCTTTTTGGCCTCGTAGTATTGGTCTTTGACGGCGAGCAGTGTCTTCTTGACGCCGACAGATTTCTCGAAAATCTGGCCGGTGCTGAACATGTCGCCGACTTCGACCGCGTTTCGCCAGCGCATCTCCCAACCATCGAGGCCGACTTTCTTGGCCAGCAAATCGAGGCAGCCCTCGATTGCGAAACTGGTTTGGTTGACGCCAAAGCCGCGCATTGCTCCGCAGGGTGGATTGTTCGTGTACGCAGCCGTCGAATAAACATCGACGTGGTCGAAACGGTAGGGTCCGCAAGCGTGCCCAGCGGCTCTCTCGAGCACCTTTTGCCCAACCGATGCATAGGCCCCGCTGTCACCGACAATGTTGGCTTTGAGCGCCGTGAGCCTTCCCTCCTCGTCGCACCCGACCGTGTAGTGCATCTTGATGGGATGTCGTTTGGGGTGCATTCGGACGGATTCTTCTCGAGTCAACGTCACTTTGACGGGCTTGCCAGTCATGTGCGACAGCAGGGCCGCGTGTGGCTGTATCGACATATCCTCTTTACCGCCGAACGCCCCGCCGTTGGGGACAAGTTCTACGAAGATCTGATCGGTCGGGACCGCAAGAAAGGCGGCGACCTGTCTCTGGTCGTCGAATACGCCCTGCCCTTGGGTGTACAAATGCAGTCGGCCGTCATCGCGCGGAACCGCAAGTGCGCTTTCGGGCTCCAAGAACAGGTGCTCGATGCGCTGCGTCTGGTAGGTACCTTGCACAACATGAGCGCTGCCGGCTAGCGAGCCCTCGACATCACCTCGTTTGTATGCAGTCGTTCCCAGCACGTTTCCGGGACATGTTGGGTTGGCTGTGGGTGCGCCGGGCTTAATCGCTTCTTCTGGGTCGAGAACGGCTTCGAGCACCTCGTATTCGACCTCGATCGCGGCTACTGCCTTGCGGGCGGTGTACTCATCGACAGCGGCCACCGCAACCAACACGTTGCCGACACAATGGGTAATCTCACCTTGGGCGATAAACCCGGGCCAGTCGGCGTGTATGAGGCCATACCAGCGCTCACCTGGGACATCTGCGGCGGTTGCGACTGCAACCACACCGTCCATTGCTTTGGCAGCTGACAGGTCGATTCCGGTCACACGGGCGCGAGGATGTGCTGACAGCAACACGGCGCCGTGCAGCATGCCGTCCACCTCGAGGTCGTCGACATAGGGGCGATCGCCCAAGGTCAGCAGATCGGCGCGGTAGCGTTTGAGCGACTGGCCTACCCCACCTTCGGCGCAGATCTCCGGTTCGCCCTCGCCCCGTTTGGCCCGGGCATAGAGTTCAATCGCGTCGATAACCTTCTTGTAGCCGGTACATCGGCAGAGATGAACGTCGACCGCCTTTGCGATTTCGGCGCGGGTCGGGCTTGGATTCTTTTCGACGATTGCGTGCGCTCGGAGCGCGAGACCGGGGATACAAAAGCCACATTGCAGCCCGGCGGCAGCGACAAATGAGCGGCTGATGAGTTCACGCTCGGACTCGGCGAGGCCATCGAGCGTGGTTATCTCCTTACCGGCGACCTTTTCGGTTTTGGTTGCGCAGCTGACACGCGGTTTGCCGTCCAAAAGGACCAGGCAACAGCCACACTGTCCTTGGGGCTGACACCCGTCCTTGATCGACGTCACGCCACATTGATTCCTGAGTACCTCGATGAGGGTCTCACCGTCGCGCGCTTCGACTTTTCGAATCTCTCCGTTGAGCTTGAATTCAATGTGACTCACGGTGACGCTCCGTTCTACTCACTGTTGTTCATTACCGGCTGTGCGAAGTGAGGCTAACCGGGGACGCTGTGGCTTGCAAGCTCTCTTGGGGTCGCGCGGCGTCGTTGGTCTGAATCAACTACACCACAATTGCAATTTCAACGCCTATCGACTCGATCCCGCCGCGACAGGCCTGTAGGGGCTGAACACCGCCTACCCGCGATCCTGGGGTTCGGCACCCCAGGTTGATTGTGATTGATCTCGTTTCAGAAACCCGTACCCTGCTCGCGGCGTCCCCACGTTTGGTCTTCAAGTAGTCGAGCCGCGCATGAGCCATTGGAAGCGAAGCCTAGCGATCGTGTTGTCCCTGACCATCTTGTCGGGCTGCAACGACGACCCGCCATTCGGAACCCTGAACCCCGACACGGGTACAGAAGCAGATTCCGATGCAACACCGGACGACCTGTCGTCACTTCAGGACGCAGATACTGCGCCGGACCGGGCCATAGAGGACGACAGCGACGACGCCCAACCCGACACGGTGGTCGATTCGGTCGCCGAGGTAGACCAGGACACTGCTCCCGAAACGCTCGTGTTTGCCGATTGCACAGGGCGAGACTTCGAGGTGGTAGCCACCGAGGAGTGGAACAGCCCAATCCTGAGTGGAGCGACCCTCCTGCTGGGCGGCCCTGGACACAGCATCGAGGACACAATCGTGACGCTGACCGATGGTCTCGACGCTCCACAAGTGGAGGGCAAGTTCGCCTACGGAACGGTCAGCAAGGACCTCGAGGATGAAACTGTGCAAGCCTTCGTCGACGACTGCACCGAGTGGGTGGACTTGGGAACCGGCTTGACCGACACCGACGGGCGGGTGCAATTCACCCTGCCGGACTCGGTTCTCGCCGGTCCGAGTCGCAACGAGGTACGGATGGTCGTGCAAGGCGATGCGAGCAACGCAACTGGCTACGTCCTCACCGTTCCTGCCGCAACTCAGTTCGTCGTCTTCGACATCGACGGCACACTGACGACAGGCGATTCCGAGCTTGCCGGTGAGATTTTCTCGGAGATGTTCGGCGGCGACTTCGTGCCGGCGGCCTACGCCGATGGCAACACGTTGACATCGGCATACGCTGAAGCCGGATTCGAACTCATCTACATTACCGGCCGCCCCTACTGGCTGACTGAAGTCTCCCGCACATGGCTCAGAGACCTGGGCTACCCAATCGGAACGCTTCATCTGACTAAAGAACTGGGTGAACTCCTGCCCACGAACGACGGCGTCGGTGCCTACAAGCGGGATTACCTCGGGGGAGTCGGTGCCGACCACGACTTCTTCAGAGCCTACGGCAACTCAACCACCGACTCCTATGCCTACATCGAAGTCGGGATACCCCCAGAAGACGTCTATATGATCGGTGAGAACGGCGGCGTAGACGGTACCAACGCCGTCGAAAGCTGGACCGACCACTTGGATGCCATCACGATTCCAGACGCAGAACAGCCCTTCGAGCGCTAGTCGGCGAGTGCCCTGGGACCTTTGCTCTGGACAGGGCATGGATGATTGGTCATAACCGCCCGGCCTAAGTAAACTTCCGAGTTGAGGGATGCCGAGAAAGCGCTCAGAGGAACGACGTCAGCAGATACTCGACTGCGCCGCCAAGGCGTTTGCCGACAGCGGTTACCACGCGACCAGCGTGGGCGACATCGTGGCCGGCGCTGGCGTAGCGCGCGGGACGTTCTACCTCTACTTTCAGGACAAACGCTCGATCTTCGACGAATTGCTTCAGCACTTCATGAGCGATCTGTACGAACACATTATTCGTATCGATCCCAGTCTCAGTACAGAAGAGTGTCTCGGGCTTATGCGCCAAAATATCGGCGGCGCCATCTCAGTTTGCCTCGAGCAAAAGTCATTGACGAAAATCCTCCTATCCGGGGCGGTTGGGCTCGACGACGACTTCGATCAGAAGTTGCTCGACTTCTACGCCGAGGTGACTCGCCTCATGGAGCGCAGCATCCTGCTCGGCCAGGAGCTGGGACTCGTCCGGCCTGGTGAGACTCGAATTCGGGCGACAGCAGCGGTGGGATCGGTCAAGGAGCTGCTCTACCAGTTGATTATGGGGCGGCTGGATGCCCCGCCAGAACAAGTTGCCGAAGCCATGCTCGAGATCTACCTGCACGGGATATTCGTTCGCTCTTGATTTGTGAATTCCGGTGTCCTTCCAAGTTCTTAGAGAGAACCCATTCGAATCCCTACCTCACGGTCGATTGTCAGTCTAAGATGCGCCAGATTTTAGGTTGGAGGTAACATTGAAAGTACTTGTCGCAGATAAATTGGCCAGCTCGGTAGTGGAGGCGCTCGAAGAGATGGGCTGCCAACTCGCCATTGATCCAGACCTCGGAGGCGACGCGCTCTCAACCGCACTGGTGGAGTTTGATCCTCGCGTGGTGGTGGTACGAAGCACAAAAGTGCAATCGCAGCACATGGACGTCGCCAAATCCCTTTCTCTGATTGTACGTGCGGGGGCCGGCACGAATACGATCGATGTCGACAACGCAGCCGACCGCGCAATCTTCGTGTGTAACACCCCAGGCAAGAACGCAATTGCGGTGGCAGAGCTCGTGATCGGGCACTTAATCAACCTCGACCGCCGGATTGCCGACAACGTCGCGGCCCTTCGAGAAGGACGTTGGGAGAAGAAACGGCTGGGCAAGGCCCGCGGCCTCTATGGCCGGACCCTGGCGCTACTCGGCACAGGGGGCGTAGGACGCGAGGTGGCGATTCGCGCAAAGGCGATGGGAATGACTGTTCGGGCTTGGGACCTTGTCCTCACTCCGAAGAGTGCGGCCAAGATGGGTGTTATCTACTGCGAGACCGCTCTCGAAGCGTGTGTCGGAGCCGACGCCCTCACGGTGCATGTGCCTCTAAACAACAACACCCGCGGACTGGTCGGTGACAAACTCTTCGCTGTCATGAACGACGGGTCCTATATCGTGAACACTGCCCGGGGCGGAATCGTAGAAGAGAACGCCTTGAAAGAGGCGATCGCCGAGCGCGGGTTTCGTGCTGGGCTCGATGTCTATGCCAACGAGCCGAGCTCTTCTGCCAACCAGTTCGACGACGATATTGGCGCCCTGCAAGGCGTCTATGGAACACACCACGTGGGTGCGAGCACCGATCAGGCCTCGGACGCGGTCGGTGGCGAAGTGGTTCGTATCGTCGAGAAGTTCATGAAGAACGGCGCGGCCCTCAACTGTGTCAACCTGGTTCGCAAGCCGCCAGCTAGCCACGTGCTCGTGGTTCGCCACGCCGACAAGATCGGCGTGCTGGCCTCGGTGTTAGAAAAGCTGTGTCAGGCGGGCGTCAATGTGCAAGGCATGGAGAACACGATTTTCCGCGGTGCCACTGCCGCTTCAGCTCACATCCAGGTCAGCACGTGGCCCGAAGAAGAGTTGCTCCATCAAGTTAGGGCGACCGAACACGTCTACAACGCGCTCGTTATCCCAATCGATCCCGACGCCTGAGTTAGGCGCGACGCCTCTTCTTTCTCACTCCTCCCCCAGCGAGGGCGTCGCAAAAGGGTCAGAGGGATCGTCAACACAGCACCCAGCGGGTACGACTAGCACCCCTCGCTGGCTCGTCCCCGCAGCGGGTGACTATCTTGAATCAGGAATAAATCGCTCTCATTTCCTCTTAAACACTATCGAGAGAATTGGAGAGTGGTATGAGAGACGATATCGAGCTGAACCTAATCGAGTTGCTCGTCGCCCTAACAATCCTGGGTATGGTTGCAGTCGTCGGCACGGCCATCATCGCCCGCTACTACTACGATGGCCTTGACCACCGCAGTGAGTTTCATGTGTACCCCGTTCTGCGGAGCCAACCAGGGACCTCAGAGGCGAACCCCGAGAGGAACTTGGGCGCCACTGACTCATTCGTCGAACCCATGTACAGCTCGCCGACCCCCTTTTACGAGTTCGACTACCCGACGGCCTCGACCGCAGCGGATCCGATCCAGTTCGACTTCGGCGATCTCGACGAACCTCCCCCATAAGCTCCTTTGACATCAGCCACGGTTTCGAGCAAGGTTCCCTTTCGCGCTTCCAGGGAGGACGGTAACCGTGACCACACAAGTGATTCGAGCTCGACAGTTGGTCGAGCAATTGGACGATATGGGCTTGGCGGATTGGCGAGGCAAGAGCATGCTGCTGACCTCGGACCACTCCGATCACGCTATCGAGACCCTATGCGCGGTCGCCGAGGCCTTGGAGTGTATCGACAGGGCAGGCCGCAAGCTGCCGTTGTTCACCAATGAGCTGAACTACGCCATCTTTTTCGACAACTCGACACGTACTAAGTCGAGTTGGGCGGGGGCGGCGGCTCGACTAGGTGCCCATCCCGTGATCGTGGATGGTTCCTCTACTCAGGTTGCCCACGGCGAAACGGCCGAAGAGACAGGGGCGATGCTGGGAATGAACGCCCACGCGCTAGGAATCCGGCACGACCTCATCATTGGCGAAGGCCAGCGTTTCATGGTCGATTTCAAGAAAGGGATCGACGACTACTTGGCCGCCTCGGATGACAGACGCTCCGTTCCGATCATCAATCTCCAGTGCGATGTTGACCACCCGACCCAGTCGGTGGCCGACTTACTCTGGCTGCGGCAGAAGTTCGGCCACGATCTGAGGGGCAAGACGCTCGCAGTCAGTTGGGCCTACTCGCCGAGCTATGCGAAGCCACTGTCGGTTCCACAGGGGCTGATTACGCTCCTTACGCGCTTCGGTATGAACGTGCGTTTGGCCCATCCGCCAGGCTACAAACTCATCGATTCCTGCGTAGAGATGGCTGCTGCCAATGCTGAGCGGGTCGGCGGCAGTTTTGAAATCATGCACGACATGGACGCCGCCTTTGAGGGGGCCGACATCGTCTATCCCAAAAGCTGGGGTCCTTTCGACCTAATGACTGAGCGGGTCGCTGCGAACAAAGCAGGCGACAGCGACGAACTGGCTCGAATCGAAGCCCGTTGTCTGACCCAGAACGCCGAATACACAGACTGGATCTGCGACGAGCGACGCATGGCACTGACCAAGGGCGGAGAGGCCCTCTACATGCACTGCCTGCCGGCTGACATCGGCGACGAGGTGAGCCACGCCGTCCTCGAGAAGGCACGCACCGACCTAGCGCTCGAAGCCAACAAGAAAGTCTACGGCATCATGGCCATGTTGGCGGCTTCTAAGTCAGTCGACCTCAAGCGCCGGCTGTTCGAACACCTTTCCTGAATTTGTGAGGATCTATGACTATTGAGCGAACACCGCTCGACGAACGGATTACTGCCCTGGCCAATGAGTACCTCCCCGACGCGATCGAGTTGCTCAAAGAGGTCATTCGAATACCCGCCGACTACGTCGATCGTCCGGTTGATACAGGCGGTGATCCGCTGTGCGGTCTGTCGAACCACGAAGGCCCTCGACTCGAGTATCTGCGCAAACGAATCGTCGAACTCGGCGCGGTCGAGCGGCCAGAGGATGTCGGATTCGATGGCTTCGGCAATCTGGTTTGGAGCGTTCAAGACCGCACAGACGGGATTCCTGTCGAAGACAAGGTGGTGATCTATCTAGACGGCCACACCGACACCGTCAAAGCCCTGAGGGGGCGCTGGACCGAGGCGATCGGCAGCGGTATCGACGCATACGAAGGCCGACGCGATGGGTCGGTGGACACCGACTTCCTGAAACGAGAGCTGGGCTACATGCCGCCAGACGGCGAGTGGGACCATCTCGTGTTCGGCCGCGGATCGGCTGACCAACTGGGCGGCGTTGTCTGCCAAGTGATGGCCACACGTATCGCCCTCGCCCTGCGCGATGAAGGCGCCCTCAAGGGGGTGATCATTCGCAGCTATGGTTCAGCCGCCGAAGAAGACAACGACGGTGGTGGGCCGATGTACCTGATGCGCAACACGTTGGTGGGGGCCGCTTCAGACTTGGTGCCAGACGTGTTCATTCTGACCGAAGGCACTGGCTGTGCCCAGCTGGGAGGCGTTGGAGTCTACCGCGGACAACGCGGGCGCATGCAGATTGAGGTCGAGGTAACCGGCCGCAGCTGCCACGGTTCGATGCCGTGGGAGGGAAAAAACCCCCTCGAGTACGGTGGCGCTATCATAGCCGAGGCCGCCCGCCGCTACGACGAACGAGACGGGTTCCTCGACCACGAGTTTTTGGGACACGGCACCCGAACTGCGAGTTTCGCGACGCTCGAGACACCCAGCGATTGCGCCGTACCCGAGCGATTCACTTTCCGCTTCGACAGGCGGCTCACAGTTGGCGAGACCCCCGAGCAAAGTGTCGCCGATATCGAGGCGTTGGACGCAGTCGCCAAAGCCAGGGAGGACGGGCTGAAGGTCGACATCCGGGTCCCGGTCTACGACCAGCCTACTTGGACGGGAGCCATACCCGGCAACGACCAGATCTATCCGGGATGGATCACGCCAGAAGATCACCCTGCAATCGGCACGGCAATGGACGTCTACCGGCGAGTTGCCTCCCCCTCGGTAGACGCCGAGACCCCGGGAGGCGGACTTCGAAAAGAACCCCGCCTCTCTCGCTGGATCTTCTCGACCGATGGGGTTGGCATTCCCGTACCGGTCAACGACGACTCGATTCCGGTACCCGAAAGCAAGAACTGGGTAACCTCGGGTGCGTTCAAACATCCGGCCATGTTTGGAATTGGTCCCGGTCTGGAGCAAAACACCCACAAGATCGGTGAGTGTGTCGACTCACGCGAATTGGTCCTCGTCATGGCTGTGTATGCCCGCTTTCCCAGTCGCTACTACGAGATGACCCGCTAGGACACCTCGTTTGCCTCCGGCTTCACTCGCCTCGAAGTGCGCGAACGCCGTAAGCGTCCGAGAGACCTCGTTCTGGTGCGACGGAGGTGATGCGAGTAGAAG
>CAZDBH010000065.1:0-24349 GCA_964503485.1 uncultured Bradymonadales bacterium | reverse complement strand
CAAGGGTCCTTCGCAGTCTGAAGGTGTCGAGATCCAGACCCAGTGTTTCAAGCAAGTATCCGAAGTCGACCGGAGACACTCTGGGCTCCAGCCAGTGCCTCATGCCGGTCTGCCTGATCACTCGGACCGCGAGATCCCTACATTCGCCTTCAACTTCGAACGTCGCCGTAAAGCTGGCTTCTGCTGGCAACTGCACCGGCGTCTCGACCGTGAACGCGCCCTCGTCGAGGTAGGAGCGCAGCGTATGGAGAAGGTCTAGAGTCGATTCGTACTGGAGTAAGATCCGAACGGGTTCGTCGCCGAGTAGCGAGACTCTTGGTACCGTTGAATCCATTGGGTCGAGAGATTCCCCCAGTTACGTTCTCGTCATTGTATGAGCTGGAGGCGGTGTAGTCAAAACACTCCGCCATTGGCGGGGGTTTTTAGGGGAATCCGAACTGATGAACGATATCGACTACATCCACCTCTGGCACCGGCCATGTGATCTGGCCGACCTCCCAGAAGTAGCCGGTGGCTCTGAGTTCTTTGTCGAGCGCCTCGAACACGGGAAGACCGTCGATAAACACGCGGATTGTAGCGTAAGCGGCGCCGTAACCAGCGTCGCTGTAGTAGTAGACACCGATACCGTAGGAACGGCCTGACTCGGGTCGGTTCAGGTTGATATTCTCAGGGCCGAAATCGTCCACATCGTCGATGTCTAGACTCGGGTCATCTTCGGACTCGCCCACGACACCCCAATCAGGTGTCATGTTCTTCCAGTGGCAATCCCACGGTTCCGTGTCCCACGACCCGGGCAAGCGCATGAAATGCAGGTCCAGGTCGGTCCCATTCCCGTCGTCCGGTGAATTGTCTCCGGGTGTCTGCCACACGAGTTGGACGTGAATGTCCTCGTCAGGCACAACCATCACCGCGACGTAGGCACTCTCGCAAGACTCCATTCCGTCTGCGTCGATCACATCCAATTGGAATGTGTAGTCACCCGCTAGATCGAGGAAGAAGCGGGGGTTGGGAGAGCTGTCGTGGGGCACGATCTGAGCGGTCGACCCGTCCGGACGCTCCACAGTCGTCCACCTATATTCGACTACCTCTCCGTCCGGATCGTAGCTCTCCGAGGCGTCGAGGTACACCGTCTCTAGCGGAATAGCGGCCAGGTCCGTACCCCGATCGTCCTCCCGAGCCTCGACAAAACCTTCAGCAACAGCAATGGGGCACTCTCTTGCGTTTGCCGAAAGGGGAATCTCGACCGGCTCCTCCTGTTCTCTGACGAAGACCCGAAGAATCGCCTCTTCGGGCACGTCGATGCGAGTGAAGTAGCTCACATCGAAGGCTAGCGGAGAGTCCTCATGAACCAGTATGGGGAACGCCGGCTCGAAGGCCTGCCCAGGCTGACCATCCTGAGTCATGGTAAAGGTCTGGGCGCCGTCGATTTCTATCCCGTCTATGTGCAAAGGACAGCGCCCGGAGTTCTCGAACCGCACCGCTTGGCTGACCTGGTTGTAGGCACCAACTCGGCCGAACGAGACGTATTCGGGCTCGAAGGACAGCTGGCCAAGAAGACCCGTGGTTTCGATCGGCAGCTCGAGACGAGAGCTGTCCTTGTTGCTCCAATAAATCTGGAGTGCAGCTTCACTCGGGTCGCAGCTCTGCGGCGTGTAGGTCAGCGTGACGGGGACGGTTTCACCGACGGCGATCGCGAAGGGAAGTTCGGTATCCGTAAGCTGGATATCGCGGGCACGACCACCCTGGGGTCCGAGCCGGAAGATGACCAAGCCGTCTTGACCCCGGTTAGTCAGATTGACTTCCTGGTGGACAGGGACTCCGATGTCTTGAACTTCAAAAAGGAGTGTTCCGGGCGTAGCGACCAATGCTCCGCCGTCGTAGAGGCTTCCAGGACCGAACCAAGTCAACTCCTCCCCTTCACCAACTGCGCCTCTTGGCACTCTGACTGAGTCGCCGCAGGCGGTTAGGGTTGCGAGGGCTAGACATAGAACAAGCACACCTTGGCGTCCCAACCCGTATCCCATAATCGTCCCTCCGACAATGACGCACCAGGCAACGGCAATCCATCAATCGAGTTTGTCGCAGCTATCAATCGACTCTCTAAGAGTAGCGACCCGCCGCAGAAAAAACAAAACTTTATCAGAATACGAGCACCAGGCACCTTAAACACACGATTTACTGTTCCAGTAAAACTATTTACCACACAGACAGCCAAACTCACAGAACCGCAATCTGTCACTATTTGACCCAATCCAGAATACACTAAATCGGGCATTTTCAACGATCGGTCGATCTTCAACCGGTGATATTCATAGAGAATTCACACGTTTCGGAAGCTGTTGGGATTGAATCAGAGAGAGGGGGAGAACGGATGCCAGTCAGGGGCGCGCGGCGGTGAAACTGGCCGAGATTTCTCCGGCTGTCGAGTCGCCGTCAATCGTCAGGGTGATTGTCCCCGAGATTGTGTTCTCATCGAAGTCTGCTGTGCCGGCCAGTTCGAAATCCAGGTCGAAGCTGAGCTCCTCGTCGGCCACGTCAACTACAAATCCGGTGGGCACATATATCTGAATATCACCACCGATTGGATCGCCGTCCTGGAGTTGCTCCTCAGTGGGTTCTTCGACGCTCACCACCGCGCTGAACTTGTCGTTGCCGAGGTCGAATAGGCCAAAGTACTGAAGGAAGTCTTCCTGTACGAACGTGCTGACTTCCTCAGCCAGGTCACCTTCAACGGCAAGATCGTCGCCTAGCTCAATCGTGTAGAACCCACCTGGGGAACAACTGCGATCTACGCCCCTTCGCACCGCGCCGATCAACGTCGCCGTTGGGAAGGTGTGGGGTGCCCCGTGGATGAATCCGTAGAGGTTGGCTCCCAGAGAAGCGTCCGCGGCGGGTGTTCCGTCCGCGTTGTGGAAACAAAGGTCGGCTGAGAGTGCATCGACATCCACGAGGATGCAGTTCCCGTTCTCTTCGTCGAAATCACCTACGAATTCGTCGGTCTCGTCGATAATGTCGACAGTGACCGTTTGCCCCTCGAGGCTCAGCTCGGCCGTGCCGACGAACTTCTGAAAGGGAGTGACAATGTCGTACATCACCGAGGTCTCGTCTTGCGCTGGCAAGATACCGCATACCTCGCGCGGCTCGGGCTCATCGGGTGCTGCGTCCTCAGTCGAATCAGCGGTGGATTCATCCGACGGAGCCATATCTTCTGTCTGACTGTCGTCCGTCTGGCTCGTGTCCGAGGTATCGTCAGTGGTCGCCACATCTCCTCCGCCGTCAGACTCGGTGTTCGAGTCACTCGAGCAACTAGGTACCAGCGCCAAGGCGGCGGCGAGCACTGTGCAAGTCACATAAAGAAACGCTCGGTTCATTATCGGTCCCCTTTTTTAAAACAACTGGTCGGCGGGAAAACGCGTACGGTGAAATGACGCAATCAGTAATTGAAGTCAAGCGCTTGGTGGGTCCGCAGAGTCCTCTCTCCCCCCGAACAACGGGCGTTGCCGGTCCCCAAGGCCGCCAGTTCTTCGAAAAGTCGATTCCTTTTCAGCATCCCTGTCAACTCGGCCGTACTGTATGACAACGCAATAGTCACAGGTATGGACGTTGGAAACGGAGTTGAGCCAGTTCAAAGCGCACCTTTCGGTGTTCTCTGGTACCTTCGATGCTGAGGCTGTCGTGGTTGTCGTCCGGTTCGGCGATCTTGATGCCACGCTCCGGGCCCTCGAATTGCTCGCCGAAGCCGGCGTCCTGGAGGTTATCCCTGGGGACCACGGCAATCTATACTGTCTGAAACGGCCCGGCCGGGTGCCCCCAGGCAAAAGTTGGCGCCGCCTCTGCGAGCGTCATCTCTATCATTATTCCCAGAAGTCGGAATCTGCAACCATTGATGGCAGAAAGGGCGGGTGGCTACAAACCAACGCTTGCAATGTGTCCGTCGCCTTGGCGCGTGCTCACCGGTTCGTTCTCGAACACGCCGCTCTGCCTGCTGGGACGGGCAATAGGGACGCTGAAGCCAAAGTGCTTCGCGCGGCACTCTCGATTGTGCGCGTAGGACTCTGGTCGCAATCCTCCAAGGACACGGCGACCGCCGCTAAACTCTTGCTGGATATCCGCCGCTCGCAACTGTGGGAAACACTGGACGCCCGCTCAAAACAAGAGACCAGCGTCTATCTTCGCTACGTTCATGATGTACGCAGCCATTCTTCCTCGCCGCACGGTTCGGTAGATTCTTCCGTCGAAGAGCAGGCGACCACCGAACGATCGCCCGCCTGACTCGACGGTTCTTATTGTGATGAGTCTCGGTTCAGTCCAATCAGGTTCGGTTCTTTGCCACCTGGACCACGCGCTCGATGAGCGCCCCCCCGGCGGCGTCTTTGGGTGTCAACACGGCTCCAACTCCGAGTTTCTGAAGCGCATCGGCGTCGCTCTCCGGCACGATTCCACCCAAGACGACCGGAATATCGGCAGCACCCCGTTTTGTGAGCGCTTCGAATAACCCCGTCGCGATGTGGATGTGAGCACCAGCTAGGGAAGAGACACCGATCAGATCCACGTCCTCTTGGATCGCGGACTGGGCGATCGCTGCTGGGGTCTGCTGTAGCCCTGAATAAATCACCTCCATCCCGGCTTCACGGCAGGCGTAGGCGAGCAGCTTGACCGCGTTGACATGCCCATCTAAGCCGCCCTTTGCGAGCAGTAAGCGGATTGGACGGTCTACTTTTGGAACGGAGACAGGATTCGCCACGGTGACATCTGTTCCCAGCGGCGCCTGATAACGACCACCAAAGGCGTCCTCGAGGGTCGCTGTCCATTCGCCCGTTGTACCGCCCGCCTTGGCCAACGCGATGGAGGACTCCATGACGTTGTCGCCAGACTTGGCTGCCCTGAAGAGGACTTCTCTTCGGCCGCTGACCAGCTGCTCGTCCCGCTCAGAGCGCCAGGCTGCAAGTCGATCGAGCTGCCGTTCCGTTCCTTTTGTCCGCTCGCCGCTGTCGTCGGCATAGCTCGGTGGAGGGGTCAAGTCGACGGGGTCGAGAAACGCGTTCACACCCACGCGAATTGTCTCTCCGCTCTCGAGAGCGGCCTGTTGTTCCACCAAACCGATCGTCATGCTCTTGGCGATGTAGCCGATGCACTCCTCGTAGGAGCGTTCACGCATCGTCCGGATAATCTCGAGTGCTTTGTCCCGCACTAACTTGGTCTCGCGTTCGACCACGACACTGCCTTCGAAGATGTCGCCGTAGTCCGCCAGCCCGGTCTCGTACATTAGTACTTGCTGAGTTCTCAGGGCGAGAGTCTGCTCGGCTTGGTCGGGGAGCCCACTGGCCTCTCGGAAGCCAGGGAGTTGCAGTGCCCGCACCCGAGCCGAGGCCGACAGGACGACCGGAAGCGCCTGGTAGGCAATTCTGATGATGTTCACTTCGGGCTGGCTTTCGGTCAGAGACAGTGATCGCACCTGGCACCCGCTGCGAAACCGCACATCCGCCATCCCGAATTCGCTCTTGCACAGGTCTTTCCAGAGTCCTGCGTAGGCCCTCATCTTTGCGATTTCCGGGACCAGCTCGATGCCACTGTTCACGAAGAACGAAATCCGCTTCACAACACTTTGGAAGGCTTCCTCGCTGAGGTCTGGCCGAATCGAATCGAGTATCAACAACGCGTTTCCGATCGCGTAGCCCACCTCCTGCGCGGGACTGGCACCACTCTCCATGTAGTGGTAACCGCAGGCGTTGATCGGATTCCATTTCGGCACGTGCTGAGCAGAAAAGGTGATCAGATCGGTGCTCAGTCTGAGCGATGGCTCGGGGGCAAAGATGTGGGTTCCTCGACCGACAAACTCTTTCAAGAGGTCGTTTTGGGTCGTTCCCGACAGCTTGCCGCGGTCCACTCCCAACTCATCAGCCAACGCCACATAGAGTGCGAACAACCAGGGCGCTGCTGCGTTGATCGTCAGGGATGTATTGATCTTGCCCAGATCGATTTCCTTGAACAGGCGGCGCATGTCGCCCAAATGGTCGATCGCGACTCCCGTGCCGCCCACTTCACCCATCGCCATCTCGGCATCGGAGTCGTAGCCACACTGTGTCGGTAGATCGAACGCCACGCTGAGGCCCCGCTGGCCCTTCTCGAGGTTGGAGCGAAAACGCGTGTTGCTCTGCTCCGCGTCGCCAAATCCAGCATAAGTTCGGATAATCCAAGGAGGTCTTTCTTCGAGTTTAGTCATTGCTTCGCCCCATTCGTGGTCCGGCCAGCTATCATTGCAATGCGCTGATTGAGTCCCAGCGTCAAGCGCCTCGTTTCATGCCGAGGGGCGTGAGCCGGTTGGCCTCTCCGACAGGGCGTCGACCAACAAGCCAAAAAAGGTCGACTCGCCAGCAAAATACCAACCCATGTGAACGGCACAACCCGAACAGTGGGCCATCTGCCAGCCAAACCCGCTGAACCAACTGAAATAGTACACCAATTGCCCGGCAGTGATGATGCCGGGTGCCTGCGAGAAGCAGCGAAAGTGGTGTTCGTAACCGCCGGGATTCACCCGACGATGAACATGGCTTCCTTCGACTGGAATTGCGTGACCTGTGCTTGTGATCATGTTTCCGCAGCCGGTGCAGATCAACTCGGAATGCCCTTCGTCCGGAATGGACTCGTCCTTTTCCACGATCTCGGGAGTCGGTGCGCTGCGTTTTGGGTCGACCGACTCGCGCTTGAGTGTCTGGTAGAGCCCTACGGCCCGATCTGGTGTGTTTGCCTGGACATTCACGGCCGCAGAATAGGGTGAAATCAATGACATGACAAAGCCGGCGCTTGATCGCGAGTGCAGCTTTCGAACTGCGACTTCCCAGAAAATAGACCTTTTCTCAGTCTCTTTCGTTTCATGCCCATGCACAGGCACTCGTCACAAGTTGATCCATTTCGATCCTGAGAGGAACCACTATGATCGCACCTCGATTCCGCCAACTCATCTTCGCTTCGGTAGCTCTAGCATTGCCCCTGTCGGCTTTCGCCCAGGAGGCCACCAACTTCACACCGGCCGATGGGCCCACTGAGGGTACGGTCGATGCACCGCTCGAACGCGTTACTGCGGAGCCGACCCCCGATGCGTTGCAAGCGACATTAGCGCTGGGCCAGTCGGCTCTTCTGCCCTCGGACAACTCGACGGTTGTGATGGTCGAACTAAAGGGCGCTGAGGGGTTGGAGACCGCCAGAACGCCGGTTTCGATGGCGGTTGTGATCGACACGAGCGGGAGCATGCGAGGCGACAAGATCGACAACGCCCGGGACTCAGCCCACGCCTTGGTCGACCAGCTGGTGACTGGAGACGTGATCTCGATTATCACCTACGACACGCGCACCACTACGATTGTGTCCAACCTCGAAATTGGTGAGGATCGCAATCCTGCTCATCGAGCCATCAACGATATCGAGGCTCGGGGAAACACCTGCGTGAGCTGCGGAATTCAGGCGGGATACTCTGCACTGACGAGTGCTCCGGTGGGGCATGTGCGGCGCCTTGTCATGCTCAGCGATGGCAACGCAAACCGCGGTGTGACCAACCCAGGCCAACTCGGCGAGCTTGCCGGACAAGCGCTCGAGCTGAGCCAGACGGTCTCTTCGACGATCGGAGTCGGTCGTGACTACAATGAGGACATTCTGAGTTCCATTTCTGCCAGCGGTACCGGATCCTTCTACTTCCTGCCCAACCCCAGCAGCATCGATCACATTCTGACGCGAGAGCTTGCGAGCCTTGCCACAACGGTCGCGACCGGAGTCGCCGTGGAGCTTCGGCCCGCTGCGGGCGTCATTCTGGGTGATTCCCCCTCACGAGGTGCTAGCCGCGAGGGTACATCAGTTGTGTTCAACATCGGCCAGATCTCCGAGGGCGAGATACTTCGCCTGATCGTGCCGGTTACGGTCGGTAGCGAGATCAGTGGTGTGGTGGTCGAGGCGACTGCGGCGTACAGACCGGTGGGCGAGCTCAGCCAGAGTACCGACCTGGTCGCAATGATGATTCGGACCACGGATCCGCAGGAAGCACAGTCTTCCCGCAACGAAACGGTCATTGAGCACGCCGAACGCGTGGCTAGTGCGCTCGACGTGGAGCTGGCGCTGCAAGAGTTCCGGTCCGGAGATGAAGAAGGCGCCGTCAGACGACTCCGTTCTCGACGAAGCCAATTGGAGTCGCAGGCAACTGCTTACGGAAACGCTGTCTTGGCAGACGAGGCAAACGAAGTAGAGCAGTTGCTCGGCGAACTCGAAGACGATGACGTCGATGAGGAACGGTCGCGTGATCTCCAGCTCCAAAACCGCTCACGGCGCGAGGAAGTCACCTCGGGTCGCCCGGCGGAGCAGATGTACCACGACTCGGCGATCGTCGAGTAACTCGGTTGTCCCCTATCATCTGATCGGTTCCCCTCCAGTGGTGGGCCGTAGAGCCCACCGAGCAAAGCTGTTAGACTGCGCGCCGCATCCCAGGCGGAGCCATGAAAACCAAAAACCTTCTAGTCATATTGTGCGCGGCGACCACGTTGGACTGTGGGATCAGTGAGCCCGCCCCTCCAGATACTTTGGACGCAAGCGAAGAAACAACCGCGCTCGATGCGGCCGACGTTCGGTTCGAGAACAACGCGGTATGTGTGGGCCAAGACCAACAGCTGTGCCTCACCCCGACCGTGATCATCGAAGGAAGTTGGATCGAGGCGGATTCCTGCACACTGCAAGACGCGGGGCTGGAGTGCTCGGTAGACGGTGTAGGGACGGTCTCTGTCGCGAACGACCGCGGTGGGCTGGTCGTATCGCTGGTTGCCCAAGAGACGGCAGAACTGCAGGGCTTGGCCCTCGTGGGCACCGTTGAGTTGGAGGGAGCGGCCTCTTGGCTCTCAAACGGATTCCAGTCCTGGTCGCAGAGCGGATTCATCGAGATCGGTCCCGATCCCAGTTTGGAATCCCTGATGGAAAGCGCTGCTCTGACTGGAGACGGAGAGGTCCTCCGGACCGGAGAGGGCCTGTCCTGGTTTTATACAATCGCAGGCGGGGGCCCACTCTCGCTGTTGGTTGGTGTTCATACCGCCGAGCGATTGAAGCCTTGGGTCAGCATCGCAAAGGACGAGTCAGAGGCGCTCGTCGTGCGGGCTGTGAGTGGTGCCTCTGGTGAACGCATCACCCTTGGGCCGGGCGAGGCATTTAGCGGAGAAGTCTGGCAGTTTTCCTTCGGAGACAACCCACAAGACTTATTGGAAACCTACGGCCGGTCCCTCCCGGGGCACCTCGCTGCAACCGAGCATCGGGCTGAGGCGGGTTGGAATTCGTGGTACGAACTGTGGAACGCCGTTGACGAGGCCGCCGTGAGGGCCAATGCAGAGCTCGCGGTGGAGCTTTTGACTCCCAATCTGCCGGATCATGCACCGCCACTCCGGATCGTTGTCGACGACGGTTGGCAGCAACTGTGGGGGGAATGGGTACCGAACGACAAGTTCCCCTCAGGAATGGACGGTCTCGCAACTGACCTTCACGACGACGGCCTCTCAACCGGGATCTGGCTCGCCCCGCTACTGGTTGACGAAGCCAGCAGTCTGGTCGCAGACCACCCCGATTGGTTCGTGCAGGGAACGTCCTACTTCAAACCGGATGCGGGGCGCCTGATGATCCTCGACCCGACCCACCCCGAGGCAGCGCAGCACATCCGGGACTTCGTGACTGAGATAGTGGGTTGGGGTTACGACTTTTTGAAGATCGATTTTCTCTTTGCCGGTGCCTACGAAGGTGGACGCTTCGAGTCGATCACCGGGCTAGAAGCTTACGGGCGGGCGCTGTCTCTGATCCGTGAGGCTGCTGGAGAAGACGTGCTGCTGCTAGCCGTCGGCGCTCCTCCACACCCGAGCTTTCCCTACGTGGACGCCTGGCGAATGGGTCCGGATATCGCTCTCGAGCTGATCGGGCCCGGGTTTGCCTTTGCCGCAAATGAGGCGCGGTCGATGTCTGCTCGCTGGCCATTGTGCTGGACCGTTCTGTGCGACGCGGATCCGCCCATTCTCCGGACGCTTCCCGAACCGGAAGTCCACGCCGGCGCCTGGGTAGCTGCTCTCGCTGGCGGGGCCTTCTTTCTATCAGACGACCTGCAGGTTCTGGACCGGGAGCGATGGTCCTGGGGAGTCGACGAAGCGGTTGTCGAAGCAGCGATCGCGGGTGAACCGTTCATTCCGGTGGACCTGTTTCCGAGCGATCCGCCGGATAGACTCGTAAACGCTATGCAAGACCACTTCTCGGGAACGAACTCTCACGCTGTACCACAGATTTGGCGCGGGGCCGATGGCCGCGTCCTTCTCAATCTGTCGGAATCGGCGATCGAGATTGACTCAGTCGAGGTCGAAGAGCGAAGCGCTGTTTACATCGAGGATAGCCAATGAGCCGCCTGCACCTCTCCCTCGGATTCCTTTTTCTGTTGAGTGCCTGCAGCGACGATCCCATCGAGGTGAATTCGACGGACGCCCTCGACGACGCCCGCCCCGAGGTGGGCTCGGATGAGTCTGTCGACGTCGAAGAGCCGACGGCCATCCCGGGCGTGCAGATCGGTATGGACTACTCGCGCTCAGCCGGTTTCTACAGTGCACCATTCCCAGATGATTCGCTGGTTACTGAGGCTGGAGTCACGGTCGCGGCCTTCCCAAACCCGAGCAATATCCCTCTGGTTGACAGCTTGATTGACATCGTCGCGGGAAGCGCCGGGTTCGGTACCACGCATGGGGTATTCTTTTCGCTAGACGGAGCGGTCGGCGATGAGCTGCCGACCGTCCGAGAATCGATTGAGGACGAGGCTTCGGTCATGCTCATCGACGTGGACCGATTCTCGAGCCATCGGCTTCGGCGCTACCCGATTTCAGTGCACTTCGCAGAGGATGGGGGCCCGTTTGGCGCACCAAACCTGCTTTCTTTGCTCCCGCTGCAGGGTGTGCCGCTGGAGCCGGACACGACCTACGCTGCCGTTGTGTTGAGAAGCCTGGCCGACTCCGAGGGTGCGGAACTCGGGGTTTCGCTCGAGATGGCTCAGCTAGCCGCGGGCGTACGTCCGGACGACCTCGCCGAAGTACAGTTTGATGCGATTCAAGAGGCCCTCGACCTGCTGGAAGGATCCGGTTTGAACCGTTCACAGTTGGCTGCCATCGCCCTCTTCACGACCTGGTCGCCCCATAGCGAGTTCGTAGAGGCCGTGGCGCATGTGTCGGGTCTCGCTCTGCCGGAACCAAACGCGCCCTTTGAGGCTGCGGAGGTATTCGACGACTACTGCGTATTCCAGACCACCATCGATATGCCCACCTACCAAGCTGGCACGCCGCCTTTCTTGTCGGTCGACGGCGGCTGGCTGCGAGACGAGAATGGCAACCTCGAATCGCAGGGGACCGAGACCTCGAATCTGGTGGTGACGCTGCCACGCACTGCCGAGCCCGAGGGGGGATTTCCTGCGGCAGTGTTCATTCGCACCGGTGGAGGTGGCAATCGCCCCCTCGTTGATCGCGGTCACAGAAGCGAGTCTGGTGGCGAAGCCGACGAACCTGGCAGTGGGCCGGCACTGCACTTCGCGCGGGCTGGATTCGCTGGAATCAGTGTCGACGGGCCCCACGGCGGCCTCAGAAACGTCACAGGCGGAGACGAGCAATTCCTGATGTTCAACATCAACAACCCGATCGCCCTGCGGGACAACGTGCGCCAATCCGCTCTGGAGCTAGCGCTGTTGGCGGATATCATCCGCGAACTCGAGGTCGACGGCAGCGCTTGCCCGGGCTTGGGTGACGACTCCGTGGGCTTCGACGGCGAGCACCTTGCTCTAATGGGCCACTCGATGGGGGCGACGATCGCGCCACTGGTCATGGCGGTCCAGCCGGCCTACGGCGCATTGATCCTGAGCGGCGCGGGCGGAAGCTGGATTGAAAATGTCATCTTCAAGGAAAAGCCGCTCGAAGTGCGTCCTTTAGCCGAAGTGATGTTGAACTACCCGTCAGACAGCCTTCATCGACACGATCCGGTCCTCAGTTTGCTTCAATGGGCTGGGGAACCGGCCGATCCACCGGTCTACGGACGTTTCTTGATTGACGCCCGTCTTTCTGGGAATGCCCGTCACGTGTTGATGCTCCAGGGAATCGTCGACCACTACATCATGCCCCCGATCGCCAACGCGACGACCTTATCGATTGGGCTCGATCTCGCTGGAGAACAGCTCGACGCCGATCATCCGGAGTTAGCGATTCACGATCCCATCGCGAGCTTGTTGGACCTCGTTGGCCGGTCGGAAGTCCCCTACCCTGTCGAAGCAAATCGGGGTGATGCGACTGCCGTGGTGGTCCAGCACGCTGAAGGAGGAGTCGAAGACGGTCATGAAGTCGTCTTTCAGACAGAAGCACCACAATACCAGTACCGATGCTTCCTCGAGAGCTGGCTGGATGGCGCTCCCAGCGTCCCAGATGGCGCGAGCAGCGACGTCCCATGCCCTTGACTCGCCAACTGTGCTAGAAATCGATATGCCTCTACGCCGCCTGAAAATCGCCCTTCTCCAAGCTCGTCACGATGACGATCCGATGCGGGATCATGAATTCCGCTGTTTCATCGACCAAACCCAGCTCGAGGATCATCAGTTCGTCCCGCACAACTTGGTAGAACCCCTGGCCTGGTCCTCCCTGAATCAGTACGACGCCCTGATGGTTGGGGGCAGCGGCCAATTCTACGTATCGAAGAAGAATTTGCCCAATCACGAAGCCGTTCTCGATTTGATGCGTGAGGTGGCCACTCGCGGCAAACCGACATTTGCGGCGTGTTTTGGCTACCAACTGATAGTGGAAGCGTTGGGTGGCAAGATCATTCACGACCCAGACAACACAGAAGTCGGAACCTTCGAGCTTCAGCTCACCGAAGCAGGAGCAGAAGATCCGCTTTTCGGGCAGCTCCCGGAGGTGTTCCTGGCCCAGCAAGGACACAAGGATCAGGCCCTTTGTTTGCCTGAAGGCGTCGAGAACTTGGCCAGCAGCGAGCGGGCGGTGAATCAGGGGTTTCGTATCGACAGTCTTCCGATCTGGGGCGCACAGTTCCACCCGGAGCTCACGCGAGAAACGAATATCGACCGCTATAACGCCTACGTTGAGTCCTATGCGCCCGACCTCAGCGAGGCTGAGAGGGACGTCGAACGAGCGAAGTTCGGGGAAAGCAAAGAGGCCGGACAGCTTTTGAGACGTTTTTTGGAGCTCGTCTTCGGCTGAAGACTCAGCCCAGCCCGTGAACTCGGCGTGGGTTGTCGTAGAGAATTTTCTGGAGGTTGTCGCCCTTGAGTTCCATGGCGTCGAATTGCTCCAGATACCGCTCCCAAGACAGGCCATTTGAACCGAATAGGACTTTGTTTCCACCGGTGCGGCCACGCATGAACTGGACGAGCTGAGGGCTGAAGTACTTCGGCAGCCAGGCGCTTACGTTGATGTACACGTTCGGCCACTTCGTCGCCACGGCCAGCATTTCGTCGACCCAGGGCCAACCAGTGTGGGTCCCAATGAGTGTGAGATCGGGGAAGTCGCAGGCGATGCGATCGAGCTGCATCGGACGGCCGTGCTCGCTCGGCATTGCCTCGAGCACGTGGCCCACCTGCATCGATACCGGAACCTGCATCTCTTCGCACTTGGCATAGAGCGGGTACATTTTGCGGTCGGTCAACGCGATATCGTAGCCATAGATGTGGATGTAGACCCCTTTGTACTGGCGCTGGGTGACATCTTCCTCGAGCTTTTTGAGGCTCGCACGAATGTTGAAGGGGTCATAATCGGCCAGACCGTAGACTCGGCCGGGGTATCGCTCGGTGAGATCGGCTATAGTCTCCGTCATGTCGAGCGCAAACCGCTCGTTGCGGCGATACGACCAGGCCAGCAGGTCCGTGGCCAGAATCGTCTCAATCCCTGCGGCGTCCATGGCGGCGATGAGAGCGTCCCCATCGTCATAGCCCTCGCCCCAGGCCCGTTCGACCTGACACTTCAGCTCACCGGGTGAATTGGTCGCGTTGACCCAACTGGCTTTCCAGTCTTTCATGAGTAGGGGGAAGAGACAGTCGACGGCGCGTAGATCAGACATGTATCGGTCTCCTTATGGCGCATACACAGAACCTAGGTGTCCGAATATCGCTCTTCGACCGGATTGGCAAGGCCGGGCAGCGAAAAAGTGGCCAGCTTTTGCTCGTCGAGACATTGAAACACCGCGTACTCTCGGGCAATGTCCAAGTCATCAACCGACACGACCGGTGGAGTTATGTGGTTTAGTGCAAAATCCCGCGCCCTCAAGCGTTTTCGCAACCGTATCGAGGCTCGCCTGACGAACTTTGTTTCTCCGAAAGAGCTTCAGTCTCTTCTTGGAGAGATGGTCAGCCATAAGGCCGAGCCGGATGCGATGACAATTCTCCATGAGCTGTCCAGGAAGAACCCCAATGACTGGTGGCTCGTGGAAGTGATGTACCAACTCGAGAGCATGCGAGGTCGTTGGAAGGCATGTACTCAACTCGCCAAACAGCTCACTGAAATGGTTGAGAAACCCGACGCGAGATACATCTATGCTGGGTATTGGTTTCAATCAGCCCGCAGACAAGAGCCCGCTGATTTGGAGTCTGCCGGGGAAGCCGTACTCATTCTGCTCGAATGTAATCTGAAACGAAGTATGAAATTCCTAATGCTGTTCGAGGTTTCGCTCGGAAAGGCTGGTGCAATCGATATAGCCGAGTCTTTTTGGAGCCGCGGCATCGCTTCCAATCGGGAGCGGGTGACGTCCGGCGAGGCCAACGCGGGCGCCCTACTCTCGTTAATGCTGACCCGAAAGGCCCAACATTATCGGTATCTGACCAAGGAACTCGACAAAGCAACCGAGGCCTATCGGGAGGTCTTGGCCCTGAATCCCGAACATGAACAGTCACTGGATTTCATGGCGCAACTGGAACAGGGTGTGAGCCCGGCTATCCTGACCACACTCGACAAGAAGTCGTGACGTCTCGAGGTGGTCAAGGGAGGCCTTTAGGTCTCTTGCGCTACGGAACTGACGATCATGCAGGCTTCGGCACCTGACCAGTAGCCGCGCCGGTTCCGTCGCGACTGCCCGTTGATCACCATGTCATCGGCCCAGGTAAAGTTCAGCTCAGTCCAGAACGCTTCGCAGCTGGCACGCAGCTCCCGAGCCGTCCGAGCCGAGAAGACGAACGGCACGCTTTCAACCGTGCCGGCTGCTTGCAGGGCGGTAGTCTCGTCTACCGTGTTGTTCAGCAAAATCGCAGTGACGGCCCTTGCGTTCCAGTAGCCCGAGCGATTGCGAATCGTTTGGCCGTTGATCACCATGTCATCGACCCAGGACGTCGTGAGGTTCGGCACCAGCGTCGTCACCAGGCTCGCCAACGCATCTTGGTCGCGAGCACAGAAGGCAAAAGGCGTGGTTTCGATCGAACCCTGTATCGTTGCGCCACATTCGCCGCGCCGTGGCGTTGCGTTGGCAGCTGCGATTGAACACAGCGCGTCGGCCCCCCAGTAGCCCGAACGGTTTCGATAGCTGCGACCTGCGATTTCGATTTCATCGACCCAGTTCTGGGGAACGCTACTGGTGAATGTTGCACAGTCTCGTTGTACGTCCTCCGCCGTGCGACCCGCGAAGGTCACATCAGAACCCTCGAACTTGCCGTCGAATATCATCCGCCCGGTCCGTTCGGTCCTCGGCACACCGACTGTTAGGGAGTAGTCATTTGCAACCCGTTCCCGTCGACTGGGAATCCAGACTCGATAGGTACCTGAGGCCAGGCCTTCGGCGCGAATGGTGGATTCACCACGGTCGCTGTTGCACAGCACTTGGCCGCTCGGCGTCACCACCACAAGGGATGACCCGCGCCCATCGACGGTGAAATCGACCGTTTCGAAGTCTCGGGCCAGAGTCACGAGATGAGATGGTTTGGCAGCCGTGTAACCGTCGCAAGAGCCAGCTGCTCGTCTGTTCAAGTAACTGGTATCAATCCCCCCGCCCGAGACACCGGTGAGTTCCACACGACCCCGGCCACGTCGGCCACGTCGGCCACGGAGGGTGCCATCACCGTGCACCGACTCGCTAGCACCGGTATCGAGGCGGGCCTCACGCCGGCCCCGTCGTCGGGACGCCTCGAGGTGGAGGACGTACTCGCCTGAGCGACCGCTGTGGTAGTTACCGACAAAGATATCGTACGAACCGGCGCTCCAGCTCCCGTCGAGGACCGGATTCAGCCCGTCACTGTCGTCATTGCAGCGCACATCGCGGCCGTTCCGAACGACTAGCGTGGTGTCCTGATCTGATTCGATGCGGAGGGCGAAGTTGTCCATATCCGAGGCAAGTCGAATGCGATGATTTGGCCGTCTGCTGATGTAACCAACACAACTGCGGTCAATCTCGCTCGATGCGTTTCGGCGCCCGCCGGGCTCACCGGTGAGCGAGATATCGAAGTTGGCACCTGAGTTAATCGTCATTTCTGGAGATGAGCCAGCGCCGCGGCCATGACCCCATGTTGTCCCACTGATTGCCAGGGTGAGGATAGCTGCTGTGATGGCGATCGCGCGCCGTGTGGCGCGGGGGTGTGTTTTAAGAACTCGCATACTCTTTCTTCCTGCCTCACTCCGCGCGCGCCGCGTTTGTGATCGGAAGGTCGTAGTTTGGGACGCACTCAATTGGCTGAGTATTCACCAGATTGTGGTCAAACGTCCGTTGCGGGGCTGTCGGTGGACGTGGCGGCTTCGAGAATCTCGAGTATGGCGCCAACAACCTCCTCCTTTCGCTCGAGCCACATCGCGGGACTGACTCGAACCAACCGCCAGCCCGCCCGGCGCCAGAAAAACGGGGTAGAGATATCACGCCTGATCGCGTCACGCGTTGCGAGAAACTGGGTGCAATCGACACCACAGGCCCAGGTGTCAGCGGATGAATTCCGGATCGCGATGTCGAGTTTGAAAGGCCCAATCCCGAAGTCGCGCGCGACCTCTAGTCCACAACTCTCGAGTCGATTTGCGAGCTCATCTCGTACCTTGAGACCGACTCGACTGGGCGGCTTGGCCTCGCCCATCACCGGAGCTTGATCCTCTACGAGCGTTTCCAAGTTGCCGAGGGAGCGATTGACGTTGCCGGGATCACCCGAACCAACGGCCTGAGCGTAATCAAGGTAGGAGTGGAATAGCTTGGGGCCGAGGTTCTTTGTGCTCTTGGTATTGAGTTCGGTTGGGTCGAAAGAAGACAGAACCCTCACACCCCGTTTGGCTCGGGTTATCGCTACATTTAGACGGTTTTCGCCGCCCTCCTGGCCGACCGGTCCGAACCGAGCGTGGACCCTTCCGCCCTCCTCTGATGGACCATAACCGACTGAAAAAACGATGATGTCCCGTTCATCACCCTGAACGTTCTCGATGTTCTTCACAAACAGGGACTCGATAGCGCTTCGATCTCGATCAGCCGCCAACAAATCGCGAGCCACCTCGTCGTCCAACGACCGTTCGTCGAGCAGGTCCTCGATCAGCTCGCGCTGTTTCTGATTGAAAGTGACGATGCCGACCGTGGGGGGCGTCCCATCCTCCGTCTCCTTCGCCAACAGGCCCAAAACAGTTTCGAGCACGCGCTCGGCCTCGGGCCGATTCACCTGGTCCTTCCAGATCCCCTCGCCTATCTCGTAGTGCATGCCCTCGTAGTCCTGCTTCGTGATTTGGGCCGGGGGTGCCGTCACCAAACCGCCGGAGTAGAAGGCATTATTCGAAAAGGTGATCAATTCCTCGAACTTCGATCGATAGTGGAAGCGCAGCATGCTCCCCTGGTAGGCGATTCGAGCCACATCCAAGATGGACTGAGCTGAGAGCAGGGCGCTCTCTTCCTCATCCTCGAGAAGGTCGTCGTCATCTCGAGAGGCGAAGAAATGACTGGGGGGCATCTGTTTTTCGTCCCCGGCGATCACCAGCCGCTTGCCCCGAATCATAGCTGGCAGCGCCGATTCGACCGGGCACTGGCTCGCCTCGTCCATCACGACGCGATCAAACAAGCCGTTTTCGAGGGGAAAGAGCGCCGCTACGCTCTCGGGGGAGCACAACCATACCGGGCGCAACCAGGCCAATCCCTTTGACCAATAGCGCTCGACGAACTGGCGGATCGACAATCTGTAGCGCTTCTTGTTGGCGTCCTTGAGGCATTGTCGCAGCGACCGACCGACGCCTTTGGTCTGGGCGGCGGCCCTGCGCAGCCTTTGGCGGTAGCGAGCAGCAACAGCGGGGGCGGCGCTTTCGACCATCTTTGCGTATGCCGATTCGAGTCCGGCGCGATGCGTTTCATCGACGAGTCCGCTCTCAATTTGGGCCACGGTGTTGCCGTCAAGCGCCTGTTGACGCCACGACCGCTCCAAAGTCAGATACAGATCGGCCTCGAGTGCGCCGGGATCGAAGCTCGACACCAGCGAGCTCACATCAGCCTTGGGTTTCGGCCGGTAGGTTCTAAGAAATTCCCGCGCCCACAGTGGGAGTTCAGCCTGCCTGCGGTCCATTTCTGCCACCGGGATTGCCTCGTCCCAACTCTCCAGAACCTGCTCGATTCGCGAGCCGTCGGGAGCACCCTTTTTGGCTGACTCGATAACAGGCTCCAGCCACCGTTGTGAGAAACTCGCCTGCAACGACACCGCGATTTGCTTTGCAGCAGTCAGATGGCGATGTTCTGTCCGATCCGCGAGGGCCGCTCGAATGATCGGGATTCCGGGGTAATCAACGGTGGCCGAAAAGTCAGGCAGCTCGGAGTAGTCTGCGTGTGCGCCGCGCAGACGCTTGTGAAGCGTCTTGAACTGGTCTGCTTTGTTCTTGCGATCGTCGAGTTCGCCCAAGGCCGCTGCCACATCCGAAGACTGGCCACTGCAGCCGAAGTCGAAGATGGGCGCGTCCTCCAGGAGTTCACTGACCTCACGGAAGAACCGGTGCCACTCGAGGGTGCGTTCACAGAGTCGTACCAGGTCCGAGACAACGTTCTCGGGTAGCATCGTCCCAGTGATCGCGCAGCGGTCGATGATTGCATCGGGTACCTTTCTCAACCGCCAGAACTTGGGCAGGATGAATCGCCACCACTTCGGCTTTAGTTCGCTGAGTTCGTTGAGCATGGCGAGCCAATCCAACACGCGCTCAGACGAGGCCAGGTAGAGGCCCGGCGGCACTGATTCCAGCTCCTTTCCTTTCTCGATTCGCGCAACCAGCCGCTCGAAGGCAGTCCCGTCACCACCGCCGTGGGTGTAGGTCCAAAACAGCGCAAATTGCTCTTGGGATTCGCTCGTACCGCTCTCGAACAAGTCGAGTAAATCGGCGGCCTGTTCCCACAGTGCGGAGTGGGCTGCGGCATCACCTGGAGTCAACGTCGCATCGGGAACGCCGCCACACTTCGCGATTGTCGCTTTCAGCGCTTTGAGTTCGTCTCGCAGCTCGACCAGACTTGTTTCATTCTGGCCAGCCCAATCCGTCCGGACAGCCAGTGGATGTGGCGCGGCATAGGCTTGGGCTTCGGGCGCCAGGCTCTCGATCGCTGGCAGCGCGTGGATCACGGCCTCATTCTCGACATTTGCCGAGACCTCACTCAAATCGGGTAACTCGCGGCCGTCATCGTCAAGCGCTCTCTCGAAGAGTTCCGCTAGGGGATATCCCCCCGGGCCCGGCGCCATCATGGCGTTGTAGGCGGCCTCAGCGGCACTAATGCGGACCTCGAACCGCTGCTTGTCCGAGTCGAACTGGGCCAGGGCAGCCTTCTCAGCCCGCACTTTGTCCGCGAGAGCGCCAGATTCCTCAACGTTGATGGCCCCCTCTATCGTTGCTGCCAAGGCGGCCGTAAACGGCTTGCGGTCGTGATGGATGTCGTGGACGACTGCGATCGCCTCGCCGAGGCCCATTTCTCCGACACGCTGAGCCACCACATCGAGGGCAGCCCGCTTCTGGCAAACGACGAGAATGCGTTCGTTGCGGTGAATGGCCTGGCCCACCAGGTTGGAGATGAGCTGGGACTTGCCGGTACCCGGCGGCCCGCGAACCACGAGGCCCGTCCCATCCGGTTCCTCGAGCGCCCGAATGACGGCCTCCTGGCTCGCGTCCGATGGGAGAATTCGAGCGTCCTCGGGGGTAGTGAGCAGTTTGACGGCCGACTCTTCCGAGACCGGCTCGTCGGACACCTCATCGAGGTTAAACTCCTCGGGTTCCGCGTCCAGATCGATCGCCAACAACTCTGCCGCTGGGCTATCGCTCAGCAGTTCGAGTCGCTGCTCGAGCTCGTTGTACTCCGACAAGATGTTGCTCGATGACTGAGGAAACCGGCCCAGCACAAGGTGATTTCGCAGCTCGGCGCGGCCGTCTTCGTACCCATCTCGGGCTTCCCTGTCTCGTTTCTGAATTGGATCGAGGCTCGGGAGCTGCTCCGCGCACTCGTGCAATGTGATCCCGCAATCGGTCAACCAAGCCGCAATACCAGCCCAACTGGCGTCATCGGGTTTGAGCGCCCCGTCCTCATCCATTTCGATCAACCGCTCGAGATCGGGTCGCACCCCACCGAGGCGGAAGAGTGCTTGAATCAGGACTTCGTTGACGTCCGGTCTGCCTTCTACCGTAAGGCGCCAGACCAGGCGTCCTCTCCGAGATCGCTTGAAGGTCACCGGATATAGGAGCAGCGGCGCACGCAACCACGTGTCCGAGAACTTGCACTCGATGAACGGCCACCCGAGAAGGAGTTCGTCTTCGCCGACCTCCATCCAAGTGCGGTGGGCAGCATTACTGAGACGTCTCAGGTCCTCGGAGGCCAGACGCTCCTCCTCTCCCGTCCCTCTCACGGCCATCAACTGGGCAGTAAAGGCTTTGGCTTCGCCGAGCCCTTCGCGCAGTTTCTCCAGCGCGCTGGGATTGAGGTCTTCCAAGCGAGAGAGGTCAAAAGCTCCGGAACGTGTGGTCCTGCTCAGTCGGAGTGATCTGCTGCGCAGATTAGCAGCGAGCAAGCGCTGGCGCAGAACGTGAAGTCTTTCTTTTGTCGCTTCCATTTGGGCGGGAGTCTACGTGCTCTGTTGGCCGGTGAACAGGATTGAGGGGTCTGGATCGAGTGTCTAGTGCAGAATCGTAAACTGGGTTCGGACTTGTGCCCCGGCCAGGAAGGCCGTGTTTCCGGTCACAATGATGTGAGGACCGATTGAAAACGAGATGCCCTGCCCCTCGTTACCGGTCAATGCATAGGTTGGCGCAACAAAAAGGTCCGCGCCGAAGGCTTGCTCCTGAACACCGCCGATCTTTTGAGCTGCGCCGAGTCCGATAATTTGAGCTGTCCACCTCAACTTCCCGATTCCTTCGCTGTCCGGGTCGTGGGTGCGATCGTATCGGAACGCCAGGGGCCCCGCGCCGGTGAGATCATCGAACTCGGTGTCGTGAAAGGCCACCGCACCAGCCAGGCCAAACGACAATCGATTTGTTTCATTGTCGTCGTAGATGCCGAAGCCAAACATAAATGAGGGACCAACAGGTTCATCCCCTTCACCTGTCATGACTCCCGCACCCATTTCCATGTAGTACGGACCGCACGCGAGTGTAGCGACTACGGCCACGGTGGCTGCAAATAGACGGGTTGTTTTCATGGGTCCATTCTACGAATACAGAGCTATTTCGCAAGGCTGCACCAACGTTGAGGCTTGGGAGCGCTGAGGGGTGGATTCCGGAACCTTCTCCCTTCTCTCGCCTCCTGTATTGCCGCTTGCCAGGCGCCCAAAACCGTTCTAAACCGAAGCATAGAGAACCGAGTCACACGGATCGCGAGGAGTCACGAGATGGATTATAGCTTCACCCCTTACCTCGAGTCGCTTTGATCGAATTTGTACGAGGACGCCCCCCCCCAGCAACGCCGGATGGCGCCCAACGCCCGCGCGGAGGAAGCGCAACCCGCAAACGAAGAGCTCGGTACGTTCGGGGCTCTCTGCGCTGGAGAACTAGCAGACCTCGCCAACGAGTCGGGGCTCGTAAAGAACAGGCCATATCTGAGGCACTTCAACGCCCACAATCAGCGCGTCGACGACGTGGTACTGCCCGCCTCAACCCACCGCTCGTTCGCGTTGGTGCAAGGCCGACACCGCCTGGGAGCAGTACACGGCAACCCGTATACCTTCTACTCAAAAGGGTACCTCTACGCTCAAAACGGGGAAGCCGGGGTCGGCTGCTCGATGGCATGCACAGACGGTCTCGTCCGGGCGGTCGAGTTGCTGGGGACGGAGCCAATTCATAAAGAAATCGTCGACAAGATCCGCAACTCCACCGAGGAGCGTGTTTATCACGGCGCCCAATTCGTAACCGAGATCCAAGGTGGATCCGATGCTGCAACCAACGACCTACTCGCCACCAAGGACGAATCGGGCTGGAAGCTGCACGGACAGAAGTGGTTCTGCTCGAATATCACAGCTGACTACTTTCTGGTCACCGCCCGCGCCGAGGACGCCGCTCCTGGGGGACGAGGCGTTTCGCTCTTCGTGGTTCCGGCATACCTAGACGACAACAAGGCCAACAGAAATGGCTATCGCATTGACCGGCTAAAAGAGAAACTGGGAACCCGCGACCTACCGACCGCCGAGGTCACGTTCGATGGCGCCCTGGCCTACCAACTCGGGCCGCTTGACCGCGGTCTAGCGAACGTCGTCTCTCTCGTCTTGGTCACCTCGCGGTTCGCGTGCAGCAGCGTGGCTGCCTCGTTCCTGCGCTCGGCGGAACGTATCGCCCACGCCTACGCAGACTTCCGAGCGGCGTTCGGACAGCCAATCGCCCAGTTCCCACTTGTCCGGGAAACCCTGGCGACGGTTCGGACGGCGAGCAAGCGCACACTCGGCACCCTCTTCGAGCTGTTGAAAATGTTCGAGGCGACGCAGGGCGCATCTCCCACGTCGACTGAGGCGCTAGATTTCCGATACCTGATGAGCATGGCCAAGCCAGTGCTCACTCACCAAACCACTCGTCTGATTCACGAATGCATCATGGTTCTGGGCGGCAACGGTATCGAAGAGGAGTTCTGCATTCTCCCGAGACTGTGGCGCGACTCCATCATCATGGAGACTTGGGAAGGTCCCCACAACGTGTTGTTCAGCCAGGCTCTGCGAGACATGACTCGGTTCGAGGTCGATCCTACCGGCTTTGTCACCCGAATGGTGGGCGAAGAGCGAGCTGATCTAAGTGACGAGCTAAAGAGCTTGCTGGCCGCACGGGACCTCGAGGCGACGGTGCCGTTTTCGCGTTGGGCCGAGCGTTTGGTGGAAGCGGTCGGCGACAGAGTCATCCGCGATGCGGGCCTCTAGAGCTTGCCGCTGAATGATACCCTTTCTACGGGCACTGAGCTGCGTTCAGCCGATTGAATGCCACTGGCGGAGGAGTCTCTGGTGGCCCCATGTGAAATCCCAGGAAGCCCAGTCCATTGGGGCATTGCCAAACGCTCAAGACCACCTGTGAGGGGCCCATATCAGGGCTGTTTCCAGTTGTCGTGAGATAGTGCCGGTCAGGAAGTAGCCCAGCCCTAGGAGTGAGCGTCTCTGGCAGTGCTACGTCAGTCAGGCTCAACTCAGTTCCAATCACTTGTGCCCACGTCTCCGGCGTGAAGGACTGCCAGTTCTCTGTGTTGGGCATTCCGTAGGAAAAGTCGATTATTCCAGGTGAATCCCCTGTTAGCGTGAAGGCGAGGACGTTCGGGTTTTCGATCTGTTGGGCGCCCGGTGGCGGGGTGTAGTTCGGGAACACCCGCTGGGTCGGTTGGGAAGGAACAACCTCATGGCATTGAACCGTTGCAACGGCCGCTGCCTGAAACGCGAGCAGCTCGTCCTTGTTGACGCCGAGACCGCTCATTAGATAGCCGGTACCATTGCTGGGCAGAGGCCATGTGGTTAGGGCGATATGGAGGTTTGCTTCGGCATTCGAAAGGTATCGGGTCTGCGTCTCGTTGCCACATACCGTAACGGCGATCGTCTCAGTCACCTCGGTGCGGCTCTCGCGAATCATCATCTCTTCGAACTGAGCCCGCTCGAGATCGAGTGAACCGGCCTGAATAAGTCGACTTCGGCCCGAGGGAGCGTTCACCTGCGCTCGATTTGGGTCGCCGGTATCCACTGGCTCCCAGGCAGGCATCGAGAGCGTCGTGCCGGGGAACTGATGCTCCGTCCACTCGGCCTCAGGCGGAATCACATCGAGCGGCGCTTCGATATCGAAGGTGAGCGAATCGATTAGCTCGCCGTCGACTTCAGCCTCGAACCGATAGCTGCCGCCCATCCAACCGAACTCGGGATTGGGACTCGGAAAACCGAAAAACCCCCACTCCTTCTCTGACGTCACGG
>CAZDBH010000064.1:0-24635 GCA_964503485.1 uncultured Bradymonadales bacterium | reverse complement strand
CGCCCTTGCTCTTGAGCTGGCTGGTGATGCGTGCGTGATAGACATCCTTCCATTCCCACACCTTCTCGACGAACTTCTCGCGACCGAGAGCCTTTGCGTCCACGCCCTCGGCGCGGAGTTTCCGCTCTACGAGCACTTGGGTGGCGATGCCGGCGTGATCCGTTCCGGGTAGCCACAACGCCTCGAACCCTGCGAGCCGCTTCCACCTGGTGAAAACGTCTTGAAGAGTCGCGAACAGGGCGTGTCCCATATGAAGAACGCCGGTGACGTTCGGCGGGGGGATGACGATCGAAAACGCGGGCTTGTCGCTCGTCTCGTCGGCGTGAAAGTAGTTTCCCTCTTCCCAGCGTTTGGTCCACTTGGGCTCGAGACTTGTTGGATCGTATGTTTTGTTCAGTTCACCCATTTCACACCAATATGTTCGGACAACAACGACTGATGGCGAATAGGCCATCATGATGAGGAGGTCAAGAGGAGAACATCATCAGACAGTCACAGATCGAGCTGGAGGCTGGTACGAATGAGACCGAGCGCGCTGTTCGGCGGGCTCAGAACGCCGTTGGGAACCTCTATTGGAGTTGCGCTGAAATAGAGTGAACCAACTGCAGGGACGGGCTCACCAAATGGGTCGGTCGAGGTGACTCGCTGATCTCCCCAGACATGGCTTGGTTACAGGCTCGTTCGGATTCTCGACGGGCAATCAGGGCAGAGCGCTCCATGTTGAGGAGGATGTTGCAAATCTTCTCCTGTCGAGTGGGTGGCACGATTCCTTGGGCGTATTGGCTTCCGAAAACGTTCGGGTTGGAGAGAATGGCTGCCAGGAAGACTGACTCTGTGAGCGTCAGATTCTCCGGTTCGTCAGAGAAATAGGCCTCTGCAGCTTCGGTGATACCGTGGATACCCGGGCCCCAATGGACCACGTTGAGATAGAGTTCGATGATTCGTTCCTTGCTCAACCTGTCCTCGAGCTGCCATGTGAGGACCGCCTCTTCAAACTTCCTTCCCAGTGTTCTTTCCTGCCCCAGGAACAGTGATCGAGCAACCTGCTGAGTGATTGTGCTACCACCGCGGACAATTCGGCGACGCCTCAGGTTTTCTTCGAGTGAAGACTGGATGGCGCCTCGATCGAAACCGTCGTGCGTCCAGAACCGACCGTCCTCGGAGTTGACCAGAGCTGCCGGAATGTACGGACTGAGTTCCTCGAGCCCCACCCAGTTGTCAGTCATGGGACCAAACTCGCGCGTGACACCCTCGTCACCGAGCCGAATCGCGAACTCGCGAGACAGCTGGCTGAGATCGGACTGTGGGCCGTAGCGCTCAACGTCGACGTCATCCATATCGAGTTGGACGGCAACACCTGACAGGTCGGGATTCGCCAGGTCCAAATCGAGATCGAGACCGAAAGAGAGCGAACCGCTGAACTCGGTGTCGTCGAGTGAGGGAGCAAGGCCTCTGGGCAGTGCGTCGGCCAAGTTCTGCGCATCAACAGCGTCACAGGCAATCCGGCCCTCGACTCGACCGCCACCGGCAGGCCATGACAGAGTGCCTTCGAGCGAGAATGGAACGTCGCCGGCTTGGATGTGGCTTTGGTGCAGACGTGCGGTGCGGGTGACGAGATTCACTTCCAGTGTGGTCTCAGTCGTCAGATCGATGCCTCGCAGGGGGCGCGCAGCGATCATCGGCGCGGAGAGCCCGCCATCGACAATCGTGGCTTCGGCATCGAGGACAACGCTGTTCATTCCAGAAAGGACGGCACTAAACCGGCCGGAAAGTCGGCCCTCGTCTATCAGGACGTCTTCGGTGTTCGGAAGTAGGCGTGCCAGCGCAGCGACAGAATAATTGTCGGCCGCAGCGGTGAGCGTTACGTTCTCCGCGTAGCTCGAGCGCGACAGATCGACTGTCATGGTTCCTGAATCGTCACCCATGATCAGAAAGCCATCGGCCACAGCTAGATCGTCTTGCCACCAGAACGAGGCTTGATGGACAGCCAAGTCGGTAACCTCGAGCAATCCGGCCATCCGAACACTCGCCTGATCGAGAACCACCATTGACCGTTCTCCGACCCGTTGGACCGTCACAAGGTCCGCCCTGATGGCATCGAGGCGCCACCGTTCGAGGAGCGGAACCTGTGCATTGAGCCCAATGGCTTCTATGTCGCCGAGCGTGATCGGTCCGTCGCTTTGTACGGAAACGGATCCAAGGAAGAGTTCGGCTCCGGCCGGCAGATCGACAAACGGTGCCAAGTAAGGTCCGATGTCGGAACGAGTCTGGAACTCTGCGGTCGCCATCGAGGCTCCGCCGGCCTCTATTTGAGCAGTGACTTGCACCGGTGACCGGTCAATGGCCACCAGTCCATCGACATAAACAGAAGGTCCGTGGGGACTGCACTCGTGAGTAATCGTCAGATTAGTGAGCGTCGTGATGGGTAGACTTCGCTCGGCGATTGCCAAATCGACCGTGCCCCCCTCGACTCGAACTGCTCCACGAAGTCGGTCTAGAACTGCGCATGGCCCGGACCCAATCGAAGCAGACTCCCCGGTGGCCAGTGTCGCTGGCTGGTCGATCGACCCCGACACGGTCAGGTTGGTGAGCAACACCTCCGAAAGCGCCAGTTGACGTCCGAGAAGGGCCCTGAGGCTGGGATACAATCTGACAGCGTCGATCGATATCACTACATCGCGATTGGCGGGCCGGTAGACCACGTCGTGCAACTCCACACCAGTCATCCCTGCCGGGCTTACCGCTGAGTAGCTGAGACTACCGCCTAGCTGTGCTTCTACTTTGGTCACTTCGGCCGCGACGTATCTGCCGATTATCCAGTCGGAGCGGACCGCCGCCCAGGTGGCCAGGAGGGCGCCGATTAGAATCAACGCGTAGACCCGCAGTAAGAGTGGATGACGCCATCGGTTCGTGTCGGTGTTCGACGGGGGCTGTGTGGTGTGCTCCTCTGACATCATACATCTGGATAGCACGCGGCGGTGTAGCGACCAAAAAACGGGAGGCCGCGACCAGAGGGTGGCAAGGGGCGAGGGAATACTTTAATAACATAGCGCCGCTTGAAACCTCGGAAGGCACAGATGCAGTCAGAAAAACGCGCTCCGGCGCCTTGGTACGCCCGCTTACACTGGCAGATACTCATCGCTTTGTTGCTCGGCATTCTCGTGGGAGCGATTTGCTACGAGTCGGGGTACCGCTTCGATGATCCCAAGGCGCGCTCTGTCTTCTGGTATCCGGGCGAGGTCTTCATTCGGTTGCTGAAGATGATTGTGCTCCCGTTGGTCGCTGCGTCGATTATCGTTGGCGTCTCGTCCCTGAATCGCGAGCGCCTCGGGCGAATCGGACTGAAGACAATGTTCTACTACCTGTGTACAACGGCGTCCGCCGTGGCATTGGGAATGATCGTCGTGAATCTCATTCGGCCTGGGGACGGCGCTGATCTTGGCGCTGCCGCCGAATCGGCCGTTCAACCCGCCCCGATCGATGACATTCTTCTTGGGACAATCCCAAAGAACGTCTTCTATGCGCTTGCCGACAATCAAGTACTGAGTGTCATCTTCTTCTGCATCATGTTCGGTCTCGCCTTGGCTCACATTGGCCCCGCAGGTGATCCGGTCCGCAAGTTCTTTGTGTCGTTCAATGACGCCATCATGAAGCTGACTATGTGGATCATGGCGATCGCACCAATCGGTGTGTTTGGGTTGATCGCCCATACCGTTGTGACGACGGGATACTCGTCGTTCTCAGCTGTCGGGCTCTACATGGTCGCCGTCGTGACCGGACTCGGCATTCACGCTTTCTTGGTCCTGCCGCTGGCTCTGTTCTGGATCGCGAAGCGCTCGCCGAGGCGATTCGCTCACCAGATGAGTCCAGCTCTGCTGACGGCTTTCTCAACCAGCTCCAGCGCTGCGACCCTACCCGTCACGATCCGGTCTGCGCAGGATCGAGCGGGGGTCCCGAAACCGGTCGCAAAGTTCGTTTTGCCGCTCGGAGCCACGGTCAATATGGATGGTACGGCGCTCTATGAAGCGGTTGCGGTCATGTTCATCGCGCAGGCCTATGGCGCCGACATGTCACTCGGTACCCAGCTGATCGTCGCCATAACTGCGACGCTCGCCGCCATCGGCGCAGCTGGAGTGCCCAGCGCTGGTACCGTCACGATGATTCTCGTCTTGGAGGCGGTTGGACTACCCCTCCAAGGCGTCGGCTTAATCATCGCGGTAGACCGCGTTCTCGACATGTGTAGGACAACAGTAAACGTGTGGGGCGACGCGATTGGTGCGGCGATTATCGGCGGAACCGAACAGGCCAGCGATTTATCTGACCTAGGGGAGTCACCTGCTTCTGGATAGTGTGGCGGAGTCGAGTTATTCGGTATCAGTCGAGTCGACCGAGTCGGCGCCGTTGATCCCATCGGAAGACGAACTCGAAGTCATGCCGCCGAGCCTGCTCTGGATTTCTGCGAAGTTGCCAGTCAATTCCCAGGCGAGATCGGTGGACTCCCTGGTTACGTCACCAGGAAGGTCGGCGATGTTGTCTTCGGCCCGGTCGGCGCGATCAGCTGGTTCCGGATGGCTGCTCATCCAGGCGGGTAAGAAACTCCCTTCGGAGCCCTCAGCTAGCTTGTCGAAGAAGTCCACCATGCCATAGGGATTGTAGCCCGCGTCGTAGGCGAAAAGGACGCCACTGTCGTCGGACTGTGTCTCCTGGTCCTGGCTGTAGTCGGTCGAGAGAACGAAGCTGGTGGCAAAGTTGATAACGTCCGAAGCGATACCATCCCCAAACAGCACCGAGGTAATGAGGCCGGCCGCCATTGCGCGCTCCAACTTGGCGATTCCGTGGCGATGCGCAACGTGGGCGATCTCGTGCCCCATGACTGATGCCACCTCTGCTTCGTTGTCGGCGGCGAGCACGAGCTCCTTAGTGAAGTAGATAAAGCCGCCCGGCGCAGCAAACGCGTTTACGATATCTGCGTCCACCACGAAGAACTGGTAGTTCACCCCGTCTCGCTCGTCCACGCTTGCTACGGCGAGTCGAGTACCAATATCGTCAACCCAGGCCTGAACCACGGGGTCGTTGATAATTGGGTATTCCAAAATCACCTCTTCGTGAACACCAAGTCCGATTTCCTCTTCTTGGGAGTCCGAGATAAAGAGACCTGTGCCTTCGGTACCGCACGCGGCAAAAAGAAGACCGGCCACCAAAGTTGTTACAAGTTTGATTCTAAATGTCATAGCAACGCCTCCTGGACGTATTCCATCAACGGTGGGTAGTTTCAAATGTAACTACAAACCCTTCGACGCGCCACAACTGTAGTTGATTCGATTCGCTGTACTGATTTGTCGGAATCGGCTAGTGGAGGCCGGTATTTATATGGGCCTGGTGGGTGATCATCACCTTGAGCAGACCGGAGTCGTCATCGTCGAGGTCTCGATAGTCGAGGCCGAACTCACCGGACCGCCGACGCCATGCTACGCGTCCCATGATCTCCACTTCTTCTGTGAGATCGGGAAAGAAGAGCCGGACTGGAACCCATTGTCCCTTCTGGATTGGCAGCCGAGTCTTCATCCGAAGGCCGCCTGAACTAATGTCGAGGACGGGCTTGTAGTCACCTCGATCGTCGGTCAACCGGGCGAGAATCTCGACTTCCTCACGTGTTTCTGAGCGTTGTTCCCGCCGGTGTGTGCGTCGCCATCCCATGGCACTTCCCTTTAGCAGTTGTCCATTGCCCTATCAGCAAGTCATAGAACAACGAGTCTGTCAAAATATGCGCCCTCCAGACTTATCGCTTTACGAGACCTCGCCGTTCGCAGATATTTAGATGGTTGCGGCAACCTCGAGCTGACTATGTTCCGGTTCATTAGAGCCAGTTTTTTGTTCGTCCGGATCTTCTGGAGCTATGGGTGGCTCTGGGTCTTCACGCGGTTGCTCGGGCGAAAGCGGATGGCAAACACCATCCGGCGTACCCACACGAAGAACGCAAAGCGACTCTATCGAGGCTTCATTCGGCTTCGGGGCGTGTTCATCAAGGTTGGGCAAGTTCTGAGCGTGTTGGGGAGCTTCCTACCAACTGAGTTCATCATCGAGCTGCAGGGACTGCAGGACCAGGTAGAGGCGCAGAAGTTCTCGGTTATCAAGAAGACGTTCCTACGGGAACACGGCAAGCCGCCGGGGGAGCTCTTCGAGTCATTCGCCGAAACGCCAATAGCCGCTGCCTCCCTTGGGCAAGTGCACCGAGCTAAACTGCTCACGGGCGAAGACGTTGCGGTGAAGGTACTCTATCCGAACGTCGAGGCCATCATCCGAACTGACCTCAGAGTACTTCGCTGGGTTATGAACGTGTGGGGACGGATCGTCCCGGTCAACAATCTCAACTCAATATTTCGGCAGTTAGCCGATGTCCTCGGCCGCGAGACGGATTACACCCTCGAGGCTTCGAACCTAAAAGCCATCAAAGCGAACTTCGTCGACCAGCCCGAGTTCGTTTTTCCGGATGTGTACTCCGAGCTGTCGAGCAAGGGGATTCTGGTCATGTCGTACATCGACGCGATCAAGATTACCGATGTCGCCGAACTGGAGGCGCGCGGCATCAGTCGTCGGGCTGTCGCAAAAATGCTGGTCAACTCGTACTACAAACAGCTCCTACTTGATGGGCTGTACCATGCCGACCCTCATCCCGGGAACTTCCTGGTCCGACCCGGTCCAGAACTGGTGTTCCTGGACTTCGGAGCCGTCGAACCCGTTCGAGACAGCCTCAAACGCGGTATGATCATGATGCTCGAAGGCATCATCGGCCAGGACGACGACAAGGCGCTGGTCGGAATCGAGACCATGGGGTTCGTGGCGGAAGACGGCAATCGAAAGTTGCTAGAAAAGACTGTGCGTCACTATTTCACCAAGTTAGTGACCCTCAAGGTCGAAGACTACGGCAATATGAAGGTCGACCAAATCGTCTCCAAGGAGGAGATTCGGTCGGTCCGTGGCCAAATGCGCGAGCTCATGCGTTCCGTGCGCTATCCCGATGGTTACTTCTATATCGAACGCAGCTTAGTCCTGCTCTTCGGTTTGTGCGCCGTGCTCGATCCGAAGGTAAACGCCCTCGAGCTTGGATTTCCCTACGCCATGCAGTTCATCCTACAGGAAAAACAGGCTCAAATGGCGGCGGAGGCTGCGTCCCAGCAACCAGCAGCCTAGACCTCGAAAAAATCCTCAAGTAATTCCCCAAAATGCCGTTACTAGTCTCAGCCACACAGACGTGGCCAGGAGAAGTACGATGACATGGAGTCGAGACGCCTTGCTTTCTGGAAGTGAATCCCTTGCCGTTGTCGGGTTCGAGGTCGTTCGGCGTTAAGCCGACGAAAGGACACCCGTAGGCGCAGTGGCGGCCGCTAGGGCGGCGCACGGCGGGTCGAAATCAGAACTGGGGGAAGCTAATGTCGAGCTAGGCGGGTTAGTGCGTCTACGACTCGGTCCCAGCGAAAGAGCTCCCGCTTCTGCCGGATACCTGCGCGAATGTGAGCGCTCATCTTCTCTTTGAAGAACCGATCGATCGCTGCGGCGAGTTCGCCCGGGCGGTTGGGTCGAACGAGCAGCCCCGTGTCACCATCGTCGACAATCTCGGGGATTCCACCAACGGCGCTCACGACAATCGGCGTCTCGAATGCGTAGGCGACTTGGACAATCCCACTTTGAGTCGCGTCCAGATACGGTAGTGTGACTAGATCTGCTGCGGCAAAGAAGCCAGCGACCGCTTCGTTGGGGATGTATCTATCCAGGAAGGTAACCTGATCCGCAATCCCCAGTTCGTGAATGAGATCGAGGTACTTCTGTCGGTCTTCGTAGCATTCACCTGCGATCACGAGCTCGTAGTCGGCCGTTTTCAAAAGGGGCAGCGCTTCGAGGAGAACGCTTAGCCCTTTGTAGGGCCTGACGTACCCGAAGAAGAGCAGAACGTTTTTGGCTTTGATGCCCAGCTTCTCGCGAGCTTCCTCTTTGCTCGGTATCTCACCATTTTCTGCGAAGACGTCATAGATGGGGTGCGGGACGACCTCGACCTGAGGTGCGTAGCCCACTAGCTCGCGAAGGATTGTACGTTCCTTGGCCGCTTGCACCATGAAGCCATCCGACGACCCAAATGCATAGCTGAGTAGTTTCTTATCCACGAAGGAATGATCGTGGGGCAACACGTTGTGACAAAGAAAGATCACTCGGCTCGCCGAGACCCTGCGAACAATTCGGGCCACCGTACCATAGCTCGGAGCAAAGTAAGGGTGCCACCACTGAACCACTGTGAGCTCGGGGCGGGTACGAGCGATTCGCCAGGCGGATGCAGCCCAAGAAGCTGGATTCAACGAGTCGATCAGTCGTTGATTCGGAATCTCAAAGGGGGCCCGTGACTCGTCCTGTTGGGTCGTTCCCGGGAACAGGAATGATGGGTATTGCCGAGAAAAATTGAACGCCTGGACCTGATGGCCGCCGGCTTCGAGAGCGCGGTAAAGGGAGGTTGTGTAGTGTGAGATCCCACCTCTGTAGGGATGACACGGACCGACAAGCGCAATCCTCACCTGCTCGCCCCTTTGGCCGACTCCGCTTCGCGAGCCGCTGAAGGTCCTTTGGTCACCTTCTGGAACTTTGCTTTCGCGACCAACCTGGCAACCTTGCCCATCGCTGTGGGAGAAAGCAGAACGTTTGCATACGCTTGGTTGGCGAGCGGGCAATCGCACTGACCGGCTTTGATTCCCGCGCGCACTTCGTCGGCCCGTTGGCTGTGCCAAACCGACCAAAAGTCGTAATCGTTGTCCTTGAGGTTTCCGAGGGACCGACTGTCGCCGAGCACTGCACATGGCCACAACTCGCCCCAGGCGCTGATATGGGCGTTCGAAACGCCGGCGAAACAGGGCAGAACCTGACGCCGTTCTTTGAGCCAGTCGGTTGTGATGTCGTAATAGATATACCGGATGGCCTGCGTGAGCAGCTCCATGCCTTTGGCGTCTTTCACTCGCTTTAGCGTGTCTTCTTGGAAGGCCCGGATTGCTTCGCGGTATCGCTCGGCGCTGGGAGTAATCCCACTGTTCACGTTGCGCATCTCTGTGCGCTCTTCGGCGATCTCACTGATATAGGTGTCGACGCCGAAGGCCTTCGCTCGCTCGATTATCTCGGGCAAATGGTCGATATTCACGGTTGAAATGACGGTCCCGACTCCCACGCCGAGGTGCGGAAAGCGCTGTTTGAGGGCCTTCAGTCGGTTGACGGTGTTCACCAACTTCTTGAAGTTGCCTGGAATTCCCCTAACCCAGTCGTGGAACTCGCCTACCCCGTCGAAGCTTGGCTTGACGGTGAGTTTGACCCCCGGTGGCCCCCAGGTCAGCATGCCCTCTAGTATCTTCTCGACGCTGTCTTCGATGCGCTGCGGCAGTAGGGCGTTGGTCGGCACATGCACTACCGTCGGTTTGAGGTACTTGCAGGCCAAACGCACGATGTCGACGATGTCCTTCCGGAGGAAGGGCTCGCCACCCGAGATGTTGAAGAAGTAGATCGGCCCGATGCTCTTGAACACACGCTCAATCTCGTCGAGTGAGAGTTCTTCGGCCAGCCGTTCTTTTTCGTTGGGATAGATTTTCCAGATATCGCAACTCTGACAGCGAGAGTTGCATGCATTCGTGATCGACAGGGTGAGGTTGATCGGTGCTGGGGGTTTTACGAGGCCCTCGTAAGCGAGCCGATACCCAGCCAATCTTGGCAGTTGTTCAGTTAGAACTCGCCTGATCATCCCGCCCCCTCTCAAATCCGATGTCCTCTATTATGGGGTACTCGTTTCTCCTTTCAAGGAAGAAGGAGGTCACCATCTCCGCGAGGAGTCCGAAAGTCATGAGCTGGACTGAAACAATCAGCAATAGGATTCCCAGAAAGAACAGCGGTCGACCCGCGATTGGCTCGCCGAAAAGCCAGCCGACCGAAAGCCACCCCAGCACGAAAAACGAAGCTGCCCCCATCAATAAACCAAGCCCGCCAATGAGATGCAGCGGGCGGTTTCGGTACCGTGTCAGGAAGAGCACGGTCGCAAAGTCCAGCAGTCCGCGACTGTAGCGACCAACTGAGTACTTGCTCTTCCCGAATACCCGGGGCCGATGAGACACCTTGATTTCACCCACCTTGAAGCCCTGCGCAGCCGCGAGGACGGGGATGTATCGATGCATATCACCATAGATAGACAACCGGTCGAGCATATCTTTCCGATATGCTTTCAAGCCGCAGTTCACATCGTGAAGCGGCAGACCGGTCCCCTTTCGGATGGCATAGTTGAACAGTTTTGAGGGGAGCCGCTTACCGAGTGGGTCCTTTCGCGGCCACTTCCACCCGCTGCACAGATCCAATCCCCCGTCTAGCTCCGCAAGCAGTGTGGCGACTTCTGCCGGATTGTCCTGAAGGTCGGCGTCCATGGTGACGACAACGTCGCCGGTCGCTCTCCTGAATCCCTCGTTGAGGGCTGCGGCTTTGCCAAAGTTGCGGCGAAAGCGCACGTACTTGACCCGAGAGTCCTTCTCGGCCAGCTCCCGGACCACCTCTACGCTGTTGTCGGTGCTGCCGTCGTCGACGAGGATGATGTCATAGGGTAAGCCGATCTTGTCGAGCTCAACGACCAGCTCTTTGTGAAGTTGGACGAGACTCTCCGCCTCGTTGTAGGTCGGTATTACGAGCGAAATAGAGGAGAACGTGTGTTTCGGAGGGGAAATTTCACTGGAAGCCTCCCGCACCGATGAGTCTAAGGCGTCGTCTTCTAACGTTGGTGCTTGAGAGGCTTCTGCGGTCATCCGCTACATTTTCACAACCCAGACGCGGACCTTTGCCGCGACGTCGGCGTGAAGTTTAACGGGAACTTCGTAGATTCCAAGTTCTTTGATAGGTCGGTCCACCAGAATTCGGCGGCGATCAACCTCGAGTCCTGCAGCGGCAAGGCCTTCGGCGATGTCCCGATTCGTAACCGAACCGAAGAGCTTGTCATCAGTTCCGCCCCGTCGAGCGAGCGTAACGCTAACGCCATTGAGGCGTTCGTTCAGTGAGAGCGCTTTCTCTCTCAGCTTCTCGCTCTGAACGTCGATCTGATGTTTGAGGTGTTTGAAGCCTGCTTGGTTGCCCTTGGTCGCCTGTACAGCCAGATTCTGAGGAATCAGATAGTTTCGACCATAACCGTTGGCAACATCGACAACATCACCCATGTCCCCGAGATTGGGAACGTCTGCTGTGAGTATCACTTGCATTGTCTTGACCCTCGATTATTCGCCGGCCTCGTCAGCGGCCTTGGTGTCGGTATCAGCTTTCGGGGCGGCGTCCGCGGCCTCCTCAGCTGCGGCTTCGGGCGCGGCGGCTTCAGCTGGTGCGTCTGCTGCAGCGGCTTCCGCGGGGGCTTCCGGTGCGGCGGCTTTTTCTGCCGGAGCTTCCGGAGCGGCCTCGGCTGGTGCCTCAGCGGGAGCCTCGGCGGCCTTAGCAGGAGCTTCAGCGGCCTTAGCAGGAGCTTCAGCGGCCTTAGCAGGAGCTTCAGCGGCTTTCGCCGGTGCTTTGGCGGGAGCAGACGCTTCCGCGGTAGCCGAGTCGTCGTCCTCTTTGGTTCGATATGGAATGTCCGACTCGGCCAAGCCTGTGACGGCCTCTAAATCGACGCCTTCGTCGAGCTTCACAGTAAGGAATCGGAGAACCGGCTCGAGCATCCGCAGATGACGTTCCACTTCGGCAACGCAGGTATTGTCACCGACGTATTGCCAGTGAACGTAGATTCCCTTTTGGTTCCGGTTGATTTCGTAAGCTAGCCGACGCTTGCCCCAGTTGTTGACTGCGACAATCTTCCCGGAGTGCTCACCGATGGCCTTTTTCACGCGGTCAACGATGCGATCGGCATCAGCATCGGATACGTCCGGCCGGATAATGTAAGTTGTCTCGTACTCTCGAATTCGTTGTAACATTCGTCCCTTTCCCCTTGGCTTGGTAGCCCCAGACTCCTTCGGCCCAGAGCGAGGAGGGTGCTGCTACTAGCAGCTTCTTTTCAAGTCGTCAACGCGAATCGGCGCTTGGCCCCAATCTTCGAGTGGTTTCACTCCTGAGTTGGGGCTGCCGCCTCCTCAGTTGTGCCATCAGCTGGCGCATCATCGTCAGCCGGCGCATCATCGTCAGCCGGCGCATCATCGTCAGCCGGGGCGTCACCGACTGCTGGCGCATCACCCACGGCTGGAGCATCACCCACGGCCGGCGTGTCATCAGCCGGAGCGTCATCGGCCGGAGCATCATCTGCCGGAGCATCATCTGCTACTGGCGTATCAGCGTTTGCAGCGGTCTGGTCGTCAGCTTCAGCCTGATCGTCGGCCGGGGCTTCGTCCTCGGCGGAGGCGTCTTCATCGACTTGGACCTCGGCCTCTGGTTGGACCTGCGCCTCAGCGTCGTCATGCATCGACACGAGAATCGGTGCGAGCACCAACGCAACGACGGCCATGAGCTTCATCAGAATGTTGAGACTTGGGCCGGCGGTGTCCTTGAAAGGATCGCCTACCGTGTCACCAACAACGGCAGCGTGATGTGCTTCAGAGCCCTTGCCACCGTGTTTTCCGCTCTCGACGTACTTCTTGGCGTTGTCCCAGGCACCGCCGGCGTTGGACATGAAAAGGGCCAGCAGAACGCCGCTGGTTGTAACGCCTGCCAGTACTCCGCCGAGCAGGTTACCGGACGGATCCATGAAACCAGCGATAACGGGTACGGAGACGGCAAGGAGGCCGGGAAGCACCATTTCTTTGATCGCGGCCTTGGTCGAGATGTCGACACATCGATGGTAGTCGGGCTTGCCTGTTCCTTCCAACAGTCCGGGGATTTCCCGAAACTGGCGGCGAACTTCTTCAACCATTCCTTGGGCTGCGCGGCCCACTGCGCCCATTGCGAGGGCGGAGAACAAGTACGCCATCATGGCACCAACGAATACACCGACCATTACCAGTGGCTTGAGCAGGTCGAGAGTCTGAAGACCCATCGTCTCTTTATACGCGTTGAACAAAGCGAGTGCGGTCAGCGCGGCTGAGCCAATTGCAAAGCCCTTTCCGATGGCGGCGGTGGTGTTACCCACGGCGTCCAACTTGTCGGTTCGTCCCCGGACTTCCTCGGGCAGTTTTGACATTTCGGCGATTCCGCCGGCGTTATCAGCGATCGGGCCGTAGGCATCCACGGCCAACTGGATTCCGGTGGTGGACAGCATACCGAGGCCAGCGAGGGCGATTCCGTACAATCCGGCGCATTGATGCGCGACGAGGATTGCGCCACCTAGAAGGAAGATGGGAATCGCGGTCGACCGCATACCAACGCCCAACCCGGCAATAATGTTCGTAGCGGGGCCGGTCAGGGAGCTTTCGGCGATGTGATGAACTGGCTTTCTGTGGTCGCTGGTGTAGTACTCGGTCACTAGGCCGATTAGGGTTCCGGCCACGAGACCGGCGACCACAGCGAAGAAGACCCCATTCGGTCCGTAACTCGTTCCGGTTCCAGGCTGCAGACCTTCGCCAGCAATGAATGTAGCGCCGACAATCGTGTCCGGCTGGATGTTAGCTCCGGCTAGGAAATAGGTCGCGACTGCCATTAGAATCGCAGCAGCGAAGGTACCGATGTTCAACGCCGTGTGCGGATTGGCACCCTCGCGTGTTCGTACAAAGTAGGTTCCGGCGATGCTGACAATAATGCCGCAGGCTGCCAGAAGCAGGGGCAAGATGATTGGGCCGAGGTTAGCCTGGCCGCTAAAACCGAAGGGGAGCTCTGACTCAGCACTGAACAATGCGGCGCCGTAGCCGCCCGTTGCCCACGAGAAACCCAGAATCATCGCTGAGAGGATTGCCCCGACGTAAGACTCGCAGAGGTCGGCACCCATTCCCGCGACATCACCGACGTTGTCACCGACGTTGTCGGCGATAGTAGCTGGATTTCGAGGATCGTCCTCTGGAATTCCTGCTTCGACTTTTCCGACCAAGTCAGCGCCGACATCAGCGGCCTTCGTGTAGATACCGCCACCGACGCGAGCGAAGAGCGCGATCGAACTAGCGCCGAGACTGAAGCCAGCGATTACCTCGAGGAGCCGAACCGTATTCTGCATTCCGGTGAAGCCGGTGCCTGCGTCGAACATACTCCAATAGATGACGAAGAGGAGGCAGATTCCCGTTAAACCGAGACCCACGACACTCATCCCCATGACGGTTCCGCCGTTGAAGGCAACCTTGAGGGCGCTGTTCATATCTTTTCGGGCCGCGTTGGTGGTCCGAACATTGGCGTCGGTAGCGGCCCGCATTCCGATGAATCCGGCCAGTCCCGAGCAGAGCGCTCCCAGAAGGAAGCTGACCGAGATGATCGCTTTGCTGCCTCCGGTAGCTCCGTATCCAACGGCTAGCAGGATAGCCACAACCACGACAAAGCCGCCGAGCACTTTGTACTGGCGGCTCAGGTAGGCCATAGCGCCTTCCCGAATCGCGGTCCCGATGGATGCCATTTCCTCGGTCCCGACATCTTGGGCTTTTACCCAGCGCCCTTTGACAAAGGCAAAAGCCAATGCCAAGACGCCGGTAATAAGGGCGAAGATTACCATCGGATCTACACTCACGAACTCACCTCCATCCGTACCATTCTATGCGCCCTGATCTTCCTTGGGCGCTTCATACAACGTTCTACCGTTCAACTCGTTTTGAGCAGCCTTGAGGCCGCCCTGAAGTAACAACTCAATTGCGTCGGTTCCAGCTGCAACAACGTCCGCCAAAGCGGCTTCCTCGCGCGCTAGAAACCTACTCAGAACGTGGTCGGTAACGCTGCCGACCTGAGGTCTCCCGACTCCTACTCTGACGCGAAAGTAGTCGCGGGTCCCGAACTCCTTGTCGATCGAACGCAAACCGTTGTGTCCTGCGTTCCCCCCGGCCCATTTTATGCGAACACGTCCGAATGGGATCTCGATCTCATCATGCACTACGATCAGGGCGCCGGGTTCGAGATCAAAGAATCTGAAAGCCGGAGACACCGCACGACCGCTCAGATTCATGAACGTTTGCGGCGCCAACACCACGACCCGCTTCCGGTTTGCGAGTCCGTCGCCAAAGAAACTGTCAAATCGTTGGCGCGACATCGAAATGTTCCAGCGCCGCGCCAACTCCTCAATCACCATGCAACCGACGTTGTGCCGAGTTGAACGGTATTTGGGGCCCGGATTGCCCAGCCCGACTATCAGCGTCCGCCCCATATTCTCGATGCTGGGCGCTCGACTGGCTGGTGCCATACGATCGTTGCTCACTTTGGTCTGCTCGTTTAGAGCTCCGCTTGATACCCACAGCGGGTGTCACGGAGCAACAAGCGGACTACGCTTCTGCTGCCGCCGCAGGAGCGTCGGTCTCTTCACCTTCTTCCTCACCATCCTCCGCAACCACTTCTTCAGCAGCTCGTGGTACGAGCATCTGCAAGACGACGAAATCGCTCTTGAAGACGATCTCTCCGTTCTCCGGCGCTGACAGCTCGCTTGCGAGCACGTTGTCGCCGAGATTCATCTCGGTCACGTCATGTTCGAGCGCCATCGGAATATCTTTGACCTGGCAGCGCACCTTTACGGTACGTCGTACTGGGGTCAGGCTACCGCCGAGCTCGGTGCCCGCCGCGGTCCCTAGAGTGTGGACCGGTACTTCCACCACGACGATGTCGGCTGGTTTTACGACGCGAAAATCGACGTGGGTGGGGACTCGTTTGACCGGATCCCGATCAAGGTCCCAAACCATCACGGTGTGCGACGTGCCATCTAGCTCAAAGGACATGACCGAGTTACGGCCCATGTCAGAGAAGAGGACTCGATTGATTTCGTCGGGAGCGACCGTGAAGTTGAACGGCTTTTGAGTTGGACCGTAACATACACCGGGGATAAGGCCCTCGCGGCGTGCCGCGCGGGCTGCACTCTTACCGGTTGCGGAACGACTCTCGACTTTGATTGACTGTGTTTCCATGGCGTTTCTCGAGTAACAAATCGCCGCAATGAGCGGCTATCTGAATAGGGAGCTCACGGAGCTTAGGCCGTGCACTCGCAGTATTGCTTCACCCATAAGTGACGCTACCGTCACAACTTCGATTTTCTTGCACTTCGATGTCTCGGCGTTCGGCGGAATCGTGTCCGTCACGAACACGCGATCGAGCACCGAGTCTGATATACGGCTCACAGCCGGCCCGGAGAGCACGGCGTGAGTGGCAGAAGCGCTCACGCTCTTGGCTCCGAATTCGCGGAGGGCTGCCGCAGCTTTTGTCAGGGTTCCCGCCGTATCGATCATGTCGTCGACGATGAAGGCGTCCTTGCCTTTGACATCACCAATGATATGCATGATTTCGGCGACGTTGGGCCCAGGGCGGCGTTTGTCGATGATCGCCATTGGAGCGTCCAACTTCTTGCTGTAGTAGCGGGCCCGCTCGACGCCACCGGCATCGGGACTCACCACCACAAGATTGTCGAGATTTTCGACGCATTCGCGAATGTGGCTGATCAAAACCGGGCTACCGTACAAGTGCTCAAATGGGACGTTGAAGAAGCCCTGAATCTGAGCAGCGTGAAGGTCCATACCCATAACGCGAGTGACCCCGGCGGTCGTGATCAGGTCAGCCAAGAGGCGAGCGCTGATCGGAGAACGCGGTACAGGTTGGCGATCTTGTCGAGCGTATGCGTAATAAGGAACAACTGCGGTGACGCTCGAGGCACTACCTCGACGGCACGCATCCGACATCGCGAGCAACTCAAAGATATGGTCGTTCACGGGGGAACTCATCGATTGAACGATGAACACATGATATCCCCGAAAACTCTCGCCGAACTCGATTCGAACCTCCCCGTCTGAGAAACGGTCCACTCGGACCGCCCCCAAGGGGATATCGAGGTAGTCGGCGATTGCTTCCGCAAGAGCGGGGTTTGCACTGCCTGTGAATATCTTGAGCTGACCGTTCATCGCCTCATTCCGCAGCACGAATGCCAGCTGGGGCGGCAGGGATCGAACCTGCGAATACCGATACCAAAAACCGGTGCCTTACCACTTGGCGACGCCCCAAAAAACACCCTCCTCGAGGGCGCAAAAACGGGCCCTCGTCAGAGCCGGCATCCAGTAACACGCAGCGCTAGGGCTGTCAATCAAACATCTGCTGGAAGGCCATTTCGTCGACCGAATTGTCAAAAAAAGGCGGGATTGTTTGCCCTGTCAGCGACACAGACCAACCGCCTCGCGAATCCAGGGCATAGCTGCGGTGCACGTCGTTTCACTCGAGCAGCCATCCTCGGCGCTACGGGGATTGCAAAAGCGATAGCAGGCAGCGCCCTGGCCCAGGTTGGCGCAGAACAAGCCGGCGACGCAATCGTCATCTCCGTCGGCGCCGCAGGCTTCGCCTTCGCGCTTACCGCCCGCGAGAATGCACACACCGAAGCCTTCGATATCGGCGGTGCACTTTACACTTTCGTCGCAACAATAAAGGTCGGAAAACTCGTTGCAGGCGTTGAGAATCGAACAAGCCTGCCCCAGCTGGGCACTGAGGTCTTCGGTAATGTCGATGTCGAACAGATCAGACGTGTCCGAGACGTCTGAGCTCGCATCTTCGTCGGAGCCCAACAACGCATCCCGGCTAAAGCCGAGACCCTCAGTCTCAGTGACTTCCGAGGTGGCTTGGGTTCGGCAGCCCACCCAAACCATAGGAATGAGCAGCAGCAAAACCATCGACCAGCTATGTCGCTCGAGGTGTGTCATCTGGGCACCAAGGGGGTCGCCTCTCTGGGACGGACGTCGATCATACAAAAAAAAGGCGGGCCAAAAAGGCCCGCCTTCTTAGAACTCAGCGTCTACCGATCATTGGCAGTAGCCAACTCCGGCGGGTGCACCCGTCGGCGCCGTACAGCTCTGCCCAGTGGGGCATGCGCCGTCAGGCGGGGTACATGCGACGGCACAGTAAGTGCCTGTCACGTTGCCGGCTGCGTCGGTTGCCTGCAACACACACTCACCAGTTTGGCCGTTCCAGCCTGGGCAAGAGGTGTCGCCTTGGCCCGCACACTCGGGGAAACAGCGGCCATTGACATCACCAGCTGCGGATACCAAACAAGCGAGGCCTGCTTGGCACGCACCGAAGTCCTGCCCGCACTGCTCGTATGCCACCACGTCCCCGGTGGGGACGGCGGCGCACACGCCAATTAGCTCGGACTCGTTCTCGGGTGTATCCGGGTTGTCTGCGAGCGGAATGCACACATCACCGCCGGTGCAGAAGTCTTCACACACGTCTGGCACACAGGCCTGATAACAGGTCCGGGCATCCTCGCCGGTTGCACCAGCACAGAGGCCGTCGTTGTCGGCACAGGTCTGTGCGGCTTCGTCCGAGCTGCAGTCTTGGCCGGCCATGGTTGTGGTCGGCACCTGGCTGCAGACGTCGCCTGTGTCTGTGTTTGTCGGGGTGTCGACCAACCCGTTGTCCAGCGTGGTGACTGAGTCATTGCTGGTCGCGTCGGGCGTGTTTCGATTGCCTCGATCAGTGGTTGTAGCGTCGTCATCGCCATTGTTGGAACTGTCACCGTCGTCACTACTGCTGCAAGCAGCAAAGGAAGCGGAAAGCAGAAGCACAGCGATTAGGAGACTAAAACGCTTGGCAAGCTCAAGTAGGTACATCTTCTAACTCCAAATAATGGGGCGACGCCGAAGCGTCGCCCCAGTTCCTCTCGAATTACAGACAGAGGCCAACCCATGAGGGTTCCAGGGCGTCATTGATGACGGTCCCACGACCACCGCAGCTCATACCGTCCGAACACTGACCATCAACACCAATCTGGCAAAGCCGGGTGCAAATGGCGGGTCCGCTCTGTCTCGGGAAGCAGAGAGTGTCGTTGTCAGCACAGGGCTGGAACTCATCAGCTTCGTTACACTGCGTTCCTTCTCCGCCTTCGACGATGGCATCACCGCAAACACAGATGGATTGACCCAGTGTGGCGTAGCAGTATTGGTCGTCGCCGCAGTCAGAGTCCCCGTCGACACCCGCATATGGGAAGCCGAGCTTGGAACACAGAGAAGATGTATCCGAGAACGGCACGCAGAAGGCATCGGGGTTACAGGTAGCGTCGCCTTCGCAACTGGCGCCGAAGTTACCTACGGCAGCGTCTGCTTCGCGTGGGATACAGAAACCCGTGACGTCAGGATGCCCTTCGCCGGGAGCCGTTTCGGAGTTGTCGTTTGTGGTCAGGTATCCAAGGCAGCCATAGATGACATCCTCGGTATGTGGGCAGGCGTTGTCCATCCAACGCTCGTTGCTGGCACCGCTTTCCTCAGCGAACGCGCCGCCTGGATACGGATTGCACTCTGTTTGGCAGCGACCCAAGACGCCATCCTCGAGCCCGAACATGCCGAGGTCGACGCAAACTTCGAGGGAAACCCCTGGGAAAGTCAGGCTGAGAGCGCCGGCTCCGTAGGCGAGGTTGCCAAAGCGAACCGATGCTTGCCCGTCGGACAGTGCGTCTGTGTCGGGCCAGGCGCTATCAAGAGCGCTGCTCTCAATCATCCCATCTATATCGAGGGTCAGGAACACACTGGTTACCATGTTCGCCGATCCGGCGGCGTCAAGGCTCGTCAGAGCCTCATCGCCCGCCTCCGAAGCAGTGTCGAAGAAGACGTAGGTCGCGTCGCCAGGATCTTGGTCGTCACTCGACCAGGCGTTACCCGCTTCGATACCCTCTGCGTAGGGAACACCGAGTGCGTAGTCGACAGTCGAGTCCGTGAGGTTAGTCGCCCGAACCGCGGTCATGTCGTCGGCTGGGTCCTCTACACCGAGGACATTGAGTGAGACATTCTCGCCGTAAACCACAATCGTAAGAAGGTCACCTTCACTCGGGGCGTCATAGTCTCCAGCTTCGCCATCGAGCGTGTAGTCGAGCGCGCCACCATCAGTGGCGGTAGTGAACCATGAGCCCGCGTCTCCGGCCTCGATTGTGTGATCGGCTTCGTCGGTGTCACCATCATCCCAGGCCACGACCAACTGATCGTCGGTGAGGTTGATGACGCGTACTGCCATTAGGTCGGTTCCGGGTGCTTCCACATCGGAGCCGAACCATGCTGTGCTGTAGCCGTCTGTGTCATCACCGAGGATGAAAACGTCGTACGAACCGTAGGCAGAGCCGCCATCGGCCGCGGGGAGGTCGAGAGCCGCCCAGTCGCCAGCCACGGACTCAGCAACGATGTCGGAAACGTCTTCCCAGTCGCTGCTCGTCTCGGCATCGTCGAAGTCTCCGGCCCAGTCCCAACCCAACGCCACATGTACATCGGTGTCGGTGAGATTGTACAGCCAGAATTGACTCATATCCGTGCCCAGTGCAGTCGTGTCCCCGACAACGTCTGCGAATGTCGCCATCGAATACTCGAGAACGTCATCATCGTCGCCTTCGCCAGCCGTGAAGCCGGAGACGTACGCGAGTACGGTGCTTGCTGTACCGTCTGCGAACTCCGCGTCGGAGCTGGCAACGTCGCCGTCTGTTGCGGTTGCGTACAAGCCGTTACTACCAAATGACTGTGCATCGATTGCCGTGAAGTCGAGGATGTCATCCTCTTCCACATCGTCTTCGCCGTCGAAGAGGACGCCAGCCGGGCCTGATGGGCAGGCACCAAAACCGTCTGTCTCTTCGAGGGTGGGATCACACATTTGCTCACAGCGACCGACTGTGTCGTCGTTGACCGTCGGAATACAGCTGAGGCCTTCGCTACATGTGCTGTCGACGCCTTCTGGGTCGCAATCTTCGCCGTGTCCGACGAGTGTGTCTGAGGTCAACTCAGTACAGGACCACATCGTAACTGAACGTGAGAACATGCCGATGTTTGCGGAGCAAGCAAATCCGTCGCCGCAAGCGTCGCTTTCGTAGGCTTCGCACTCGTCGCCGCAGACGCCCGGGCTGTTCGGTCCCGAAGAGTCGAAGACAGGAAGGCACTCGCCGCTGTCACAGGACCCAGTTGGGTCGCTATCGTCGTAGGCACAGGGCGTCTCGCAGACGCCGTTGAAGCAGAAGAGACCGGCAGCGCAGAGCTCGCCCGGCTCGCCCGAGAGGGCGCCGGAGCACAGTTCGCCGTCTCCTTGAGTTCCGGACTCGACGCAGAAGCTGGCGCCATTGCCAACGCCAAAGCAAGTACCGGCGCCACTATTGCACTGGAAGAGGTCCTCAGCGGTGCAGTCGCCGCCAACCGCGAAACAAGCGTCGTTGCAGTCACCCTCGAAGCAGGCGCCGTCGAGAACGGCTCCCGTAGTCGGGTTCGTTACCTCCTCGCCACTGTCGAAGCAGTAGAAGCTTGTCGGGCAGCCATTGTCATCCGAGCTACTGGTCGAATCGGTGTCGCAGCGTGCGAGACACTCACCAACGCCGCCACCCTCGGGTACGGCACAAGCGAAAGTATCGTTGCTCCAACTCGAATCCTGGCATTCCTGCCCTGACTGGGCACAACTCGGATTAACCGTTCTGGCAGTGCAACAACCGAGGTTGCAGAACTCGTCTTGGGCGCAGTCGCCGTTACCACGACAAACGGTGGCGTCGCCACACGTGCTTGTCGTCGAATCGTCATCGCCATCGGTTGTGACTTGGTCGCCAAGGGTCCGGTCTTGTCCGGCATCGGCGGAGGCATCATTGTCGTCGTTATTGCTTCCGCCATCGTCGCCAGAGCAACCAGTTACAGCCAACAAGGCGCCAAATAGTAGCACCAACCAAAAACTCGAATGTCGCTTCATGAATCTTCTCCTAATGGAATGGTGCGTCCCCCGGTGGGTCGAAGAACCCTTGGAACCGTCGCAAACACTTGCCTTTGGCGCACCGCGCCGTCTCTACTAAGTTATCTAGCTTTCAATGATCACGGTCCGGGCAACAACGGTCGGGACCTGTAGTCCAGAAGGTTGTCGAAGTCAAGCGATTTGGAACGCAATGTTAATCGGCTGGGAGAGCGAGCGCGGTGACACTGGAGACCTAGAAGACCAACTCGAACTGGAGGCCGTTGGTTTGCCCAAAGACCGGCGCCACAGTTGCGCTCACCGTGTCGTCCACTGGCTCTGGACTCGACCGCAAGATCAGCATGAGCACGCCAGTCGCCACGGCCGCGGCGCCGACGGAGTAGCTCACCGTGGCCAAGAGGCCGTAGCTCTCCCCGTCTTTTCTATGTTGGTCTAGCGTGTCGCCTCCTGAACAACCCGGATCAACTTGGCAGGACTCGAAGTCGTCGAACGCACCGTTCTCGAGGATCGAGAAAACAACGCCGGCGATGACAGCCGCACCCCCAGCACCAATCACGATCCACGGTGCAGGCGACGAACCAGCGGTGTCTGTCGTATCGTTGGTGTCGGCGTAGGGAACCGAGAATCCCCCGCCATCATTCACGAGAACATGAGCGACTGTCGCTCCGTCAAAGAGCGCGCTGAGCGCATCGGCGACAGGGTAAGCCCCGCCCCGTGTTTGGCCTGCCCGTACAACCCGTACTGCAGCGCCACTGCGAAAATCGCCGTGAACGAGTTGCAACGCCGGACCAAGGAAAGGATCTTGGACTATGCTAACCAGAAGGACTTGCTCAATTCCGATCAGGTTGCTGAAGGTGGCAGCGAATGGTTGAATCTGGGTCACGTTGTCCGCTGATTCGGCATCGAGCGTCAGGCGGCCCCCTTGGACGTCGTAGTGGCTATCAAATCTTGCGCTCACCACGGCGTCTGTTTCACCGTCGACCGAAACGATGTGGGTAGCGCTGGCGCCGCTGGCGCAGTCAGTTCTCACCGCATATTGCCCGATGGCGACGGGGAGTGACACGGATTGCCCGGTCCCGACCTCCAGACCGTTGATCGCTACCGTGCACTCCTCAGAATCGGTCGCTATGGTCAGTGCGTGCATTTCTGCTTGCAGACCGTCGCGGACCGTCTCGTAGCGTTCCACGAAGCGGGGCTGGTAATAGTCAGTGCTGGCGATCCAGTTTGGGAAGCGGCGAAGGCTTGCCAAAATCGCCTCGTCTGCATCGAAGTCCTGCCCCTGGGTGAAGTGAACTCTTGCACGGCCGAGCAGCGCCCGGCGCACGAGATCTGCGACCTCGGGATCGCTCGCCATGTCTGAGATTGCGCCGTATGCCAGATTAACGATCTCGCTCTGCAGGAACGCGACCGAGGCTCCGTACTCGACCTGAAAATAGGCGTCCTCACCCTGGTCGACTGCTGCCTGCAATGCCGCCTTGTCGATGGCAACCAGTCCGCCATAATGACCCGCAACGACCTCGACGCCGTCTGGATAGGAAAATGGGGCAACATCCCCCCGGAGCGATAGCGCCTGAGCGACATCTTCGACAAGCGAGGGCTCGGCGATTGAGTTGCCGAAGTCTGCGGGAACGAGCCCGACGGGCTCCTGTGCCGAAACACCCAGAGGGCAGAGCAATGCCAAGATAACTAGGCTTGGAAAGGCTTTCTTCATGTCTGTCTGTCCTTGCGCAGCAGGAGCTAACCGGTCCGATGGTAGTCCCACTGGCGGGTTCTCGTAAAGTGAAGAGGCGTCCTGCCTTCCCCGGTGCTTTCTGGGGGTGTTATCGACGACAACGCGCATTTGTTGCGAAAGAAAACGACAACGATTGGAAATTATTGATGAAAGAAGACTCTAAACGTGAGCCAGGGGCTCTTCTTCGTCCTCGTCTCCCTCGTCGTCTATTAGTCCGAGCGGGAGTTCGTCTGAGAGGGTGGCTCGACCGGTTCGAATCCGCTTCTCGAGCGAGACTGCGGCAGCTGCGAGATGGAAAGCAACATAGCCCGCAAAGCCAGAAATCATGCCGATCTCGAGGGAGGTCAGCGTGCCGATATAGGTCATCGCCCCGATAATCCCGAGGACGATCAATGCGTTCCGCTTGCTTTTTCGCATCGTCTTGAAGCTGGCAAACTTGATATTGCTGACCATCAAGAGGGCAAAGAGCAGGATCATTGCCACGACCAGAGGTTGCCCCGATTGGTCGACTCCGAAGTTATTCAGATAGGAGGCGTGGATTGCCACGCTGAGGACCGGTACAGCTGCAGCACCCGGGGTGGGCAAGCCGACGAAGTACCGGGGATCGTGTTCGTCGGCGGAGCTCACAACGTTGAATCGGGCGAGTCGGATCATCGCTGCCGCTGCGTAGGCGAACGCTACGAAAAGCCCACCGAGACCCAGCTCAGCTAAACCCCAATGGTAGAACAACCAGGCGGGGGCGACGCCAAAGGCAACTGCGTCGGCTAGACTGTCCAACTGCAGACCGAACTCGCTCTGTGTCTTGGTCAGCCGGGCTACTCGACCGTCGACGCCGTCGAGGATACCTGCGAAGCCGATCATCCAGGCTGCGGCCCAAAAGTCCCAAGGCTGGGTTGCCTGTGAAGCGAGCAGCATCGAGTTGAAGGCGCAGAAAACCGATCCAAGCGTGAACAGGTTTGGCAGTATAAAGAGCGTCTTTCGCAGAGACAGCTTGCGTTGTCTTCTACCCATTTAAACATCCATTCGCAGTGACAAGCACTACCTTATATATACGCCCAGGGTACGAAGTTGCAAGGCCGGATCTGCTCGGGCAGGTCGGAACTAGGAGCCTGTCGCGCATAGCGCTCCAGGCTCCGCCATTGGCTTTTAGCGA
>CAZDBH010000063.1:10496-24727 GCA_964503485.1 uncultured Bradymonadales bacterium | reverse complement strand
CCTAGCGGCGGGTTTTTGATTCAGGTTGGACCCTCTGCTACGCTAACCGTGTGGGGGACGTGTCATGCGTCACATTCAGCGTGTTCGAGATTGTTTTTCAACTTTTTTCTTTTGCGAACCGTTGAAATAAGCAGGGACCTCTGAACGTCCAACATGACAGGACGTGAGGTTGACGACACCCGGATCGTGACTACGTTTTGGGTGTGAACGGGCTTAGGTCCAACAGAGTGACAAGATTCTTTCGAGTCGCCTACAGGCCGGAAGAGTCGTGACAGGAGTTGGAAAATGTCTAGAGAACTCATGATTTATGAGGAGCTCAAGAAGATGCGCAACGCTGGCCTCGAAGAGAGACCTGCCCTGCGTCTTCCAAACCCCAACCAGTTGCCGTATTGGCAGCGCGAAGAGCCTGAAGAGGCCGAGAAAGAGTCAGTACGCGGCGTGGTCATTATCGACATGAATGATTACACCGAGGTCGATGTTTAGAAGCGTCTACTCGACCGAAACTACATAGATTTTCCTTCCAGGTTAGCGCCCGTAAAGCTCTGCTTCGCGGGCGCTCGCTTTTCGAAATACCAAAAATGGGGATCGGGGATCGGGAATCAGGGGTCGGAGTTGTGCAACCGGGCTGGTCCTTTACAACTTAGACCGGGCACATGGTTTACACACTTACGTTCCTACGTCCGTATCTGCAGGTCGGTAAAGTAGGCCTGGTCTCTTCATATCCAACGCCTTGTGCGGACGCTCTTGGTTGAACTGATCCCTGAACCGGTCCAGCTTCTCTACGGGTGGAGTAGGTTGGTGCCTGATCCGTGATCCCCGATCCCTCAGTAAGCGTAGCAGTAGCCGTCGACTCCACAGTACGAGTTGTATGGGCAGTCGAGGTCAGCACGGCAGTCGCCGTAGCCGATGCAGGCACCGTCACGTGAACAGTACGTGCTGTATGGGCAGTCGCGATCTGCGTAGCATTCCACGTCCTCGTAGCACACACCGTCGCTGGCGCAGTAGAAGCCATAGGCGCAGTCGTTGTTGCTGTAACAGCGATTGTCCTCGTAGCAGGCGCCATCAGAGCCGCAATAGAAGCCGTAGGAACAGTCCGCGTTCGAGCGGCAGCCCACATCCTGGTAGCAGATGCCGTCGGGGGCACAGTAGTAGCCGTAGTCGCATTCCTGGTTCGAGTAGCAACCGCTGTCCTCGTAGCAGACGCCATCACTGGCACAGAAGAAGCCTCCCGCGCAGTCGTAGTCTGAATGACACAGGTTGTCCTGGTAGCAAACGCCGTCGGTTGCGCAGAAGAAACCGGGGTCTTAATCTTAGTTCGAGTAGCATGCGGTGTCCTCGTAGCAGACGCCGTCGGTAGCGCAGAAGAAGCCGCCGGCACAATCGTAATCCGAATAACAGCCGGCGTCTTCGTAACAGAAGCCATCTGAGCCGCAATAGGTGCCGCCCGGACAGTCGCTGTCATACCAGCAGCGGTCTTCAGGGGCGCACACACCAGCCGGGTCGCAGTAGTACCCACCAGCGCATTCGTAGTCGTAGTAGCATTGGTAGTCGCTGTAGCAGAGCCCGTCGGTCGCGCAGTACGCATCAATCGGGCAGTCGTAGTCGTCCCAACACTCATGCAACGACTGGCAGTAACCCAGCACGTCACAGTACTCGTTGGTATAGCAGTCACTGTCGTAGAAGCAGTCGACTTCGATGATTACAGGCGAGCCGGTTCGGCCATTACCCGATGAAGGTCGGACGAGACATGCAGAAAGACTGGCACCCAAGACAACTACCAGGCCCAGATAAACAACACTCTTCGAGATTCGATCTCGAGATTCTCCTCGCACTTGCCACATTCCAGTAACTCCTCAGTTCATCTGCGGGCGGGTAGTCCCAGTTGCAACGGCCGGGTCAGATGACAGCAAGTTGGACGCGGCGAAGGCGAGCTTATTCACCCTCGTGTAAGTATTTGTAGTTGCTGTTGAAATAATCGGGCTAAGCGAAGAGGCTCAGGGGAGGACGAGGCCAGAGTTCTCGAGGAAGGACTCTTCTTCATACACGAATTGCTCAGTGCGCTCGACGGGTATTCTCTGGTTTCCGCGCCGTAGCACCCCGTTAACGCTGAGGGATCTCTCTTGGCGATGATTGAGGACCAGTCTACGAGAGCGGCAATAGTAGTACTCGCCGCCGCCGGTCAGAGAGCCCTGCAACGTGTTGCCGAGAACGCTAACCGGCTGATTGCCCGAGATGGCGTACTCCACTCGGTGGCAGCTTTCACCCCGGAAGGTGGCGTCGTCCTTCTCGAGCAGGAACCTGACGGAGATCTCCCCGCCATCAACACCGAGGAATCGGCTCGCTAAGTCTCGATCCAGACTCCAGCTCTCCCCAATCGCGACAGGTTCGGAGGGGAACAACTCCAAGAGTTGCGGATGTACTCCCAACATGTCGCTGCCGAGGTGCGCATCACGTCCATCGCACGAGAACCGCCCCTCTCCACTGGCCTGGCATTCCAATCGAGACGCATGGAGCGGACCGAGGTCGACGCTGAGTCGAGGTCTTTGGTCACCCACGGGCAAGAATCGGATGCGGTCGGCTACGATCTCAATGGTGGCGGTGCGTATCTGCCCACGAAAGGCGTCGTCGATCTGAACCGTATATTCGCGGTTGATCTCTGAAGCGCCCTCGGCCGAACCGACGAGATCGGACTCGACACGCAACTGATATCTTTTCTCGACTCGAACCTGTCTCCGAACTCGAGCGCCGACCCGATAGCGCTCCGCCAATGGATGGGTTGTCACTCTCCCCGGATCGACCTGGCCAACGGAGGCGTCCGGTCGGACGATGTCCATCGGAGACGTCGTCGGGCGCGTCGCCGAGCCTGAATCGGGGCTTAGCAACGCATCGCTCTGGGTGTTGGGGTCGATGGGTGGCTCGTTGGAGGTCTCAGTGGTGTCGCTGGGAACCTCGGGACCCTGGGGCCGGGATGGGCAGCCAACCAAAAGGGAACAGGCTAGGAACAGTACTGTTGTTCGGTACAAAGTCATCAGGGTCCAAGTTCCCCGCTAATCATCTCTTGAAGATCACTATACGGCACAGAACCCACCAACCGTTGTTCTTGTAGGTACACAGTCGGCGTCGCTGAGACACCGTGCTGCCGTGCTCGCTCGAGGTCGTTCTGAGCGAGGGCACCCAGGTCATCTCTGTTGACGGCCGCGCCAAAGGCCGCCGTGTCCAATCCGGTGCGCTGGGCTACCTGGATCAGCGTGTCCTGGGTTAGCTCGCCATTCTCGGCCAGTAAGCCTGCGTGAAAGAACTGCCACCGACCCTGATGGTCAGCTTCCCTGAGAGCGGCAGCAACCAGCGTCGCGTTCGGGTTCTCGACGTCAACAACACTGGTATAACTCAGCTCGAGGTTCTCACCGAACTCCGCCGCCAGCCGATCGAGCGTGGCCCCAAAGTCACGGTACTCAGGACTCGTGAAATCCGCGAAGACAGCCAGCTCGACGGGACCACCCCGCTCTTGTCGACGGTCGGGCAAAGTGCCGACTGTCGGGGCCGTTGGGCGCGGTTCGAGTGCCCCAGACGGAACCTCGGCCGGTCGTTCGGCCGGAGTCGGTTCTTCGGCATCTGGCAGGTTCTCTTGCACCCGGCGCTGAAAAACTCCCGAGAGGGCGACGCCGGATTCGATGAGCTCATCGGCGGCTTCGATTTCGTCGTCGATGATCGCCTGAAACGCCGCCTGCGGTTGAGCGCCGACCAGTAGTTCACCGTTGATGAGAAAGGAGGGGGTGCCGTTGATTCCGTACTGAGCACCCAAGCGCATTTCTGCCCGCACCTGCTCTGTGTATGTGCCGTCGTCCAAGGCCGCTCGGAAGGCGTCCATATCGAGGTCCAACTCCTCGGCGTATTCCTCGAGCGAGTCTCGGTCGAGGGCATGCTGATTATTGAAGAGCATGTCGTGAAAGGCCCAGAATTTACCTTGGGCGTGGGCGGCGAGCGACGCCTCTGCTGCCCCCTGAGCTTGGTCGTGAAAGCCGAGTGGATAATGTAAGAACATAATCTTCAACTCGTCCGACTCATATTCGTCCATCAAGGCCATGAGCGACCCGACGACGCGCCGACTGTAGGGGCATTGGAACTCCGAGAACATCACAAGTGTGACCTTTGCCGAGGCCTTCCCGACGAAGGGAGCGTCACCTACGGGGAGTAGTTCACTGGCTTCAGGCGCAGTACCCGGTTGGTCTTCTTGATACTCAGCCAGTTCGGAGTCCACGACCTCGGGTTGGCCCGGAGCGCCACCGATACTGGGTAGGTTTATCGAGATTCGGCCGAGCACGAACCCGGCGACGGCTGCTATCATAATCAGCGCGGCCACATTTTTTTTGTCCACACTGCCCTCCGCTATTCTTAAGTCAACCCTTGCAGCAGCTATTTATTCCATCGGGGGCCGTAATTACAACCGAATTAGGTTCCTCGCTAGTGGCTAGCTGATCTCGACTGTTCAGTGATACTCAAATGGTGGCCCCCAAAAAGGGCACAGTTAGGACGACCGTCAGTATGCAAACTATCTCTCCCCGCCCGCTTGCGAAGCTCAGTCATTTTCTGCCCGAGCCAGCGAAGTGATCCGTGGGCCCAACCGTTGCGCCGCACACTGGTGGCTGGCGCTGCTCGTCTGGATCCTGCCGAACACTGGGTTTGCTGCGGACGAAGCGGATCCGGAACTCCCGATCGCGCTCGGCGATGTCATAGACGGCTGGACCGTCGAACGGATTGACCAGCAGAATGAGTTCGTCCGCTACTGGTTTCAGGGCGACGACCTCAATACGGGGGTTGAGGTTACCTATCTGGGGGATCGCACTGGCTCGTACGTTGCTGGGGAATACCTGATTCAATCGGCACCGGGCGAGGTTCCGCCCGAGAGTTTGCTCGAGGCGGTTACCGCTCTGTTCGCAGAGTACGAACAAGAAAGTGAACCCGCTTTCCAGGGGCACAGCCCGAACCGAGTTGCCTCGGGAACGCAACTCGTCCCCTACCGACGTGTGGCCTTCTGGCTCTCGGTTTTGCTCAGCCTCATCGCTATTATCGGTGTGGCTCGCCTCGCTCACAGCGAGCGAAAGGTGTTGTTCAATCGCTTCGACCTCCTCGTCGGGGTTGGACTCCTGGTGGCGGGTGGCGGGCTGCTGTTGACAACCCAGGTTCCCATCGCTCTGACACCAGACCTGGCACGCGATCTTCTCGTCGGTCGCGACTGTTGGGCTGGATCCGAATGCTCGGCTGGGCCACAGACCAGCTTCCTGGGCCTACTTCAGGGGACCACTTGGCCGCGCTTGAGCTCCTTCGTCCTGTCGGAACAAGCGCTTGGCGGCGCCACCGTTGGCACGCTTTTCAGCTTGCTGGCAGCGTTCGGGATCTGCCTTGTCTACGCTTCCGCACGATTGAGTTCTGGTCGAAAGAGGGCACTACTAGCCGGCTTTTTCTACACCGCGGGCTTCTGCCTCGCGATGCCCGGCGGCGAGTTCTCGAATCACACGGCGGTGGCGATCGCAGCGCCGGCCACCCTCTATGCGGCCGTACTCCAGCTGAGAACGCAGAATCTGCTGCAAGCGGTCGCTCTCGGCTTATGCTGCGGTCTGGCGGCCGAGTCTCACTCCGCCTGTTGGTGGTTTCTGGTCGCCGCCTCGGTACAGGTTTGGAGTACCAGCCGCCGACCAATCATGTCACTAGCGGCTTGCTGGATGGGGTGTCTGCTGCCGACTTTTGCCCTGTCGCCTCTGTCGTTGATCGCAAACGCAAAGCAGTTTGTCGTCGCCGCGACTTGGATTGGGGTACTCGCGATTCTTGCCGCAGTCGCAGTACTGGGCGTCTGGCTGCGACGTCGCCGGCGCGACCCGATTGAGGTGGTTGGGTATCGCCTCTTTGTCGGCCTCTGGTCGTCGATCTACGCTGTTCTCGCGATCGCCGTCCTGCTCTCTGGAAGGCAGTTTCTCCTCATATATACTCTCCCGGTATTGCCGTTCGCCGCGGTTTCAGCGGCGGATGGCGTCGGTCGTTTGGTCTCGAGATATCGCAGAACCGACGGGACTCGCCTTGTGCGCACCGCAGCGGTCACCGGGGTGACGGTCTCTCTACTCGCAGGAGTATGGGTGGCCGGAATGGGACTTTCGCAGCGACTGGACGCCGGTCGCAACCTCTCGGCGCACCTCTCATTCGATCATACGAAGGCGATTGCAGAGGAACTCTATCGAGAGACGACCTTCCCGACCCTCGCTACCGCGATCCGATCGCCCAACTCCCACCATTTGTTGACCGCCTTGGCGGCGTTGGATCCCGCATCCGGCTCGAATCGAGACGGACGGGCCGTTCTAGTGGTCGACATCGCGACCGAGCGCATCCCAGATGAACCTGATCCGGGCTGGGTAATTCAACCAAGAACAGGCGGCCGGTCGACCGCGATTCACCGGTTTGAGTCGGCCCTGGATCTATCTTCAGTCACGGTGTGTTACAGAACCGAGTCTGAGCGGGACTGCGTCCAGCGGGACTTCTCACACTACGTCGAGTCAAACGCACCCGGATTTCGTTGGTCGGAGCGCGCCTTTCCGAGCTTGTCACCACCTCGCCTCGCGAGTCCGGCTGAGCCGTACACAGCAGTTTATCGGTTTCGGGTCGACTCGGACATGACGGAACGCCGAATCATTGAGTTTGGCACCGCACAGGATTTGAATTGCCCGTGGGAAATCGTGGCGACTGCAGGATTGGAATTCGAGGGAACGCTGCCCACAAACCGGTTTGAGTTTAGCCCCCGGGCTGGCGAATCGGAGGCGTGGTTGGAGGTCAGCCGCCAGATTGGGGAAGCCGGATGCCCGCCGGTGGACGAGTATTTCCCGCCGGGCATCTTCGAGCTTCCCGAATCTGATTACGGCATGATTGAAGGCGTCCGGACTCATGGTGCAATTGACGAATGGGTCACACGATGAGCATTATCCCCTGAGGAGGAGTAAGTACTTCAATCATGCCGAGCGCCGAAGGCCCATTTGCACTGACTCTGCCGAGCGACGGAATGGCGACTACTCGCCGAGTCGCGCACCGGTTTGTGAAAAAGATGGCGAAGGACTTCTTCAGCCTCAAGGCGCCGATGTTCGGACACAATCGGCAGCAAACAGCGCGGGACCTGGCAGGCGTTCTGCGCGGCGGTGGCCGCGAGCTCGTCCTGTCCGTCTTTCGTCGACCCCAGGTCCACGTTTTTCTCGTGGTGGGAACTCGAGGGCTGACCGATGGCGATTCCCGCAGTGGTTTATGTCTGGAACAACTACTTGCTCAACTTGTGTTCGAACTGTCCTGCGACGGAAAACTCGGAGCGGACGGCGTTTACTGGCCGGGACCGCTTCCACTGACGGTTCTAGGGAGTCCCACACGAGGGCTCTCCTGTTCGATCCCAGAAGGCTGCACGGGAGCGCTCTTCCAAAACACAGGCATTCATTTCGAGGTGGATGGTGAACGGAGCGAGTCTGTGCGTCCAGCGCTCGAACAGGACTACCTGGAGTTGGGTCGAGGCGTCTCATTGGCTCTGGTCGACGTCAACCCAATAAGCGATTTCGAGGCCCATCCGGATAAGGACGGGAACCAGCTCAGCTTGGGAGACGCGTCTTCGGAAGCTTGGCACACCAGTCTGTCGTCGGCGTTCGAGTTGATCGACCGGTATATGCCCGAGCTGCGCTCTGAGATGGATCTCACCTTGCAGCAGGTGATTCCAGTGGGTACCCACTCTGAGCAGCATCTGTCCGCCAGTTACATGGAATCGGTGGGCACGATCTATATGACGCTTCACCCGAACCTGATGACGATGACAGAGGCTGTGATCCACGAATATCAACACAACAAAGTGAACATGCTCTTCCACCTCGATCGGGTGATGGAGAATGCGTTCACTCCGTTATTCACGTCACCGGTCCGACCGGATCCGCGCCCGCTCCACGGTGTGTTGCTCGCAGCCCACGCTTTTGTGCCGGTTGCAGAGCTCTACAAGCGAATGACCTTAGGCGACGATCCCGAAAGCACTCGGGGTGGCTTCAAAGAGCGATTCCAGCAAATCGTCGAGAAGAACTCACAAGCGCTGGAAATCTTGACAGAGAACGCGATAACCACGCCCGCCGGTGGGGCGCTGATCGCCGAATTGAATCAACTGAACCAGGACCATCTGCGGTTCCTCGGCGCGGATTCCAAATGAGCGACAAAGATCATCGGGCACGGCTTTTCACGGGTTTTGCTTGCAACAACGCATGCAGATTCTGCGACCAAGCAGAAGCAAGGCAGCGAACGAGCGCTACGCCGGATTTGATCGAGCTGGTTGCACAGGCATCGGCCGAAGGGGTCACCCGACTGACCTTTTGCGGCGGCGAGGCGGCTCTTCAGATGGACGCGGTCACGGCCGCGGTCAGAGCAGCGCGCTCGCGAGATATCAAGGATGTCAGTCTGTTCTCGAACGGTCGCATACTCGCCTATTCCCATGTGACCAAGTCGTTCGTCGAGGCGGGAGTCAATCATTTCGATGTTTCACTCCACGGTGCTTCGTCACAGTCGCATGAGTGGGCCACCCAGGTTCCCGGCTCGTACAAACAGACGATCACCGGAATCAGGAACTCACGGAAACAAGGAGCGGTAGTCCACATCCATACCGTGGTGCTGCGCTCGAACTACCGCGAGCTGGTCAGAATTGTGGAGATCGCGAGGCGACTGGGAGTAGAAGCGCTTCATATCCGTTTTCCGGCACCGGAGGGTGCTGTTCTGGTCGGCGACCGTCTCCCTTCACTCTTGCCGCGATATCAGGTCGTGAGGCGCTATCTGGACAATGCCTGGGATGCCGCAACTCGAATGGGACTCCGTATGGTAGTTCACGGCTTTCCCCTGTGCGTTATCGGACGTCAGAGTCGGGGTGGAACGGCGGCACAGACCCGATGGTTGGGCCTTCCCGACAAGGCATGGGAGCGCGCGGAGCCAACGTTCCCCGAAGAATGCGACAAGTGCACGAAGCGATCGGCCTGTCCAGGACCGTCAGGCGACTATCTGGCCTACTACGGTGAGAGCGAGTTTGTGGCGTTTAGCTAGCCGCCCAAGAGGTCCTCGGCTGGTTGTGATATACTTCCGCGGCCAACAGCGATTACCCAGTTGAACCGAGTGCGTGGGGGTTAAGAGGTTGTCGAGTCCTCTCAGACCAAGTGTCAGGAAATGGCTTCTGCTGAAGCTGAATACGGGCCAGTACTGCAACCAACGCTGCACCTTTTGCCACGCCGTCGAACAAGACGTTCAGATTGATACCGCTCTGGCGAAGATTCGAGTCGAACAGGCCGCAGCCGGCCGATTCACCGGAATCCTCTTCAGTGGCGGTGAGCCAACGATTCGCAAAGACCTCAAGCCGCTGATGCGGCAGACATCCAAGCTCGGTATGGAATCAGGCTTGATCACCAACGGGCGGATGTTTGCCTATGACAAGTACACCCGGTCCACATATGACGCTGGCCTGCGCGAAGTCCACGTCTCATTGCACGGGGGGACACCCGAGGTTCACGACCACATGGTCGGCGTGGATGGCGCGTGGAAAAACACCACGGAGGGCATAGATAGCCTGCTCCGGCACGGCGTGTGCGTAAACGTCAACTACGTGGTCTGCGAAGAGAATTTTCGAGATCTAGACAACTACCTCGAACTTCTAGGTGGCCTGCCCATCGAGAAAATCAGGATTTCTCTGGTCTTTCCCAAAGGGCGAGCTCGTGAGGACCTCGACCAGCTGCCCGACCTGCTCGAAGTCACTCGTTACATTCGAGACTTCGAGGCGCGGCATACCTCACAGCCCAATCTACATTTCGACGGCTTTCCAGGTTGCCTGCACCCACGCGGGACGCCAGCAGTCGAACTCTTAGAGTGCGACATCGTCGCCATGCAAGAGGCCTGGGAGGACTCCTGGTACCCGACGGACCAGGGCAGTGCCCGCCATATGGCAGCTTGCCGAGCGTGTTCCGAGGTCTCTGTTTGTGCGGGGGTCCACGACGCCTATTTGGCGCAACAAGCGAAGCCCCCGCTGAGGCCGGTCTTGCGGCCGGTCGCCAACTCGTTCGATTACCGGTTGGGCGAGCCAATCGAAGCGTTGCAGGGCCTCTGCCCCATGCCAGACGCGCTGCGGAATGACCTGCACCCATTGCGCAGCGTCGTGCTCAAGACCGGTTCGACCCTGAGGCCCGCAATCACAGATACCGCGGACTTTTCACTGCTCGAGATTCGGCGAACGATCCACGAAGACGGACAGTTGTACGTCCAAGTCGGTGAGCAGGTTTTCGTCGATGACTTCAGCAGTGAGTTCCGGCTCTTGAGGCCTTCGTCAGCATGCAGTACCTGCGAACGTGGGCTCAGTTGCCCCGGCGTTTTTGAGGCACTGGAGGAGGACCGGCTAGGGGAGCGCGTGGCCTGGATAAAGTCCCGTCTCTCAGATCTAAAAGGGAGCGTGTTGGACATCGGTCGAGGCTCAGGTCGCTTCGACACCGTTCTCGAGAGCCTTCCGAATCTGAGTTACACAGGACTGGAGCCAGACAAGGAGTTAGTCGATCGGGCACAAGCTGCCCACGCCAGTTGGACCTTAGAATGCACCACGATTGAGGACTGGAATCGGGCCGATCGAACGTTTGATACCGTCCTGGTCCTGTATAGCCACAACCACTTTCGAAATCTGGTACGTGCCTACGCGAAGATTGTCGAGTCACTCAGACCGGGTGGTCGCTTGATAGTGGTCGACAACGTGCCTTTTGCCATCGTGAGAGAGGCGAGCCTCATCGATGCGACGAGGGCCGTTGAGAGCGAGCACCCCTCAGAACACTACCGGAACGACTACTCGAGCTGGGTGCGTCCCGAACTCGAGGCGCTCGGGCTTCGCTTGATCGCCGAGCAGGCCGTAGAGGATGGCGGTGTGAACGAGTGGTACCTGGAGTTCGAGAAACCACCTGTGCCAGCGCAGGCGGTCGGTCCGAGCCCAGCGGTTCAGGGCTGACTCATGGGCAGAGCACCCTCGCGAATACGGGCTCTACTGCTGCAGCCGCCGATCTGCCTGGACGAAGATTTCATCGATTATCCGCCATTGATCACCTACGCAACCGCCATGACAGCGGCGGCGCTGAGGGCGAGCGGGTGCGAGGTAGTAGTCATAGATGCCGGTTGCCTCCCCGGTGCCGAGTTTGTTCGGACGCACAGTGGTTGGCGTTGGGGAATCGAGCTTGGTCACTACTTGGAAGTTCTGCGCGGGGAAAGCGCCGACATCGCGGTCGTGGCGCAAAGCGTCTTTCAGTACACCGACGCCAGCATCGAGGTCCTACGGCAGGTCTTAGACGAGCTCAACAGCAGAAGCCCGCGACCTGTGATCGCCTTGGCCGATCAGAGTCCTGGGGGGATGCACCGGCTGGATTTGCCCGACGAGCACAGGCGCGCGGGCCTACCGGCCTTCGACACCCTGCTCACCTACGAATCGGACGCCGCGATAGCCGACCTGGTGTCGCTGTGGCGCGACGGCCAACCGCTCCCGCAGACGCTGGCGGGTTATGCCACCGAACTCGATGAACTGCCCGATCCCGCCTGGGATTTGATCTCGCTGGACGACTATCAGTCTGGCCTCCTTTCGAGCAGTCGGAACAGGAACTGGTTCTTTTCGACCGATAAGCCATCTGTGCCGTTCCTAACTAGCCGCGGCTGTCCGTTTCGCTGCAACTTCTGTTTTCCCGAAGCAGCGTGGCGGTCAGGGGCGAAGGTCGGCGGTTTCCGCACACGAAGTACCGATCGGATCGACGGGCAGCTCGCCGAACTGGCCAGGCGGGGCATCAGACACCTCAACATTCTCGACGCTACCATCAACGGCAACCCACAGCGCTTCAAAGCGATCATATCGCTTCTCGAAGCGCACAACTTGACCATCGATGTCCCCAACGGGATGCGCGCCGATTTTCTAGATGGCGAGGACATAACGCGTCTGCAACCCCTGCTTCGGGAGTTGTCGATCTCAGCAGAGTCCGGTGACCCCGAGGTCGTTCATAAGATCGTGGGCAAGAGACTCGATCTCGCCAATATCCGGCGGGTTGCCGCCCAGTGTTTCGAGGCTGGTTTGCCCCTCTCGATCCACTGGATGATCGGTCTGCCGGGTGAGACGACCGAGACGGTGGCGACGACGTTGAGCCTAGCCTGGGAGCTATTCGACAAGTACCGAGCGACCCCGCTGGTGCAGTTCGCCACGCCTTTCTCAGGGACTCGCCTCTACCGTGAAGCCGTTGAGGGCGGAATGATCACAGCGGACCCGGGCGCCATTCCGTCGATGCCCAGCCAGATCGGCAAACGTCCCATCATGGATGTTCCGGGACTGGATCGCGAAGCGATCATCTCAATGAAGAGGGCGTTTGAGGCTCGAGTTCACCAGGTCCGCAATCTTGCGACATAGCAATTGCAGGCACTGAAATCACGGTGGAACTAGACAAGAATCAGGTGACAGGCTGCTGAACTGGAGCTGTGGCCTTCGGTTTGGGAAACCGAGTCGGATCCAACTCGCTCAGACCGAAGCCATCTCTTACGTAGTCGACGTGCAGGCCCGGGCAGGTCGCCCGCTTGCTGCAGTCCCCGCAGCGGAGCGAATGGACGACGTAGTGTGACCGGAGGTGAGCCTGAACGAAGCGCTCGAGGTTCCAGCCCGAAGTGCCGTGAATGGTGTCCTCGAACTGGTCAACTCCCAGTGGATAGGGGCCGGGCCGGTCCTCGGTGCTCATTGCGCCTTCGGGTGGCAGGCACGGAGGGAAACCCTGGAAAATAGCTCCGTGCTGAGCCAGCAGAGGCAGCGCTTCAGAGAACTTCACCTTGCTGTACTTCGGCTTGGGCACAAAGACGGTGCCGGGTCGAGGACTCTGTACAAACCAATCAAGGGTTGTTTCTGTCAGCTGCACAGCCAGGGGTGTCAGACCAAGATTGCTCACGAGTTCGGCAACCACTGGTTTGGCGGTGACGATGCGAGCCTGCGGAAAGGTGTCGGCGACAGCGGTTACAGCGTCAACGCTGGCCATGACCTCGACAACCAAATCCATGTCCTGCTCTGAGTCGATCCCGGCTTTGGTGCAAGCGGCTACGAGTTCGTCGAGCGTGCCGCCCTCGAGGGTCAGCTGCTCGAACGGTACATAAGTAGGTATGTCACCCCACTCGGCTCGCCACCATCCGTGGGTGATATCGTTGGCATAGTGCTCATCGCGATGCCCTTTGAATCCTTGGCACATCTGGTCGAGGAAGCACCACTGACATCTGTCGTCACACGGCAACCAGCCCTGAGGTTCAGCCAACGCACCTTGAAACTCCTTCTTGGCCCCATAGACCTCATCGGTCAGTTTCTTCGGTCGTTGAAGGAGATACTCGCACCCCTCCAATTCCTGCGGTTTGACTCGATTCGTCCAGATGGTGAGACCGCGCTCGCGCTGGAGTTGCACGACCTGAGGCATTACCTTGGCTATCTGGCCATCACTGAGTAGCAGCCGCATCGCCATTTTCGCATCGACAGGACGTGTCATGCCGACTGATTCGGGCAACGGGTTGGGTGCTCCTCGGCCGAACGGGATCATGGCAAGCAAGTCGTATTCGCCGACACCCATATCGGAATAGAAGCGAATGATCTCCGGTAAAACCCGAATATTGGGTTCCATCAGGACGATATCCACACTCACGATGAGCCCGGGGATCGAAAGACAATGCTTCAGACCTTTGACAGCTTGATTGAAGGCGCCTGGAACACCGACTAGTCGGTCGTGCAGTTTGGCGTTGTGGCCGTGCATCGAGAAGGTGACTTCAGAGAGCCCAGCCTTCACGGCCTTCTTCACGAAGATCGGATAGGCCCACATCCGACCGTTGGTTACGGTCTGGACCTTTTCGTAGCCCATCTCGATTCCGCGGCGGATGAAATAGTGAAACCTCGGGTGAATCGAGGCCTCGCCACCGCTGATGATGAGGCGCTCACAGCCACGCTTTCTGCCGAGAGCGAAGTCGGCCTCCACGTGTTCGTCGGTATGCAAGACACCGATGTGATTGTCGGAGTCGAGACAGAACAGGCAGCGCTGATTACAAGCGTCTGCAATGCGAACCCAATGCCGCTTCTGCTCTACTGTATAGGTCGATTTAGGATCTGTTGACACTAGGGAACATCCGACTTTGCCTGAGGTCAGTATACTGTCGCGCAGCATCCATGCAAC
>CAZDBH010000063.1:0-10486 GCA_964503485.1 uncultured Bradymonadales bacterium | reverse complement strand
ACCCTACCGGATTACCGGCGGTGTGATGTTCCGGAGGTCGACGTCCGGCTTGCCAACCAGCGCTGCGCCTACCTTTTCTTGAAAGCGGTGCACAAAAAGCCGATATGCAGACCGGGGGCAAAAACAGCTGGAGCTCTGTCTGCAATTTCGCAACTTCAAGATCGTTCTGTGCCTAGGGCTGCTCGTAGGAAGTTCACCCGCGCTGGCTTCCATTACGACCGACGGTTCCACAGGTGCTATCGAAGAACTCACGGGTACCTCCGTAGAGATCGCTGCAGAGCTGGGTGTGCTCGTCGGCGATACCTCCTACTTCAGCTTCGAGCGCCTCGAGATTTCGTCTGATCAATCCGTCGTTCTGAACGCGCACGGCGACGCGTCTGAGGTTCTCGTTAGAGTGTCCGGCGGCGTGACGACACAGATCCAGGGCGTTCTCGCGACAGACAGAGGTGTCCGGCTGGTGATGATCAATCCGGCGGGTATCGAACTCAGTGGCAGCGGTCAGATCAACGGGACCACCGGTCTGGTTCTCACCACAGCGGCCGAATTGGAGATGTCGGATGGCGATGTGTTCCCCACGAGTGCGACCGAGGTGGACGATCCCAGCGGTCACCCAGTCGGCTTTCGGTTCACCGACCCAGTTGCCGCGGTGTCGCTCAACGGAATTGAGCAGGACCTCTCGGCTAGTGACCTCGCTCTGTTTGGCGGTGGCGTGAACATCCGAGATTGCGAGCTGGAGGTCGCCTCGGGCAGGCTCTTCCTAGCCGGCGCAGCGGCTGACGACCAGATTTCATTCGTCGGGGGAGTGGTCGAGCTGACCGGCGACGGTTCCGGCATTGTCATCAGTGAGGACTCGGCAATCTCGATCACTAGCGGAGACGCGACAATCACGGGAGACAGCGTGCGAGTCAGCGACAGCACCCTGAGCCAATCTGGTCCATCACCGTCAGGGATCCTGCAGCTAGCGGGCAATGTGATCGGTATAACCGGTGCTTCGATCACGACAAGCGGAGAATTCTCACACCGAATCGATGTTTCAGGAGCAGAAATCACGGTCTCGGCAGCGGAAATTCGGAGCGAAGGCTCCAGTGCGCTGGGTGGCATTCGAATCACCGCGAGCACCGAGTTCAATATGTTGGAGAGTGAACTCCACGTGGCGTCCACCGCGGCGGCCGTAGATGCTGGAGGAATCAGGATCGAAGCTCCCCAGCAGCTATTCGTAACGACGCTTGCTACATCGTTGGACGCCAGCGGACCGGGGGGCTCGATTAGTTTATCAGGAGACAATTTGCTGCTGCGCGATGGTCCCGACTTCGACGCGAGGAGCGGAGCGTCAATTGCGCCGTCGGTCACACTCGATTTCGAGGTGGGCATACGCGTCGAGGACTCTGACCCTGCCTTTGATTTCACGGGCGCTGGCATCAGCACGTCGCTGCTCTCACACGGAAACGCCGGTCGCGGCGGCCCCGTTCGAGTCGAGACGCCGAGTCTGGTTGTGTTCGCGGAGCCGTTCGCCATGGTGTCGACCGGTGCTCTGGGACCCGGATCCGTCACGATGGAGCACGACATCATCACGTTGATCGGGGGTAATGTCAGTTCGGATACGTTTTCAGATACCGCCGATGGTGCCGACCTTGTCGTGCACACCGAGGAGATTGACGGCACAGGAGGCTCTTTTGCCGCCCTTGCCGAGGAGGGCACAGCGGGGAGCGTAAGGATCGAAGTCGAGGAATCGGCCGTCTTCGACAGGACTCACGTGTATAGCTCTGCTCAGGAGGGCAACGCTTCCGACGTTCGAATCGAAGGTCTCGATTTGTCGTTCAAGAGGGCCTTGATACGAAGCTCATCGCTCGAGGGAACAGCAGGGCACATACAACTGCAGGCGGCCGATTCGCTGTACTTGGACCGAGCACAGGTCACCAATTCGTCCCCGGTCGGCGGTGAAGGCGGTATCGAGATGCTTGTTGGTAATGTCATCGGACTCACCGCTACCACGGTATCGACACAGGTCGGCACCACCGTTGCTGAGGGGGCGGGAGAGATCTTGGTTTCGGCCCACACAATCGATGTCGCGGGAACGACGTTCGATTCGGGCGCCACTGTCGGGGTCGGCGCACGCGTCGAGCTAGAAGGTCATGAACTGACCGTCGACAATGGCTCCACGATATCGAGCTGTTCAGACGACGGGGCAGGCGACCTGTTGCTCGATTTCACAAAGACCATTCAGTTCTCAGCTGGAGGGGGCAGGGAGCCGTCACTGATGGCGGCCTGTAGCTCGGCTGGACCAGGTGGCGAGCTCGCTATGGAGTCGCCGCTGATACATCAGGATCCTCCACCCACCATCGACGTATCCAGCTCGGGTGATAGCGACGACGGAACTGTCGGCGGAGTATCCACGTCCACCCTAGTGGCAGTCGATGCCACCCCATCCGACGACTGCGACGGAACGTTCTTGCGAATACAGGCAGGAGTGGACAGATCCGCAGACCTGACTCTCCAACTCGAAGAGGTCAGCCATTCGGCGGAGCGTTGTATCGCAATCGATGGCGAGTCCGCCGATGTCTTGACCCAGTCCAAGCAAGAGCCTGTTGGTGAGGGCTGTCCAGGCGGTGGAATCAGCGTAGATATCGGCACAGATGATGGGGGCGGCGACGAAGGGATAGCAGGAAACGGACGAATCGAAGCCAGTGAAATTGATGACACGGTGCTGTTCTGCGACGAGGTCTCGGTGGCTGACCCAGATCCCGCAGACGCGGTCGAGTCACCTGACGTGGTCGAGTCGGCAGACAATGGGGCCGACTCCGACGGTGCTGAGCAGGCGGCCGACGGGACCGACGAGCCTCCTGACGAGGACTTCGGCCCGGATGAGGCCGCTGCCGATCCGGGGGAACAAGATACCCGTGAGGGAGAGGACAGAAACACCTCCTCGGACGACGGGGTGTCATTGTCAGGCGACAGCACGACAGAAGACTCCAGCTCGAACGACGACTCGGCTCTGAGTGCCGACGAGGATGACGCCGAGGAGGATGACCAGAGTGGCTCGAGCAGCGCCAGTCGCGAGGAGGATGACCCGGGTTGCGCTGCTGCCGCTGGGACCCGAGGTCCACTGAACCTCGCACTCTTTCTGTTGGCTCTGCTTTTGAGCCGAATCGGCGGGTTGAAACAGAAGGAGGCCGCCGAGATCTTTGCGGAAGCTGCCGTCCAACCACCAGCGCTTGCGGATTAGTCGATCGCACGCAATACTGTATCCCTCTTCGGGGGAGCATGGCGAACATCGGATACATTCAGCTGGTCAGGCATTGCAACCACTACTGCGGGTTCTGTTCGAACCCGAAGTCTGGCTACCAGACGAATCTGGATGAAATCAAAGCCAAGATCGACGATTTCGTCGAGCGTGACTACTTTGGGATCATTCTGACCGGTGGGGAGCCGACCCTGAGCAAGACCCTTCCCGACGCGATCCGCTACGGGACCGAACGGGGTTTGCACGTCAGGATGATCACGAATGGCTGGCGACTGGCTGAGCCCGATTTCTGTCGCGAGGTCGTCGAAGCCGGTCTCGAACATGTCCATGTCTCGGTCTACAGCGTTCGCCCGGAGGTAGAGAGTCATCTGAGGGGAATCCCCAACGTCCTGGAGCGAACACTCCAGGCACTTGACAACCTCGCGGACCACGCCGACCGAATCACAGTGAACATCAACGGGGTGATCAACCGATTCAACACCGACCACCTCGACGAGAACGTTCGGTTCTTGTGCGAGCGGTATCCATTTATTCGACACTTTGTGTGGAACAACTTGGATCCGTCATTGGGTCGGGCAGAAACCAACAAGCATTTCACGCCCAGGTTATGCGATTTCGAGCACAGCCTACTGGAGGCAATGGACTATCTCACCGAGACCGGTCGGACCTTCCGGGTCGAGCGGGTGCCGCTGTGTTTCATGACCGAGCACGCTCACTGCTCGACTGAGACTCGCAAGATCGTAAAAGACGAGGAGCGAATCGTTCACTTCCTCGACCAGAAGGGCTTCGTTCGGCAGACGGACTGGGAGCACCTGTACGACGAGGCCTGCGATCACTGTATGCTGCGCCCCATCTGCGGCGGTCTCTATGATCGCGGGGATGCCTACAACCCGGCGGAGTTGTATCCAGTATTCCAAGACCCGATGGCGATTGTTCGGCGAATCGTCGACGACTTCGGCTCGGATCCGTCGTGGACGCTCGACAAGCGCACCGCGATGATTGCGATGTGGGAGCAAGCGTTTTCGAATTGGTCGAATGAACTGAGCGGTACCCATCCCGAAGCGCCGCAGCCGAAGGCTCAACCGACTGGATAGCTCACACTCGTGTACGAGTACGAAGCCATCGCGTTGGGTGATTCAGGCTATTTTGATAGGGGGAAGTTACCAGGAACCGTGCGAACCGTGCGATCCATGAGACCCGTGTGAACCATGAGAGCCGTGCGACCCATGGGACCCGTGTGAGCCGTGTGAGCCGTGTGAGCCGTGTGAACCGTGGGATCCGTGTGAACCGTGTGAACCATGAGAACCGTGTGACCCATGAGATCCGTGAGATCCGTGCGAGGCGTGCGATCCGTGAGTACCCTGGGCGACTCGGACATCGCCGATAGCGCTTTCTGAAATCGTGGTATCTGGCAGTTCGACGAACTCGCCGGGGCTTGCTGCATCACCTGACGCCATGACAACTACGCCGGCAAAACTAGCTCCCTGTCGAGCGTCTAAGTTTTGCTCTTCACGGCTGAGCTGGCGGTTCAGCCCTGCCCGAACCTTGGGCAGTTTGGGTCTGCTCTTCTTTGCTTTATCGTTTGCCACTTTTACTTACCCAACCATCTGATCCCAACCGGCTGATCCCAATCGGGAATTACCACGATCCGTGTGACCCGTGCGATCCGTGTGATCCATGCGACCCGTGTGATCCATGCGCCCCGTGTGATCCATGTGATCCGTGGGATCCATGTGATCCGTGGGATCCATGAGACCCGTGGGATCCGTGTGACCCGTGTGATCCGTGCGACCCATGAGATCCGTGCGAGGCATGTTGTGCCAGCAAGGGTCCCTCGAGAGGAACGGAAGACCCGTCGATTACGATCGCGGTGTTTGGCAGTTCAACAACTTGATCGGGGTTGACGGTTTGGCTCGAATCGCTGGCCTTTGCCACGATTACGACACCTGCAAAACTCGCACCTTGCCTCGCATCTAGGTTCCGTTCGTCCTCGGTTAACTGCTTGGACAAACGAGCGCGCGAAACGGGAAGCTTGAGCCTACCTTTGTCTTTCTTTCTCGACACGATCTTACTCGGATCCCGGATTGTAGGTGACGCACGTGATAATCTGCTACACAAAGTTTTAGGGCGTTGTAAGGCCAGCGTCAAGTGAAAGACGGTCAAGATCAATAACGAACAACGTCGAGCGGGCTTCCCGCGGCTCCCCAGTCGCGGTGCTGGGAGCACGTTACTACTAGGTGACGTAAACCGGACCTTCTGTTAGACTTCGCTGTGCAAGTGCGCATCGCCAGCACGAGAGCAACACGTAAGCAACGAATACAAACAGGTGGGGAGAAATTGAGTCGCCGGAATCGTGATCCTCAAAGTGGCATGGAACCCGAGTTCGAGTTCCAGCTGGGGAGTGTTTGCAACAACCGGTGCAATTTCTGTTCGAGCGGGCAATTCACGGAGCTACGACAAGGAACGATCCTTCCTCTCGAGGACGTGCTTTCCGCGCTAGACGACGCCTACGAGAGAGGGTTCCGGAAGGTGACCTTTCTCGGGGGCGAACCGACGCTCTACAAGACGTTTTTGCCCGCGCTGCGTCACTCGGTCGACCTTGGCTTTTCCGAGATCGTGATTTTTACGAACGGAGTGAAGGCTCGGAATCCAAAGTGGGTTCGTCAGGTGCTTTCTCTGGGTGACTTCACCTGGCGGTTCTCCATCCAAGGTGGGAACGAGGCCGCCCACGATCAAGTAACGACTCGAAAAGGTGCGTTCGAACGAATCGTAGCCGGTATCACGAATGTGTCGCGATTCCCGGGCCAGCGCATCACGGGCAACATGTGCGTCAACCAAGAGAGCTATCGGTCGTTGCCCGATTTGCCCTCGCTCACCCACCGGCTGAAGGTCTCTCAGATGTGCATCGACACGGTGCGTCCGAGCGGCACCGGCGATCGAACGGACGACTATCTCGCAGGGATTATTCCGAGGTACTCGGACATGGCTCCCTTCATTGATGAGATGTTGACCGGCTTCGAGAGCGACTCACCGAACTGCGAAGTGAACCTCACCAATTTCCCGTATTGTCTGGCGCCTCAATGGGCCTATTTGATGAGCCATGGGGGTGAGGCAACCGCAACCAACACATTCAATCGAGACGAAGACGGGTCTCGCGATCAGTTCGAGATAGACAAATACGCTTTTCAGAAGTCCGATCGAGTTCACCCGCCGGGCTGCGAGGCCTGCGTTTTTCGGCCGCTCTGTGCAGGGATCCCCGAGAAGTACATCGAGCTTTACGGAGACGAGGAACTGCGCGCTGTGACGCGCGCCGAGGCCGAAGCCCTAGATGCGGGCAAGGACCGCCTATTCACGCTGCTGGCCCGGCAGTGGATCGATCCGATCCTAGAAGCCGATGGATCGGGTGAGTGGGTTCTGGGGCCGCCTCAGGGCAACAACCGGGACGGTCGCCTCGACGTTCGTTGTGACCACCCACTGGGTTCGGTCTTCCTGGGGTTTTCGCCTCCCGGACGCCGCTCTCCGGATCTCGAACCCTGGGAACCCATCGTGGAGTCGGACCGGTTCGACCTCCGGGTGATGATGATGCCGGGTGGAGAGGATGCACCTATCGCCGAGCTCGCCGAGTGGGCGCAAGGCGTCTGCTCGGAAATGGTCGCCGTGAAAACCCAACGCAAGTGGCGCAGCAAGCGGAGACTGACTCGGCGAGACAAGGCGTTCAGAGCAATGGGCAAGATGGTCCGTGCGGTCACGGCCAGTGGTGACTACTCCGGTTGGAAACAGGTTCGGTCAGAGGTCGGATACGACAAGTCATGGGTCGAACTGTCCAGCGGTGACAATTCATTTCGCCTCATCTTGGAGCCGGGCCTGACAAAGGGCACATCGTTGGTCGGTGCACGATTCGAAACGTCGGACCTGCCCGAGGACGTCGTCCGGGCACCAATCGAAGCGATTGCTTCAGTTCTGACGCGAAGCGCGCAAAGACCAGCGAAAGCTTCGCCCGGTAAACAACAGAAGAGAACTTCTACCGTTCAAAGGAGCACGTAACCGTGACAGATTCCGGTTTGATCGTTACCTCGGTTGACGATGGGTGGGCGCGTCTGCGAGTCGATACCCACGTATTTCCGATTGAAATTGTTCGACGTACTGCGTTTACCTTCGTAGAACACTGCTACGTTTTTCTGGCCTGGGAAGATGAACAGCATCTGTCAGTCACCCTGACGACCAAGCGAAAACCCGCAGATGAAGAGTATCTACAGAACGTAGCGGGCGAGTTTGCCAATGAAGCCCTCAATCAATCGCTGAGAGATCAGCTGATGAAGGACACCCGCAGCCTGCGCGAACTCATCGTAGGACGGGCACTCTTTGCAGCGGTGAATCAGCCCAGCCTGGCGGACGATCTGGATTTCCTCGACGACGATGACGACGGCGACTTTCTCGATGATCCCCTCGGCATCGCCGTGCCCTGGGAGGAGAAGTTCGGCAAGAAGTCTGACGAGCCAGCCGCAAAGGCTGAGGAGGCCGACAGCCCCGACGAGGGGGCCTAATGGCGAGCAAGACGGTAACATTCGACCTGAAAATCTATACCCGCCAGAGCGTGACAGACGCACTCGAGGCATTCGCCGACTTCGGCGAATTTGGTCAGCGGGAAGAGAACGAGACAATCGTCGTCGAAGCCGAGATCGATGACGAGATCGTGCGCCCCGTGTGGGGTGAGTTTCAGAACTTCGTCCTGGTTAACTCGTGAGCAACAATGCCCAGTACCCAAACAGCATCAACTGAGTTCGATCTAAAGGACCTGAACTACTTTCGGTTTAGACGACTCGACGACACCATTCTAATAACCAACGACTCAGGCCATTACGCCTTCCTCACCCTCGATGAGTTTCAACAGCTCACGACGGGGGGCCTCGACAGTGATTCACCAAAGTATGACGAGCTAAGAGAAAAGCTGTTCTATCGAGACAGCGTGGACGCCTCAGTCGAGCGGTTTCGTCAAAAGAACCACTTTGTGTTCAAGGGGACGTCGCTGCACATCATCGTGATCACGCTTCGCTGCGATCACCAGTGCCCGTATTGCCATTCATCGATCGTCGGTCCCAAGAAGACCGAATTCGATATGGAGGATTCGGTATGTGACGATGTCGTCGACCGAATTTTCGAGTCGCCATCACCGTCGATCACAATCGAGTTTCAAGGCGGCGAGACCTTGTTGGCGTGGCCGAAGATTCTGCGAGTCATCGATCGGGCCGAAGAGAAGAACAAGACCGCTGGCAAGCAGATTCTCTATTCGATTGTCAGCAATCTCGTGAATCTCACCGATGAGATGATCGACGAGATCGTCAAGCGACGAATTCAGATTTGCACCAGCCTCGACGGCCCGGCCGTCGTTCACGACGCGAATCGCCCCTATAAGAAGGACGTGTCTGCACAGAAGATCGTCTTAGACAAGATCGCGAAACTGAAGGCGGCGTTCGCAAAGGAAGGCTGGGACCCGGGTGTTTACAACGTGGGTTGCATCTTTACCAGTACCAGAAACTCGTTCGGTCACGAGAAGGAGATCATCGATCAATACGTCGACCTTGGTCTCCACAACATCCATCTTCGAGGGCTGGACCCGATTGGGTACGCTGTGCACAACGCACACAAACTCAGTTACACCTACGAAGAGTTTCGGGATTTCTACTTCACGACCCTCGAGTACATCGTCGAGTTGAACAAGAAGGGCGTCGAGTTCGCTGAGACGACCGCGAGTTTGCACCTCAAGAAGATGTTGACTCCGTCCGATCCAAACTACCTCGACCTGCGGAGCCCATGCGGTGCGACGGTCGGTCAAATCGCCTACGACTACGACGGGCGCGTATTCACCTGCGACGAAGGTCGAATGTTGGCGGGAATGGGAGACGACCGCTTCATGGTCGGTACGGCCAACGAAAAGTGGTCCTCGTACGTCGAGCACGAAGCCACACGCGCAACGATCGTCGCTTCGACGCTCGAGAGCGTTCCCGGGTGCGCTGACTGCGCCTACAAGCCCTACTGCGGAATCTGCCCCGTCCACAATGTACGGACCAGTGGTTCAATTCATGGCATGCAGTTGGCGAGTGCCTACTGCCGACATCACATGGACGTTCAGGATTGGTTGTTCAGGAAACTGAGAGATGATCCCGAGGCTGAAGCGATGTTCCGCAACTGGGTCGAAGAGAAGCCTCAAGTGGAGTGGCTGCACGCCTGTGCCAAGCCATAGCGAGGGATGAGCGAGGCCCATCGCGGGCCCCTTCACCCACCACTGTTCACCACTGATCCCTGATCACAGTTCCCTGACCACTGTTCCCTGCCTGACCACGATCCCTGATCAGTGCCCGGACAAACCAAAGCACTGGCAGAACAGGACGGCAGTTGACACTCTATTTTGGAGAGTTGCCCTAGCTGAGGGCGGCTGGCTGTGCGGAAGGCAGTGTGGTCGCGAGCACGTCGAGAGTGACCTGCTCGGTTGTGGCTTCGGCAATGTGGATGACATGCCAGCGCTCATCGTTGGTAGCAACGAACATGAACGTGTTCTCGGCAGACGGACGCTGAAGTCGTTCAGCTTGATCGTCGGTATAGACAATCATTTCGGAGTTATGAAGTTGCGCTCCGGCGGTCGGCACTTCGAATACCAGGTCATTGACCTGATTCTTGAAGTTGTTGAGCGACTTGGTCGTTGGCACGGTCAATCGGGCCGAACCGCCAACAACATCGAGAGACGAGGCGCCCTCGAGATAGGCGGTGTATCGCAGGTCCTCAGTACCGTCGCCCGAAAGGGAAATGGATGACCCTGCGGGTAGAACAACTCGGGTACTAGACACTGTCTCAGGCTTGATGCCAAAGTCTTCGGCGGGTCCGAGTAGGACGCCATCGGTACCGACGATCGAAGCTTCACCGGCTTCGGATACACGCGACCCCATAACCACTAGGCCAGCGCCACCCACGCCAGACAGATAAAGGAATTGTCTCCGCTTCATTTTCGACTCCTTGCCCGTGGTTGGATCAATGGGGTGCGTAACGCAGCAGCAGTTTACGCCACATCCGGAACGAAGGTCAAGTTCGGTTTCGGGTTTACGCTGGTAGGTAAAGAGGGAAGCCGTCTCGATTGAGTGGCATTGATGCGGCAATCCGCTCTCGAATCGCCAAGCCCTTCGGTGGGCGAAAGCACGGGTGGGCTAGGAGCCCGTCGCGTATAACGCCCCGGACTCCAGCCGTTAGCTTTTA
>CAZDBH010000062.1:0-24879 GCA_964503485.1 uncultured Bradymonadales bacterium | reverse complement strand
GCCGCAGACGCAAGCGAAGACGAGGCGGAGGCCGCAGAGGCGAGCGAAGAAGAAGCTGAAGCCGCAGACGCAAGCGAAGACGAGGCGGAGGCCGCAGAGGCGAGCGAAGAAGAAGCTGAAGCCGCAGACGCAAGCGAAGACGAGGCGGAGGCCGCAGAGGCGAGCGAAGAAGAAGAAGCGATCCAAGACGATTTCGATTGGGAGCCAAGAAGCGACCGGACCTTCGAGGACTGGGTTGAGGTCGCCGAGGAGAACGAAGGCGAGAATCGGGCCGAGGCGTACCTCAACGCGATTCTGGTCCTCGAAGCACCGCGCGATACCGGTTTGGTGCAAGACGCATTTGCCGCTGTGTTGGCCGCCGATAGTGCCGCAGTCCGTTGGATCAGCGCACTTCGGGCACCGTTTCTGTGGGACGAACAGGCCTGGGAGGGCGTGCTCGAGGCGTTAGAAGAGCGCATGGAGGTCAGTGACGAAGCAGGTATTCGGCGAGCGGCATTCGAGGTTGCTTTCTACTGCCTCAAGGACTTGGAGCGGGCCCAAAAACTCGGTGGCGACGCCGCCGATCCAGCCGACTGGACCGACCTGGCAAAGGCAGGCAATTGGCGCAAAGTCCACGAAGCCCTCAAAGGACTGTACGCGGAACACGGCCGCAAAGAGGCTGATCACCTCGCCACCCTGCGTGGGGCAGAAATCGCGCTGGGTTTAGGGAAGGTCGAGAAAGCTGTGACGAGCCTCAGGAAGCTGTCCCGCTCGGCAACTCTGTCGCCCGCAACTACTGCGCTTCTCAAAGGCCTATATCGGCTCGAGGGCAAGTGGACGCTTCTCATCGACATGCTCAAAAAGCGTGTTAAGAACGCCTCGAGCACGGAGGAGCATCTGCGCGACCTGCGAACGATGGCCCACGTCTATCGGACTTACCTACAGAACGACGTCATGGAGGTGCAGACCTACAACGCGGTGTTGCGACTCGTTCCAGAGGATGGTGAAGCGCTGCTGAAGCTCACCGAAAAGCATGTGAAGTTGAAACGCTATCCCGAGTTGGTGGACGTGCTCCGCAGGCGAGCCAATCTGGCACCCACGGCTGAAGAGCAGACAGAGCTCTTGCTGAGAGTGTCCGGAATCTACCGAGACAAGGTCTCGAACCAAGCTGAAGCCGTTCGTTCCTACGAAGCGGTGCTCGCGGTCGACGACGAGAACGAAGAGGCCGTTCGGTTCCTTGCCGAGGTTTACAAGCAGCGCAAGGACTGGAAGAAATTCGTCGCAATTCGCCACAGCGAACTCGGCCGGATGGAGGACTCGGACGAGAAACTCGAAGGTCTTAGAGAGATTGCCGACGTGTCGTTTGCGCGTCTCCGCAACCCCGGTTTGGCCGAAGAACTGTGGCGTTCGGTCCTGAGTTTGGCTCCGGCCGATCCGACAGCTCTGGCCGAGCTGTCGACGGTATACGAACGTCAGAAGAACTGGACGGCCTTGGCTGATGTTCTGGAACAGCGTTTGGACCTAGTCGAGGAGGCAGAGAAAGCCCTCATCCTGGAGCGTTTGGGCACCCTATACGGCGAGCGTCTCTCGAATCGGGAGCGTTCGGTCGAGTTCTTCGAAGCCCTTATTGAAATCGACGCCGGGCACAAGCGCGCTGCGGAAGCCTTGAAGAAAGGCTACATGGAGCTTCGTCTCTGGGATCGGCTGGAGTCCTTTTTCGCAGCCACTGACAATTGGCCGGAGTACGTCCGCTTAGTCGAGCATCTCGCGGGCGGTCAAAAGGACGTGACCGAGGCGGTAGGGTTGTTTAACCGCGCCGCCCGGGTCTGGATCGAGATTTTGGAAGAGCCGCGCCGAGGCGTTAGGGCCCTCGAACGGATTATGTCGCTAGAGCCGACAAACCGAGATGCCGCGCATAAGCTGGCCGAATTCTACGAATCTGAAGGCAATCACCGGAAGCTGCGGGAAGTCCTCACGGTTCTGTTGTCCACCGAGCAGGAAGCCGAAATGCGCTTCTCGCTTCAACTTCGCCTTGCAAGGTTGTGCGCGAGCCTGCGGGACAGCACTGGCGCCTTCGAGTACTACTGCGGTGCTCTGCGCACGGGGCCGATGCGCATCGAAATTCACGATGAAGTCGAAGCGGTCGCCGGCCAAGTCCACGGATACGGAGAACTCGAGCAGACTTACCGGATCGCTCTGGACACATTGATCTACGACGAGGAAACCGAAGAGCAGGGCGCAGCAGTCCAAGCCGTTCGCCTTCGCTTGGGGCGGGTTCTCGACGAGGAACTCAACGAGTTAGAGCAGTCGCTCAAGTGCTACACCGACGTGCTCTCCCAAGACGCCACAAACATGCAGGCGATTGAGGCGAGTATCAGCGTTTACGATCGCTTGAGTGACAATGAGTCGCTCCTGGTGATGTATCGACAGAAACTCGATCTGGTCGAGGACCTCGACGATCGGGTGACAATACTGGCCAGAATCGCTGCAATTCGAGAGACGGGCCTGGACGATCCGGCTGGCGCCATCGAGGATCTGAGTGCCATTCTCGAAGCAATAGACGGCGAACACGCCGAGTACCGGACCACACTTTCGAATTTGCATCGGCTCTACGGTCACCTGGCTGATTGGGAGAAGTTGGTGGAGACAATCGGCCTCGAGTTGGCCGCAACTCCGGAAGATGAAGAGGCCGCTGGCCTGATGCTCCATCGAGAACTCGGCCAGGTTTCGCTCCATCACTTGGGGAATATCAGCGACGCGCTAGAGGCGTACGCAGTGGTACTGGCGGCGCAGCCGGCCGACGAAGTCGGCCGACAAGACGTGTCGTCCTTGCTCGAAGATGAGACTCATGCACTCGGAGCATGCGCCATACTCGAGCCAATTCTGCTCGCAGAAGAGTCTTGGGACTCCTTGGTCCGCGTACTCGAGATCAGGCTGGAAAACACCAAAGCGATCAAGAAAACGCTCAAGGCTCGCAAGGCACTGCTCGACCGCATCGTCGTACTGCACGCTGACAAACGAAACAGTTTGACGTCCGCTTTTGAGGCGTCAACCAGACTCCTCACCCTCGACCCGGCCGATGAGGGAGTGCGCGATCGCCTAGAGTCATTCTCTATGCAGACGGATGCTTGGCCCGAGCTCGCCGACGTTTACGTCGATAGGCTATCTGAGCTTACGTCAGGCAAAACCCTAAAGGGCAAGAAGAAAGCCCTGGCCACGCACTACGCTCACCGCGTCGCGCAGATCAGCGAGACGTACCTAGATGACGTCGAGCGGTCCATCGAGTTTTACCGGACGACGCTGGGTTTCCAGCCGAAACTCCGCGAAGCGGTCGATGCGTTAGCTCATCTGCACAATCGCGCGGAACAGTGGCCGGAATTGCTGGAGGCCTACCAAAGCCAGATCTCGCTGAGCAAAGACGAGGCCGAAATCCGAACGATTTCGTTTCAAATGGCAGCCCTTCACGAGAACCAGCTCGCCGATCCCGAGCAAGCAGTGGCGACCTACCAGGGGATTCTAGAGAACGATGCTGCCGACCGCGAAGCGCTCTCGGCACTCGAGCGACTGCATGAGGCCCTCAGTCAGTTCCAAGAGCTGGCAGACAACCTTCAAACTCAAGCTGATCTCTGCGAAGAGGGGAGCGAGGAATGGTGCGCTTTTGTGTGTCGGTTGGCCGAGACACGAGAGGAGCAATTGGGTGAGGTGGAGCAAGCGGTCGAGACCTATGACTCGGTCCTTAAGCACCGAATGGACCATCCGAGCGCATTGACTGCCCTGGAAAGATTGATCGACGATCCGGCCGTCGCGGGCCGAGTGGCTCGCATCTTAGGGCCGATTTACGATTCTTTCGGTGAGCAAGCGAAGCTCGTTGCCACATTGCACGTCGAGTTGGAATTCACCGAAGAGCTGGACGAACGACTCGCGCTATACCACCGGATCTCTGAGCTGCAGGAACGCAGCCTGGGCGATCCGTCAGCCGCATTCCGCACTCTGCTGTCGGCTGCTGCTGAGTCGCCTCTTCACGACCAGACCGTCGAGGGTCTGTACCGCCTTGCCGGCAATCAGCAGGCTTGGGGTGAGTTGGTTACTCAGTTCAACGAGTTGGCCCTGGAGCAGAGCGAGCCCGACAAGGGCGCGGCTCTCTACGAACACTTGGCCTCCCTATCAGAGGAGCGTCTGAACGACCCGAAGCGCGCCGCCGGCTACTGGCGAGACGCACTCGAACTGGTACCCGGGCATCGGTCGGCAATCTTGGCTCTCGAACGTCTGCATCGAGACCTGGCTGAGTGGGAAGAGCTCGTCGAGATACTGCTTCAAAAGGTGGAGCTGGAAGAACTGGCCGAATCGACTGACGAGCAGAAAGGGGTTCTGTTCCAAGCGGCCACGATTTTCGACGAGTTTCTGGAGCGACCAGAAGACGCGATTTCTACCGTCGAACGCATCGCTGCGTTGGATGAAACCGACCAGAACGCGCTCGATGAGCTCAACCGACTCTACCGTCGCACCGAGCAGTGGACCGACCTGATCGACGTGCTTAACCGCGGGTTGGATTTGGCCGAGACCGACGAGCAGCGAAGTACCATCTGGCATGAGATGGGGCCGGTCTATGAAAAAGACCTCGAGGACGCCATTCAGGCGATCGAGGTATACCGCAAGATCGTCGACGCATTCCCAGAGGAAAAACAAGCGCTTGACGCCTTGTTGCGGCTTTACAACGAGACCGAGAATTGGACGGCGATGCTCGAGGCCCTCGCCCAAAAACAAGCCCTGGCGGAGGCTCCAGAAGAAGCGCTGAACCTGCGTTATGCCCAGGGTAAACTCCTAGAGGTCGAGCTGTACGAGATCGGCAAGGCCATCGAGGTCTACGCCGAAGTACTCGCCGCTGACGCACGCCATCCCTCGGCGCTCCAGGCACTCGAAGAGATGCTCGAAAACGGAACTGAGCTGAACCGCGTGTCGGACGTTTTGGAACCGCTCTACCGCGCTGGCGGTGACTGGACCAAGCTGATTCATATGTTGAATGTGTTGGTGGCGGACGAGACGGATGAGGCAGCACGAGCCGCCGCCTTCGTGAAAGTTGCCGATATCAACGAACACGAGCTGGCCAATGCGGACGGCGCCTTCGATGCCGTGTGCACTGCACTCGCCGAAGTGCCCAACGACGTCGAGCTTGCGGATCGGTCTGAACGCTTGGCTGGCGCGCAGGCTCGTTTCCCCGAGCTGGTCGGGCTCTTCGAGCAGCTTCGAGAAGACCTCAACGACACCGAAGGTCGCCTGGTACTCGGCAAGAGAGCAGCGCGAATTCTGGAGGTAGAACTGGTCGATTCGGACGCATCGATACGAGCCTACAACGCTGTTATCGACATCGAACCAAACGATAGCGACGCGCTCACAGCACTTGACCGGCTCTACGAGCAGTCCTTCCAGTGGACCGAACTGTCCGACGTCATCGAACAACGCATTTTGATGGCCGAGGAAGGTCCGGACTCAATCGGGCTCCGGCAACGATTGGGTGACGTCCTGAGGAAGCACTTGGGAGATCCCGCCCGGGCGGTCGAGACCTTCAACCAGATTCTCTCGATCCAAGAGGGCGACGCCGGGGCGATTGGCGCACTACAAGAGATGTTCGCCACCGGCACCGAGGCCGAGGATATCGCTCCGATTCTTGCCCCGTACTACGCATCCAAAGAGGATTGGGCGAGCCTAGTTGATCTGAAATTGGCCTGTCTCAACTTTCAAGATGACCCGGATGATCGGTTTGTCACCCTCAGCGAAGCGGGTGAGATCGCTCTCGGCAAGATTGAGGATCGCGAGCAAGCCCTCGTGATCTACGGTCAGAGCTTGAGTGAGCGTCCGTCGGACGAAACGGTATTGACCACCCTCCAGGATCTGGCGCAACAGACCGGGAATTATCAGGCGCTGGCCCAGGTGCTCAGGAGCGCACTGGGTACCGATCCCGAGGATGTGGACGCCCAGCGTGTCGCCTTGAAGCTGGCACACACGCTGAATGATCACTTGAGTGATGTAGAAGGCGCCACGAAGTGGTTCAAGTACGCCCTCGAACTGGAACCATCCAGTATGGAGGCGCTTGCGGCCCTCGACGGCATCTATCTGGCCGGCGAGTGGTGGGTCGATCTCGCGGACATCCTCGGACAGGAGCGCGAGCAATCGATGTCTGACGATGACATCGTTGGTTTCAGTTTTCGATTGGCAGAACTCTACGAACACCGTTTGGGCAACATCGAGGAGGCCGTAGCCAGTTACCGCGACGTCGTCGACGTGAGGCCGGGTCATCGGGAATCGCTGAGTGCACTCGAAGCGATCTTCCAGCGCCAGATGAACTGGGAGGAGCTGTACGACGTCTACGAGCAGCGCAGCACAGTGGTCGAAACTGATGAAGAGCGGGCTGAGGTTTACCAGCACATGGCGAACCTCGCGATGAACATGCTCGATCGGCCTGAAGACGCGATCGACCTCTGGCTTCGAGTGCTCGACAACAGGGCAGGGGACGCCAACGCGCTCTCGTCACTCGAGGTGCTCTACGAGACGACGGAACGACTGACCGACCTCGTGGATGTCCTAGAACAGCGAACCAAACTCGCCGAAGATGTTGGCGAACAGCGCGCATTGCTCGAGAAAGTCGGTCGTGTCCAGCGGGAGTTGGGAGACGACGAGCGAGCAATCGCCGCTTTCAACCAGTTGTTGGAATTGGCACCCGGTCACACGGACGCGCTGCAAGCGCTGCGCGAACTATACGAAGACCGCGGTGAGAGTGAGCTGTTGGCGAGCGTCCTGACGAGACTCATCGAATCTCAGTCGCTGGACGAGGGTGGGTTGCTCGAAGCTCATCGCCGCTTGGGCGAACTGTACGGTGACGTTCTCGGCAAGCCCGAGCAGGCGATCGACAGCTGGCGTTGGGTGATTCAACTCAATCCAGCAGACGAAGCGGCGCTGGACCAGCTAGAACGCCACTACATTGATCAATCGCTCTGGCCCGAGGCCGTAGACACGCTGGAGCGAAAGGTGCAAACGGCGACCGATCCGATGGATCGGCTCGACCTTCTCTACCGAATCTCGGAGCTGTGGCAGACCCAGGTCAAAGACTCTGCGAAAGCCGCGGCTGCGTACGAACGAATCCTAGAGCAGGAACCTTCCAGCGATCAGGCCTATCTGGCCTTGGAAGAGATCTATCGAAGCGAAGCAACTTGGGACCGACTGATCGAGATCTACCTCGGCCGTCTACAGCACCTTCCGGACCGGGTCGACCGGCTCGAGGTTTTGGGACACGCAGCCGCAGTATTCGAAGAAGAGAAGAAGGAGCCAGCGAGCGCATTCTTCGTGGTTGCTCGTATGTTCAAGGAGGATCCGCTGGATCCCGAGATCGCGGCGCGACTTGAGCGTCTCTCGGAAGCGGCTGGAGTTTGGGACTCGCTCATCGAGTTGTACACTGACACGATCGGCGAGGTCGTCGCGGCTCAGGGAGTTGACGAAACGCTCGAGCTTCATCAGCGTGTGGCCCAGTACTATAGAGAGAAGACTGATCGGCCCATGATGGCCGAGATCCACTACCACAAGGTCTTGGATATTGATTCCGCGGACGAGTCTGCTCTGAAGGGTCTGGAGGATATCTACCAGACGAGTCAATCGTGGCAGGAACTCGTGTCGATTCTGAAGCGTCGGCTCGACTTACCGATCGACGTTGACGAGCAGATCAACTTGCTGCTGAAGATCGGTCTCATCGAACAGACCCAGATCGGCAACTCAGAGGAAGCGATTACGGCCTTCAATATGGTCCTCGGTCTGGACAGCGAGAACCGAGACTCTCTGAACGCGTTGGAAGAGATTTACACCAATCAAGGGGAGTGGCGAGAACTCATCGAGGTTCTCAACCAGCGGGCCAATGTAACCTACGAACCGGACGAGGCGGTCGAAGTCCGCTATCGGGTCGGTCAGCTGTGGGAGACCAAGCTCTCGATTCCCGATCGTGCGATCGACGTCTATCGCGACATTCTCGCGACAAAGCCGGAACATGAAGCGAGCCTCGATCGACTCGAGTTTCTCTACATCCAGGTTGAGAAGTGGGATCGGTACATCGATATCCTCGAGATGCGTTTGGCCTTGGATCCGCCACAAGAACAGCGGGTCAACACCCTTATGGAGATGGCCGGAGTCTATCTGCGCGAGTTTGACGAGGTCGAACGGGCGGTCGAGTCCTACACTGAGGTGCTCGGCCTTCAGCCGGGCCGGATGGACGTCATCACAGCGCTTCACCAGGCCTACGTGAGGAGCGAGTATTGGGAAGATCTAGCCCGAATGCTCAGTGAGCAGGTACAGCACGTCACCACGGATGCTGAGAAGATCGAGCTGTTGATACTCGAAGCGCGTGCTGCAGCCGATCAGATGGACGACCTATTCCGCGCGATCGGTTGTTTCCAGCAGATTCTCACCCTCGACGAGAATCACCCGGCCGCCCTGAATGGGTTGGCCGATCTGTATGAGAAGGTTGGTCAATGGGAAGACTGCATTTCAACCTATGACCGCCTGATCCTCATTTCTCCAGAGGTGAGCGTGCAAACGGTGCTGTTGTGCCGGGTTGGTCGCATCTTCGAGAACAACGTACTCGACGATGAGAAAGCGACCGAACGCTATCAGACAGCTCTCGATCTGGATCCAGGTTGCGAAGAGGCCATGCGGTCTCTCAGGCTCCTGTACCTGAAGACGGAGGATTGGGACTTAGCGGTCGAAATGCTCCGGCGCGAGGTCGACTACAGTAGAGACCTCAGTGAGAAATCAGCCCTGTTGGCAGAAGCAGGCTATGTGTTCGAAGAGCACATCAAGGACATGGATACTGCCGTCTCGTACTACCAGCAGGCGATGGACCTCGAACGATACAACCTGCAGGCAGCGGCGCCCCTCGCGGAGTACTATCTAGACGACCAGCAGTGGGCGAGAGCACTACCTTTGCTTCAAGCACTGATTGAGAAGAACCCGTACGGTGACCAGCCCGAAGCCTTGCAGAATCTGCACTACAGCCTTGGCTTGGCATTGGAGGAGTTGGATCAGGAGGAGCAGGCTTTGTATCACTACCGAGCCTCCCACGACTTGAATTCCGCCCACTTGGGTACGCTCGAGGCCTTGTCGCGGATCTACGCTCGCCGCAAAGATAGTGAGCGGGCCTACGAACTGCTGGACGATATCCTTCGTAACCACGGGGATGAGTTGACCGGCGAGGTGTCGGCCCAGTACTTGGTGCAACAAGCCGACATCAAGTGGACCGACGGCGACCGTCGCACAGCTCAAGAGCTCTTCGAGAAGGCACTCGGCCACGAACCCAACCATGTCCACGCGCTGCGGCGGATGATTGAGGTCTTAGGCGACCAGCAGGACTGGGGGCGCATCGTCGACTACCAGATTCGGTTGGCTGAGGTCTCTGATGACAAGGTCGAGCGTTTCACTCTGCTGCTCGAGGCAGGTGACACCTTCCGACAGTCACTCGGACAGAACGAAGCGGCGATCGAGGCCTACAGAGCGGCGTTGAAGGTTGATGAGAACAGTATGGCGGTTCTTCACCGTCTGCTCGAGATCTTCAGCAAGGTCGAGGATTGGCAGCGGGCAGCCGAAATCTTGGTCAAGATGGCCCAACTCGAGACCGATCCCGAGAAACACGCCAGACGTTGTCGCACCATCGGCTTCTTGCTGATGGACAACCTCAACGAACCCGACCGAGCCATCGAGTTCTTCACCCGAGCTCTCGACACGCACATGACACTCGACTTCCTCGACGCTTTCGAGGCAGTGGAGGCCATCCTGACCGCTCAGAAGGACTGGTCGGCGTTAGCGGGTCAGTACAAGCAGATGATTAAACGGGTCACCGAGTATCCCGGAAACGACGATCTGCAGTCGCTCAAGATCATGCTTTGGCACAATCTGGGCGAGATTTACCGAAGCCGGCTCGAGAAGTACGACAACGCAATCGAAGCGTACAAAGCCGCGGCTCAACTCGATCCGACCAACTCGAACACCCACGCGATTCTAGCTCAGCTATTCGAGCGGGTCGGAGGCCGCGAGCGTGACGCCATCAACGAGTATCACAGCCTGATTCAGGCGAACCCGTTCCATTTCGACACGTATCACCTGTTGTTCGCGCGCTACCTCAAGCTGCAAGACTACGATGCGGCCTGGTGTGTTTCGGGCGCTCTTGTCCTCTTCAACCAAGCGAACGAGCAAGAGAAGGCCTACTACGAACGCTACCTGGGGCCATCGCCCCCGGTCGCGAACAAGACCCTCGCGAACGAGCATTGGGACTTCCTGAGTCACGAGAAGTTGTCCCGTGGCCTATCTCGTATCATGGCGGCGTTTACGACCTCGCTGAGACACGAAATCAGCTACGATTTGGCAAAGACCTGGAAGGTCCACAAGAAGAAGGACTTGCTCGACTTGCGCGGTGATTTGGCCTTCGCCAAGCGTTACAACTACACCATCAACGTGCTCGGTGTACCGCCCGCAAATGTCTACATCATGCGCGACCAGGTCGGCGGCATTCGCAATGCGAACTCCGACCCGCCCGCACTGGTTGTAGGTCACGATATGCTCCAGGGGCGATCGGAGCGGGAGCTCGCCTTCGAGATCGGCAAGGCTCTGTGTCTCATGAAGCCGGAGCACTATCTCGGAAGCGCATACCCAGCGACGAACAACCTCAAGATTTTCTTCTTGGCGGCTATGCGCGTGGCCAGACCCGAAGCGGCGATTGCCGTCGATTCTGCCGATCTGGATCGGCTCGTCGGTGAGATCGAGAAGAACCCGCATCTCAAGGTGGGCCTCAAGAATGTGACGGACCACTACATTCAGCAGAACGAGAATCCCAATTTCTCGGTCTGGCTGAAGGCGCTGGAGTACTCCAGTGATCGGGTCGGGTTGCTGTTGAGCGGTGATATCGGACAAGCTGTCTCGAGTATCAAGAACTCACAGCTCTTCTCGTTGAGCAAGGCCACGACAAAAGAGCGGCTCCAAGAGGTGGTTCTCTTCAGTATGTCGCGGGAATATCTCAACCTTCGCCGAGAACTGAGTTTAGCGATCGCCAACTAGGACCAGAACGTCTGCTCAGTCCTTCATCGCGTTGAAAACGGCCTTTTTGGCTACCCCTAGAATCTCGGAGACCAAGCTTCGTACGGCCGGCGGCGACAAGCCTTGGTCGCGGAGGAGTAGGGCGACCCGTCTTATCTCGAGTGCCTCTGGAGGAAGCGGGGTTTCTCGACCCTGGACAAGCAACGTTATCTCGCCCTTTATCGCGGTGCGCGCAGAAAGGTCCTCGGCAATTTCCGACGCTGTTCCGCGCAGGACCTCTTCGTGCAACTTGGTGAGTTCCCGAGCAACCGCGATCTGCCGCTCGGGCAGCACACGGTCGAGCACAGCCAAGGTGTCGAGCAGGCGCTTTGGCGATTCGTAGAAAATGGTTGTTGAGTCGACGTCCTTCAGCTCGACGATCGTTTTCGTACGGGCACCAGACTGACGGGGTACGAACCCTTCGAACCGAAATCGGTCGGTCGGCAACCCGCTCACAGCGAGGGCTGCGATCGCCGCGCACGCCCCCGGGATGGGGATGATCCGTATCCCACTTTGAGCGGCAGCCCGAACGAGATGAAAGCCGGGATCGGATACGCAGGGCGTACCCGCGTCCGAGAGGAGGGCAATTGACTTTCCGGCCTCGAGATCTTCGATAAACGCAGGGACCCGTTCTCTCTCGTTGTGGTCGTGAAACGAGACCAGACGGTTGGTGATGCCGAGATGCTGAAGGAGCTTTCCGCTGTGGCGAGTGTCTTCGGCGGCGACGTAGTCGACCTCCCGGAGAGTTTCGGCCATACGAGTGGTGACGTCATCCAGATTTCCGATGGGGGATGCGACGATAAAGAGAGGCAAGATCTCTGCCCGTGTCCCGAGGACGCTGATTGGCTAGAACTGGAACGCGAGCGTCGCACCCCAGTCGATGTTGAGAACCGATTCGACTCGGAGTCGATTGCCAACGCTGTCGATTGTCGGATTGTAGACCGGGTTTCGCTCGTTGGGATCGTTGAAATCCACCTCGTCGTCCCCATCTCGGTCTCGGCCGGTGCGGGAGGAGGTCAGGAAGTGCTCGGTCTCGGTTGCGATATCCGTGTCGATTCGCAAGTCGACATAGGGACTGATCTGGAAGTTGAGGCCGAAGTGAGCACCGATTTCGCCAAACGATTCCACTGTTGTGATTCCGTCGTGGAAGTACTCTTGTTCCCCTTCGCCCGCTCCGGGGTTGGGATGGCGATTGCCGGGCTGCTGCAGAATCCATGCGCATGCGGCGCTTTCGGGTGCGATCGTCGCCGATGGCTCGTAGGGACTGCCATCTAGCAGGAAGCCGGCATCATCGGGAGTCAGGCCGTTGCACTGGCTTGCACCGAGGGCGTCGGAGATCGGCGAATAGTCTCTGCCCTGAGCGGTGAAGCCGAATGTGAATCCCAAGTCCAAGGTGAAGATCTGTTGGCGAGCGGGGTTCTCAAAGAGGACGAGCTCGGTCCCACCCGTGATTTCGGCGCGTTGGCCCGGTCCAATCGTGGTCTGCCCCCCGCCTTGATCCTGGAATGGGGTCTCAGCTGACGACGACGGTATGGGAAGGATATAGGTGGCACCAAAGTACGGCTCGACGATGCTGAAACGACGCGAGGCCGTGACCGAGAAGATGAACTCGTGAACCCCACGTCCCACCGAGGTGTTGTTGGGGGTGGCGGCCTCGGCAGTCGGAGCCAGATAGTCGGTTCGGACTGTGATCGTGGCTAGGTGGGGGGAGCGCTCTGCGTTGAACGGGCTCCACGAGAAGCCAAACTGCAGGTCACCGAGCCCGGATCGGTCGGGTCCAACCAACTCACTTCCGATACTGAAGTAGCGATAGGTCGAGAAGAGGCCAGCGTTGTCGAGATCATCGGTCACGAATTCATCGGCTGGATCGACGGTGCTGTTGTCTTGCGAGACACTTCGAGCACCTTCCCCGGAGGCAAAATTGAGCTTCCTGGTGTCGCTGATCACGATCGGCAAGGTGAAGTGGAACTCCAGATCTCGCCAAATGCCAATCTGAAACTCGATGTCCAATTCGCTGACGATTCGTTCGTACTCGAGCTCCCGAGTGAAAATGATGGTGGCTTCGTCCGGACAACTCTGGGCGTTCTGAAACGCGTCGGCTGGAGCATTTGGATCGGGAGAGCAGGGGGCCTCCCGAATGATTGTCCCGCGGTCGATTCGCTGCCCGAAGCGCGGTTCGAGATGGAAATCGAAAATGTCGTCCAACTCCTCGTCGAAGGCATCGACGACGTCCGTAATCTCGGCGGCGGTCGCCTGAGTGCAGATCGAAGTGAGAAAGACAAAACAGAGAGTCGGCAATCCAACAGCGGTGAGCCGATGGAACGCTGACCAGTTCTTTGGCGTTTTCGAAGACTGGGTGATCATCATACTATTCGACTATTCATCGCTGTGAACGACGCGTGGACCATATCAGGAACAATTGCTATGGGCTACTTCCTTGCCGGGCAGCCCACCGATTTCCCAAAACGGGCCTGCCGCTGGTCAGGTTTCGTCCCGGAGACCGAACTCCTTCATCTTGTTTTGGAGAGACTTTCGGGAAATCTTCAGTAATGCTGCGGCCCTGGTCACGTTTCCCGCGGTTTCTTCGAGGGCTCGAATGATGTACTGCTTTTCGAGCCGGCTTGTGGTCTCGCGAACCAGATCCTTCAAACCCGACTCTGGAGGCGGCAAGTGAAGGGCGGGGATCGGTAGCGAGGGAACGCTGTCCTGAGAGTTGCACACCTCGGGTGGAAGCGCTTCTGGCGTAACTTCATCGCCATCGAGAAATAGGATTGTCCGCTCGACGACGTTCTCGAGTTCCCGGATGTTGCCCGGCCACCGATATCGCTCCATAGCGGCAATGGCATCTGCTGAGAAGCCGCTTACCTGCTTCTGCAATCTCTCGTTGTATTTGACCAGAAAGTGCTCTGAGAGAGGGAGGATGTCGTCGGGTCGTTCTCGCAATGGTGGTAGTTCGATAGGAACCACGTTCAGTCGATAATAAAGATCCTCTCGGAAATTCCCGTTGTGGATTTCCTTGGCGAGGTCGCAGTTGGTGGCGGAAATGAGCCGGACGTCCACCTTGATGGTCGAGATACCGCCGACTCGTTCGAACTCTTGTTCCTGCAGCGCGCGCAAGAGCTTCACTTGCATCTCGAGCGGCACTTCGCCGATCTCGTCAAGGAAGAGGGTGCCACCGTCAGCCAGCTCGAACCGGCCTGGTTTGGAACTCACCGCTCCGGTAAACGCACCACGTTCGTGGCCGAAGAGCTCGCTCTCCATCAGGTCGCGCGGGATCGCTGCGCAGTTGATTTTGATAAAGGGTTGATCCGCTCGTTGTGACCCAGAGTGTAGTGCCTTTGCAACCAGTTCCTTTCCAGTTCCACTTTCACCAGTGATCAGGACTGTACTTGGTGTGGCAGCGATGCGATCGATGATCGAAAAGACGGTCTGCATAGCCGTCGACCGGCCGATGAGATGTTTGCGGAAAGTCTTTGGGTCGGCGTGTATTTCAGCGAGGCTCAGAGCCCGCGTTTTGACTGCCTTCTCGACGATGCGTCTCAGGTCGTCCTTTTCGAACGGTTTGGTGACGTAGTCGAACGCGCCGAGTTTGAGAGCCCGGACGGCAGTCTCGACGGTCCCGTGGGCCGTGATCATGATCACCGGAAGATCGGGATAATTCGAGTTGATATGTTGAAGAAGCCCCATGCCATCGAGGCCCGGCATCTTCAGATCGGTTACCACTGTTGAGATCTGGTGAAGGCGTAAAACTGCCATCGCCTCATTGCCGTCGCAGGCGGGATAGACCGTGTATCCTGCCCTCTTCAACATCGCAACCAACACACGACGGACGTTAGTATCGTCGTCTGCAACGAGTACGGCGTGCTCTCGGCCCGCTTTTGACATTACTGCACCTGTTTCCAACCACACATTCGCCGGAGTATAACCCGACCGTAGGTCGGAATCACCGTTATCGACAACTCGGCTGTATTGCACCTTATTTCGACGAGCGGTTACACTGCTTTTTGGACATAATCCAAAAAGGTAGGGGAGGAAGACGTGGCAGGACGCGTTATCGGCATTGACCTAGGGACATCCAACTCTGTTGCGACCACCATGATCGGAGCCGAACCGGTTGTAATCCCGAGTCGTGAGGGAGAGGCGATCATACCGTCGGTTGTCTCGTTTCTTCCGGACGGCCACGTCGTCGTCGGCCACAAGGCAAAGAACAGACGGCTCATCGACCCACTCAACACGGTCTACTCGGTGAAGCGGTTGATCGGACGGCCCTGGTGGGCTGCAGAGGTTAAAGAGTTCATCGCTCACTATCCCTTTCGGATCGAAAAGGGCGACGACGACAATCCGAAGATCGTGGCCCACGGCCGACAGTACTCGGTTGAGGAGGTTCAAGCTCTCATCTTCCGAAAGCTCAAGAAAGACGCTGAGACGTATCTGGGGGAGGAGGTGGAGGAGGCTGTTATTACGGTTCCTGCTAACTTCAACGAGTCACAGCGATACGCGACCAAAGTTGCCGGTGAGTTGGCCGGCCTCAAAGTCCTCAGGATTTTGAACGAGCCCACGTCCGCGGCCTTGGCCTATGGGTATGGAAAGGGTTTCCGCGAGACCGTAGCGGTCTACGACTTCGGTGGCGGTACCTTCGATATCACCATCCTCGAGCTACGCGATTCGGTCTTCGAGGTCATGTCGACTGCTGGAAACACCTATCTGGGTGGAGATGACTTCGATGATCGGTTGGTCCGCCACATGTTGGCCAAGTTCCGAAATGACTATGGCTACGACCTCAGTTCCGAGCTGGTCGCTGTCCAGCGTCTGAAAGCCGTTGCCGAGCGCCTCAAGTGTGAGTTGACTGACCGAGAACACGTTGAGGTCGCCCTCAAAGAGATGATTCCCGGATCGTCCGAGCCAGTCGAGTTTCGTTACTCGATCGACCGAGCCGCATTTGATGAATTGTGTCGTGACATTGTCGAAATGACATTCGCAGTCTGCGATGAGGCGCTGCGTTTGGGCGGCGTGACAGCCAGCCAAGTCGACCACCTGGTTTTGGTGGGAGGAACGACGCGTGTACCCCTAGTATATCGAATGGTGGAGCGTTACTTCGACAAACAGCCTGAGCATCATGTCGACGTCCACCAGGTTGTGTCTGTGGGCGCCGCGATCCACGCGGGCGGGTTGAGCGATCAATTCTACGGTCAAAACGTGGGACACAAGACAGACGGTCCGACAGCAGCGCTGTTGATCGACGTCACTCCTCATGCGCTCGGTTTGCAGACGGTTGGCGAAATCTACGACGTCCTTGTGGAACGGAACACCAACATCCCTGCGGAACGGACTCGCCGATTCACCACCTCGGCAGACGACCAGACTACCGTCCGACTTCAGATCTACGAGGGCGAGTCGCGGAACACCGCCGACAACAGCAAGCTCGGTGAGCTGACACTGGAGGGAATCCGTCCGGCGCCTCGCGGGGAAGTCGAACTCGATGTCACCTTTCGGCTCAACACGGATGGGATGCTTGAAGTGAGTGCAGTCGATCCCGAAACTGGCGCCAGTCAGCAGTGCAGCCTCAACATCTCTGGTGGGCTTTCGAGCCAGCAGATCGAGGACATTCAATTCGGCCAAGACACCGAAATTGACTGGGATTAGTGGCAGGGAAGCTCCCAATAATACTCTTGGCGGCCGCCGAGGGAGACGTGCTGCAAACGATGTCGGAGGCGATCCCCCGAGATCGCTTTGCCCCCCTCGCGGCCCGAAGCTGGGCCTCAGTCTCGGAGTCGCTCGGTGAAATCCCGATCGCAGGAGCAATCGTCCACTATAGGTTGGAAGATGCGGATGCCATGCGGTTCTGTGCGGGTCTCAGGGAGCTAAAGACCCCAGACTTGCCGATCGTGCTCCTGCTGCCCGAAGTAGGTCGCCACGCGCGCCCTGGTGAACCCTTCGACGTGGCTATCAAGTTCCCACTGCCTCCTGGGATTCTGCTGGATAACCTTCTGAGGGTGATGGCCAAGCACGACACCCGCCTCAACAACGCCATCACTAACTTGGCAGCCGAAGTCGCCTGGCGGGCCGGAGACATCGAAGAGAAGACCTACTACGAGATCCTCGAAGTGACCTCATCAGCCCGCCACGACGAGGTAGTGGCAGCTTACGATCGCTTCAGCCTTCGGTTTCACCCTGACAGGCTTCGGTTGTTGCCGGATGACGACGCTACCAAGCAGGCTGCGGCCACATTTTACGTCTTTGTGACCGAGGCGTATCAAGTGCTGACGAACGGCCGCAAACGGAAGGCCTATGACGCTGGCTTGAGGAAAGGAAAGTTCCGCTTCGACGAAAGCCAGTTGCACGAGAAGCGGAAGAGCTTGCCAGAACTCGCCTCGTCGCCTAATGCAAAGCGGTACCTTCGGCTGGCCGAGCAGCAGCTTGGTGCCTCCCAGGAAGAGTCCGCAATCATGATGATTGACATGGCTCTCGGTATCGAGCCGAATAACCTGGAACTCAGGCGCTACAAAGAGAAGCTCAAACGCAAATCATGAGTGAAAAGGCGAAAAAGAAGGGAGGGCTACTCCCTAGAGTCATCACCGCAATCGTCGCGGTGCCGTTTCTATTATGGGCACTTTTCGGTGCTGGACCCGATGTCTGGCTGGCGGTGGTCTTTGTCGCCGCGGTGATCGGACTCTCTGAATACTACGCCATGACGATGGGCAAGGATGACCCGGTGGTCGGTGCCATGGGTACCTCGCTTGGCTCATTGCTTATCTTGGTCGTCTACTTCGGCCCTCCCGCTTATCTCCTGGTCGGTCTGCTCGCGTCCTCTCTTGCGATCCTGATCGCCGTGCTGATGTCCTATAGCAAGATCGAGCGTGCGGCCTATCTGGTGGGAGCCGGACTTGGCGGTATTCTCTACGTGGCGCTACCCTTCGCGACCATCGCCCTCTTGCGACGCGATCCCGGTGCTGATGGTCCCTACTGGGTCTTGCTTTTGCTGGCTACGATCTGGGCGTCAGACACCGGCGCATATTTCGCAGGACGGGCACTAGGTAAGCGGAAACTCTCACCGGTCGTGAGCCCCAATAAGACCTGGGAGGGGGCGATTGGTGGGCTGGTGGCCAGCTTCGTGGCTGCATACATCGTCGTCGCCATATCACCGATTCAGCTTCGCATTGACTGGTTAGCGGGGCTCGTGTTTCCCGCGGCAATTTTGGGCCAGCTGGGCGACTTATGTGAATCACTAATCAAGCGTTCGACTGGCGTGAAAGACTCTGGAAAGATAATTTACGGCCACGGCGGAATCCTCGATCGAGTTGACGCGTTGATCTTTGCTGGACCGTATGTGTACTTTTTCTATGTCTTCACAATCGGCAGAATAGCTTGAGCATCGTCTTTTTCATCCTTCTGATCGGCCCCCTGATCTTCTTCCACGAGCTTGGGCATTTCGTTGCAGCGCGATGGTTCGGCGTCGGTGTCACCAAGTTCTCGATCGGGATGGGGCCGAAGCTCTTCGGCTTCACAAGGAGCGGGACAGAGTACGTAGTCGGAGCGCTCCCACTTGGTGGGTATGTCCGAATGGTGGGGATGGACCCCAGCGAACTGCCTGGCCTCCCCGAGAAGGAACGAAGCCGTGCTCTGTGGATGAAACCGATTTGGCAGCGTTCGATCATTGTCCTCGCGGGACCGATCGCCAACCTCCTGATTCCGCTTCCCATCTTTATCGCCTTCTACGCAGGTCAGGACACCCGACCGCCAGCTCGAGTTGGGACGGTCATGGCCGGAATGCCGGCTGACGACGCCGGGCTCGAGCCGGGCGACATCATTCAGTCGATCGACGGCCAAGCGATTCGCTACTTCGACGAACTCCCTGACCTCATCGGTGACGCCGAGGGAGAGGAAGTCGAGCTTGTTATTCAGCGCGGCGACGAGTCGTTTACGACCCGGCTACAGCCCGAGATGACAACCACTCGCGACCGCTGGGTGGGCCTGCGCTGGGAAGAGCGTCCGATCATTGGAATCAACGTAGACACTGTGGGCTCTATCATTCATGTGCACGACCCCACAGGTCCGGCTGCCCTCGCCGGCCTACAGAGCTTCGATCGGGTTGTTGAAGTCAACGGGCGGGAGGTGTTCGACTATCCCGAGTTGATGTTGGCCCTTGACCGAACTGAAGGCCCGGTCGACCTATTGCTGATGCGGCCAAGAGCAGTTGGGGAAGGGTTTGGCGAGATGTTCGTAGAGGACGAACTCGAGCTCGAGTTTCGGCCAGAACATCGTGAGACAGGCCTCTACACCGGCTGGCATCCAGCCAACATGGTCATATTCTTGGTTCACGAAGGCTCACCCGCTGCCGAAGCTGGGCTGCAGAGGGGGGACGAGATTCTCGCCCTCGACGGGGAACCGTACAACCTTTTTTCGGTTGTTTTATCGAGGCTCGGCCGCGAGGAAGGCTCCCACGAACTGACGGTTCTGCGAGATGGGCAAGAGCTCACGATGACGATCGAGCCTCGGGAAATGAGCGTCACAGGCGAGCTGAATCAGGAGGTCAACCAGGTCGTTGTTGGGATGCGGAGTATGGAAACCTCCGACTATTTCCCCCACGCCAGATCCCGACCGCCGCCCCTGAAGATGAGCTTTGCTGAACGCATCAGCTATGGCTTCAAGATGGGATTCGAGGCCCTATTTGGGTTCATCATGGCGATCATTATCGGCGTGTGGCAGCTGATTACCGGCCAAGTGGGCCTCTCGAATCTCGGCGGGCCGATCATGATCTTCGACTTAGCGGGCCGAGCAGCCGACGCGGGCGCAATGCCGTTTCTTCGGATGATGGCGCTGATCAGTATCAATCTGGGAATACTGAACCTGTTGCCAATTCCCGTTCTTGATGGCGGGAACCTCCTGCTATTCGGCATCGAGGCTGTGAAACGTGGTCCGATCTCGGTGCGTGCGCGGCAGGTCGCCAACTACATCGGACTGGTTTTCATCATCATGATTTTCGTGTTGGTGTTCAAGAACGACATTGAACGCTACTGGTCGAATTTCGCGGAGTTCTTTGATTAGCTGTGCTCGACCAGTGCTGTACCCACACCGAGCCTAAATCAAGTCAAAACGCAGGATAACGCTCGCCTGAATGCTGTAGCCCTCGGATGGCCAGTTGGGGTGCCAGCGACTGGTACGAGCAACGAACCGGATCCGGATCCGATTGCCGTCTTGGACAAACGGCTTCACGTCATCTGGAAAAACAACATCCAAAGCGATGTTCCCCCGCCCTGGCTGGTAAGGCCCAGTTTCTGCGATCAGAACGCGATTCTCCTCGATATCGAGTAGATAGACTTCGAGCGCCTCGATGAAGGCGAAGTCTTCCCCACTCGGCGACAGCAGCGATAGACCGGCAGATTCGATGACGATCTGCGTTGCAGAGTCTGGGTCGGCGCTGAACCGGACCCGTTTGCCAATCTCGATCGTGTCGCCAGGCGATTCGGGAACAGGAATGACCAGTTCGGTGGTATAGTTCTCTTCGGCCGTATCTTCTACGCCGCAGGCACTCGAAAGAGCGAAGAGAAGGACGATGATTGCGAACTTAGAGAATTTCCACATCAATGTTGAATCCTATGACGGTCTCGAGCTCAATCCCACCTGAAGGGAAGTTACCGCCCGTTTTGTAATACACCTCCCACTCAATCGTGAAGTCCGAGGCTGAGAGGAACGGTTTGATGTCGGCCGTATATTGCACGGACGGTGAACGGGTGGTTTCGCCTTGCTGAAAGTCGTCGGCAGAGGCGAGAAGCTCTCGTTCCCCGCCTGCCTCGACAAAGATATCGATCCGCAGAAGGTTGAACAGGTCGGCGTCCTCGGGAGACAGCACCGTGAGTTTCACGTCGGTAATCTCGCCCCGCGAGACCTGGTCTGTGTCTTGACCGAGGCCCAGTGATCGCGACAGGCGATGAGCAGCGGGTGCAATACCGCTGGGGGCCGGTACGTTGGTTACGACGCGAAGTTCGTCAGAGATGTCCTCGATTGTGCATCCAGACCAGAGGCCTGCGACGAATAGGAGTAAAATGACCCACAGTCTCTTCATCACGGTTTCCCTTTCCAGTTCAACTCCGCCTCCGAGGGCCGAATGTAGGCCGGCTCGAGTTCGATCAACCGGTCAGCACCCCGAGCCGCAAACGCCAACTTGGCCAGACCCGCAATGTTGGCAGCCAGGGGATGCCATCGATCTTGCGGCCCGATTGTAAGTTGGTCGCCCAGAGTATCTTCAAAGATTTTCCGGTAGGCGTCAAAACCGCTGCCCAAGCCCTCGATCGGCTCACCGACCTCGCTCGTCAGTTTCGATAGTTCTGTAGCGGAGTAGGTACCGGTTTTGACTATTTCGGTTGGGACCGAGTCTGAATCAAGTCGCCAAAGCGCGCCGTAGACTTCCTTCTTACGGGCATCGACAGCAGTCAATACGAGGCTAGGGGAGGATCCACCGCGTTGGGCAAGAGCGGCCAACGACGAGACGCCCAAAACGGCTGTCTCGGTTGCGTAGCAAAACGCTTTGATCGCAGCCACGCCGATTCGCAGACCGGTGAAACTCCCTGGACCGAGGCCTACGGCCGCAAGATCAAGTTGTGCGGGGCTCAGGTCGTTTTCGGTGAGCACCGCTTTGATCGAACTCAGTAGACTTGCGGTGTGGCCCTTACCAGCATGAAATGTCCGCGAAACCGCTTGGCCGTCGGACCGCACGGTCGCACCCGACTGAATCATGGTGGAGGTGTCGAGTGCGAGGACGTTCATGGCGCGACTCTACTACGAGGACCGATTCAGAGTCGACGTTTGTGCGACCTCGAAAGCACCGTGTGTCGAGCTAGGAGGGCTGATGTTTTTCAGATATGGCTCGCTTCTGCCGATTGAGAATATAGGTCGGGGTTTCATTCGATTCGGTGAAAAATCAGTGTCAGCTAAACTAGGGTACATAATTGTCCTCCTCGCGGCCGTCCTGAGCGCTTGTTCGCAGACGGTGGACTTCGATGTACGCATCCGCACCGTAATCGACATCAGCGACGAGTTCGAGCGAGCCCTGGGAGCCGAAGCGACGGTGGTGAACGTGCCAGGTGGGGTGGTGGTTCCAATACAGGTCGATCGCCGGATCGACCTCTTTGACCTGGATTCCTCGTTCGCTTCGATCCTGTCTGGAAGCTCGGAAGTGAGGATACTGTCCGTGACCTACCAGGTGACGGAGAACACGGTGAGTACAATTGTTCCCAGCCTACGGGTTTCTGTCGCGCCCGGCTTCACAGATCAACTCAACGAATCAGTCATGATCGCTAGTTTGCCCGCCTTCCAACCCGAGACAACGACCAAGGAGACTGAGATTCCGTGGGTCCCCGGGGGACGGGAGGAGTTAGAGACAGCGATGAACGCATATGCTTTTACGAGCTTCCTCTCAGGTTCGTTCACCCTGCGAGAGGGAACCCCTATTCCGTCCGGTTCCCTTGTGGTCGATGTCCTCGTAACCGCCCGCACAATTGTAGAATAGTTGCCACTGCCACGGTCGCGGTTCACACACGGTCTTGCGCCGCTTTGGGATACCAGGTATCCCACGAAGAGCCGGAAAACAAAGCGTGAGGGCAGGTGTGCAACAAAGAGCCTCGAGCCAAGTCGCTCGGTCCAAAGCAACAGAAATCGTCGGTGAGAAGTGGTTTTTCGATAGCACGGCCGATCGAATCGCATACGGCCGCGACTGTTGGCCGATGGGAGTACTGTGGACGCGCGGTGGAAAGGTCTACCAATACAACCCCGACTTTATCGTTGCTCCCGGCTCAACCGATGAGATCGTTCAACTCGTCAATCTAGCACGAGAAACCAAGACCCCACTGATTCCCTACGGGGCGGGTTCTGGCGTCTGCGGAGGAACTCTCCCGACCCGAGGTGGTTTCACCCTCGACGTAAAACGGCTCAATGGAATTGCCGAGATCGACGAAGGCGCGCTGACTGCGCGCGTGAGGGCAGGTGCTATCGGAATGCACGTGGAAACAGACCTCAACCGTCGCGGTTATACCCTCGGACACTACCCCTCGAGTTTGATTTGCTCGAGCATCGGCGGTTATGTCGCGGGCCGATCGGCCGGTCAGCTGTCCTCTCGCTTCGGCAAGATCGAGGACATGTGCCTCTCGCTAGAGATGGTCGCGGGGACAGGCGAGGTCATCGAGTCCGCCCGTTGGGCCCCCGATCTCACGCAGCTCTTGACCGGCAGTGAAGGCACGTTGGGAGTGATCACCGAGTGCACCTTGAGGATCGAGCCTGCCCCAGAAGAGCGAATTTACCGAGGCTTTCAGTTCGACACCCTCGAATCAGCCCTTGGAGCAATGCGTCGCGTCATGCAGGCCGGCTTCAGACCGGCCGTTGTTCGACTCTACGACGCGTTCGATACAATCATGGCCAAGCACGGCAAGAAGGGTGAGTCCGAGGAGGTCGAGCCAGAGGGACTCATCGCCCAACTCACCGAATTCGCACGGGACCGCGTCGGGGGCGCCGTCAAATCAACAGTCAAGAAGGCCGCTCTCGGCCTCGTCAAGCGTGCGCTCGGCGCTCCGCTGCTTCTGAACAAAGCGGTTGAGGCGCTGCCGGCGGGTCCAATGCTGATCGTCGGTTTCGAAGGCCAACGAGGTGTAACGGCCCGAGAATCCGCTGCGGCATTGAAGATCTTGTCGAGAGAGGGAGAAGACCTCGGCGCAGGGCCCGGGGAGCACTGGTTCCACAATCGATACAGCGTGTCCTACAAACAGTCACCCATGCTGGACCTGGGAGCCTTCGTCGATACGATGGAGGTCAGCACGACGTGGGACAACTTGCTCAACCTGTATCGAGCAGTGCGAGAAGCGGTCGGTCGACACGCCTTCATCATGGCTCACTTCAGCCACGTCTATCCGGAAGGGTCGTCTATCTACTTCACCTTTGCGGGTTTCGCCCCGGATGGTGAGCCGATCGAGACACTCTACAGTCGTACTTGGTCTGTTGCTCAGGCTGCCGTTCGCAGAGCCGGAGCCAGCGTCGCCCACCACCATGGCGTCGGCCTGTCCAAGGCACAAAACCTGTGCGCCGACCACGTCGGCGGCGAACCCCTCAACCGAATCTTGAAAGATCGATTCGATCCGGGCGGGATTATGAACCCCGGGAAGCTGTGGGATGTCCGGCAGGTGGAGGTGCTGTCATGAAACAGTTCCAACCACACAAAGTATCTGGGGCGATCCGCGTTGCTGCCACGACCTCATTTTCGGACCTGGTAACAACCGTACTGGCCTCCGAGTGGAGTATGGACGGTTACCAACCAGAGCCTGCCGACACAACGATCGGACAGCTTCTAGAAAGACGTCAACCTAGACCAATTCACTGGGGTTGCGGGCTTCTTCCTAGCCGAGTCAGTCGAATCGAGGCCGTGTGTCACGATTCATCCAGATACATGTCCGTCGCAGCGCCTCGCAAAGCTTCTGGTCCCGACTTGGCCTACCTGTTCATCGGCGGAGAGGGCCGTTTCGGGCACGTTGAGAGCGCCGAAATCAACCTGCTCAGGTCGTCTGGGAGCTATCTGGCCGGTACAGGTCAGGTGGCCACGCCCCAAGCGCTCTTTGAGCTGGCGAAGGCTGTCGCGCTGCTCGACCCGGCATCAATCCGACACGTTGACTTGTCCGAACTGTCCGCAACGGTTTATCTCCCGGTTAGGCAGTCACATTCCACTCATGTTGCCGAGATGCTCGACGCGTGGGGGCTCGAGGTTACCGAGATCGTAGAGATCCCGCCGGAAGCTCACTTTCGAGAGCCCGAATCGGA
>CAZDBH010000061.1:0-24930 GCA_964503485.1 uncultured Bradymonadales bacterium | reverse complement strand
GGACGGTCCGACCCGCGTTCTCGACCTTGCGGCTGGTCACGGCGGCTTCGCTAGGGCGGGTGCACTGTTGGCCCGCGAGCGCGGTCTGGATATTCACTTCACGGCTAGCGACCTGAAGCGAGAGTACCTCGACATGGGCGAAGCGCTCGTGGCTGGACAGGACCTGCCCGTCGAATTCGTTGTTCAGGACGCACTCAACCTGTCAAACTTGGCTGAGGGTGCCTTCGACATCATCACGTGTACCCAGTCAATTCATCACTTTCCGCCTGGATTGGTTGCGGTGATGTTCGAAGCTGCGACTCGCGCCGCGGCCAGGGGAGTCGTCTTCATTGACGGATGCAGAAGCGTCCTCGCATGCGCTGCAATCACCGTTTTTAGCGCCCTGTCGAAGAGTCACCCAGCCTTTGTTCACGATGCCTTCGTCTCAACTCGCAAGTTCTTTGTGCCCCAAGAGCTAGAACTTCTGGCCCGAATCGCACGACCGACCGGCCAATTGGAGTCGTCGTGGAAACCTCCGGGGCACTGCCTGCTGCGGTGGCAGCCGTAAGGCCCACCGATACGACCCGGTGACCGTTGGACCTGTCGCGTCCGCACTAAGACTGCTACACTTCGTTGATGCTCCCTTATCGTTTTCTCAGAACGCTGCTGCGTCTGGCCGTGCGTATCTTCTACCGCCGGGTAGAGGTCGTCGGACTCGAGCACATTCCTGCTCCAGGCAAACCAGTCATCTTCTGCGGGAACCACCCCAACTCACTTCTAGACCCGATCGTCATCACGACTACCTGTGGCCGGATCGTCCATTTCGCTGCCAAAGATGTTCTGTTCAAACATCGCATCGTCCGGTGGCTCCTGAAGACAATGGGTGCGGTGCCGGTTCAGCGCCGCAAGGACCACGTAGACGGCGCGCTCGACAACGAGAGTGCCTTCAATGCGCTGTACGGCGTGCTCAGCGAAGGGCGCACCATGGGGATTTTCCCCGAAGGAATCAGCCACAACGAAAGTCAGTTACAGGGGTTGAAGACCGGAGCCGCCCGAATCGCTTTCGGCGCCAAGAGGAGCGACCCGGACGCCGACGTCGTGATCATTCCTTGTGGACTCAACTATCTGGCGAGGCACCGATTTCGAAGCAGCATTTTGGTCCAATACGGCACGCCCATTCGGCTCGATGCCAAACGCCTCGAGGCCTACGAGGAAGACTCGCGCGCTGCCGTGCAAGCTCTGACTGAAGAAATCGAGAGCCATATGCGTTCGCTCACCATCAACGCTGAGGACTGGAATACGCTGCGCGTTCTGGACGGTGTACGTCGGCTCTATCAACCCGAGCGGATCTCGCTCGAAGAGCGGATCGAGTTGGCTCGACGCTTCAACTCAGTCTACCCAAAAGTCCAAGACAGCCCGGCGGTGAAGGACCTCTTTGGCAAAGTCAGCGCATTCCTCGAACGCCTAGAGTTCGCGGAACTCACCGACAGGGATGTGCAACGTGATATGGGCGCGTTGGAACTGGCCTGGCGAGTGTCGGCCCATTTGCTCTGGTTGTTCGTCTGGCTTCCTTTGGGAGTGATCGGAGCGGTTCTGCATTTCCCGATGGCTCTGCTGTTGGGCTGGGCCGGCGAGAAGTGGGCGCCCCGCAAAGACGTAGTCGGAACCACCAAATTCATCCTCGGCTTCTTCTCGATTCAACTGGCCTACGGCGGACTGTTTGCCCTAGCCGGGCTGTATTGGAGCTGGAGCGTCGCATTTCTACTGTTGATCCTCACCCCGATTTCAGGCTATGCCACCCTGCGGGTATCCGAACGATTGGCCGCGGTACGGCGAATCAGCACGGGCTACCTGAAAGTCGTCGGGCTCGGAAAAGAAATCCGAGCCCTGCGGCATCAGCGACAAATGCTCAAATTGGCCGTCGAAGAGACGGTGGACCGTTATCGTCCGGCGGATATGGCTCCGCTCTTCCCCCGTGACGATGTGGAGGATTTCTGTTGACCACTCCGGTCGTTCTTCTTCATGGATTGGCGCGCACTCGCTCATCGATGGCGCCACTGGCGCGACATCTTCAGCGGCGTGGCTTTGCGACCTGGGCCAGAACCTATCCTTCTCGGCGGATGGGGATCATCGAGCTGGGTGAACACGTCGCATCTCTGATTCGCGACGAGTTTCAAGATCAACCGGTTTGGGCCGTGACCCATTCTTTGGGCGGGATCCTGGTTCGCCATATGGCCGACAAGGTCAACTGGGCCGGAGTCGTCATGTTGGCCCCGCCCAATCAGGGCAGCCGCGTCGCCGGCCTACTCCAGGCGCATCCGCTCTATCAGTGGTTCTATGGCCCGGCCGGGCAAGATGTTGCCTCACCGACAGACTGGCCCTTGCCGCCAACACCCTGTGGCGTCATTGCCGGCACCAAGGGCGTCGCCTTGAGCAATCCAATCAGCTGGGTCAGCAGTAGTTTCAAGCTCATGCCCCCCAAGGAACCGAGCGACGGAACCGTGTCGGTCGCCGAGACCAAGCTCGAGTCGATGACCGATTTTGCGACCGTCAACGCCAGCCACACCTGGATTATGAACCATCGACCGGCCCGAGATCTCATCGTCAGGTTCATCGAAACTCAACACTTTGAAAGTTAACCTGGGATCCATCATTATATTGGAAAAGTTACGGTTGCACCTTGTGCACCCCTCGGGGCAGCTTTACATTTAGGCAGACACTATGGTGCCTAGCGATTTGAGCCTGGCTCTCCGCTCCTCGAGGACGGTCGATTGTCCTTGGTTTGAAGGGGTTTATAGATGAACGAAAACTCCCGCGACATCGGCGTATTGGCCGATTACGCCCGCGAGGTCGTCCGGGAGTACTTGCATCTTCAAGGGGGCGACGAGCCCACTGAAGAAGAGAATATGTGGCAGGGCTTCCGCGTCTCTGGAAAGCTCGTTGCCCAGCAGTTCCGACAATCGGAACCCGATCTTTTCTCAGACGACATTGTCGAAGCTCGCAAGGCACACAAAGCCAAACTCGAGGGTTGGCTCACCAACCCACCAAAGGAGCTCGAACCACTCGCCGAAGTGGCTGTGCTTTTTGAGTTGTCCTCCGAGGACGTCGAGATCTTCTTGATGGCGGCTGCACCGGCCATCGACCCAGCCATTGAAGAACTCTACGCCTACGTCCGGAACAACGTACACAAACGAATCGCTGATGTTGGTTTCGTATGTCAGATGCTCTCGATGGGCGACCAGGCCGAGTTCGAGCGCTATCTGACCCACTGTGCCTTCGACGCGCCCCTGCGGCGCCATCGACTGTGTTTGGTCGAAGCCCGCTCCAATCAAGATGACCGGTTTGAACTCAACCTCGTCTCTCGACGTATGCGAGCGGCAGATAGAGTCCTCGAGTTCGTGCGGCGCCAAGACTCCGATGAGATTCCAGCCGTCGATGAATCACTCGCCTCTGTTTGCGTTCGCCACCGCGGCGCAGTCGGGGTCGAGGAACTGGGATTGCCTGAGTTCGCCACTGAGTCGCTGATGCAGTTGGCCCGTACACGAACCCTTCCGGTCGTGCTGATCGGTCCCGAAGGCGCCGGCAAGCGAAAAGCCGCTCAGGCTCTAGCGGGTCCAATGAAACGAGGTGTGTTGTTTGCGGACCTCGCCGCGCTCCTCAACGAGGAGCCCGAAAAACTCGACCTATTACTCGCCGAACTCTTTCGCGAGGCGCGCCTTGGCGGTGACCTGGTCTACCTGCAAGGTCACGACCTCTCCGACGAGATGAGCGGCCCGGTTCGACTGGTTCTAGAACGCATCATAGGCACTGAGCCACTGGTGTTTGGTACCGACAAGATGCCGATCTGGGGCGCCGAGATGACCACGGGATGGCCCGTATGCAGCGTTCCACTTCCCGATGAGGACTCGCGAGAGCGCTTCTGGCAGGAGGCCTTCGAAGGCGACAGAAACAAACCCAACGACCAGAGTATCCAAGTCGTCTCGCGACGATACCAACTCTCCTCTGGTCAGATTAGACAGGCTGCCGCCGAATCGCGGCGCATCAGCTCCTCGAATCGACGGCGAGTCGTCGGCCTTGCTGAGCTGGACAAGGCCTGTCGTGCACACTTCACACACCAGCTGAGCGAATTGGCCCAGCTGATTCCGCCCAGTACGTTTGCGATCGAGGATCTGATTCTGCCCGAGAAAGAGAAGGCGAAATTCAGCGAGGTCCTGCTTTACGCGAGCGAAAGGGAGTCGATCTATACCGATTGGGGATTTGGCGACAAATTCCCCTACGGTCGTGGCCTCTCGATGCTGTTTTATGGACCGCCCGGAACCGGTAAGTCGATGTCGGCCATGATCATCGCCGCATCGCTCGGTGTGGACCTGTACCGAGTGGATGTGTCCAAGATCCTCAGTCGGTACGTCGGTGAAACCGAAAAAAACTTGGCAAAGATCTTCGACGAGGCCGAGCGTGGTCGGTGCATGCTGCTCTTCGACGAGGCGGATTCTCTGTTCACCAAACGTACCGAGGTCAAAACGTCGGTCGACCGCTACGCGAACCTCGAAGTCGCCTACCTGCTTCAGCGTATGGAGAACTTCGAAGGAATCACGGTTCTCACAACCAACGTCGAGAAGATGCTGGACGACGCCTTCAAACGCCGGCTTCGCTATCGCATCTACTTCCCGCTTCCCGATGCGGCGCTTCGAGCCGATCTCTGGCGAAACATGATGCCAAAACTGGCACCCATCGAGGACGACATCGAATGGGCTTTGTTGGGCCAAGAGTTCGAAATCGCTGGTGGACACATCAAGCAGGCGGTGCTGCGGGCCGCTGTGTACGCAAAACGAGATAATGCGCCCATCAATCTCGGACACTTAGTCGAAGCGGCGACCTCCGAGTGTCGAGAACTGGGCATGCTGGTAAGCGACCGCCTCTCGAAGAAGTTGGCTGGCGCGGTCGCAAAATCAGTGGCAGCTCGAGAGAAAAAGAAGAAGAAGAAGACTCCGGTTGCGCAGCCCGTTAAACGCGCTGCATCGTCGGGAGCCTGAGGATAGTAATGAGTTTAGCGAAACTGGCAAATCGGAAGAAGGCGGAGGCGGCGGGACAGAAGCCCGATTCGTCCGCAGGTGCTCCCGAAACACCGCCAGAAATGCTGCAAGCGCTCGCGACCTTTGTCGAGAGCTCACCCAAGGAGTCGACCTCCAAGCTGGCGAAGATCGCAGCCAGCGACATGGGCGCTTATACCAACATCATGGCTATCGTGCAGGAGCAGCTCGGGCCGGCCGCCTGCGACCTGATTCACGGTCCAGTCCAAGAGCGCCTGGATAAGTTCCAGAAAGCCAAGGGCGAGAGCAAGACCGAAAAAGAAAAACCGGTTGTCGACACACCTCCAGAAGAGGTCGTCGAGAACTTGATGAAGAAAGCCGCAGAGGCCTTCGGCATCACCGACGAAGAGGTAAAAGAAGCCGAGGAAGCGCCTCCGGAAGAGTCAGGCCCATCACCGGAAGAGAGGGCCGCTACACAGCAGGCCGCAGCCGAGCAGGACGCCTCGAAACTCGTTCAGGACATGGGCCCGAGCCCGGGTGTGCCCTCCGACAAAGTACCGATCAAAGTCGACAGCGAAGCCATGGCCAAGACCGAGGCGGCTGGCGCTGACGGTATGGTCCAAGACGGAATGGTCTACCTCCATCCCGACGAATACAACCCAGGTGACGCCGCTGGCCAAAGGCTCGTATACGAAGAGACCCTTCACTTCGTACAGCAGCAACACGCACTGACCGGCGCAGGTGCTGAAATCAGCCCCATGCCGGTAGTCGAAAACGAAGCTCAGACTCTGGCGGATGCATACGCACGCGGAGAGAGCATCGCGCCCCCCCAAGAGATCATGGGCCCCGGCGATATCGCGACCTCTGGTGGCGAAGCCATCGAACCGCCCGACAGCGTCACTTTGAACTTTGGAGGCCTAGCGGTCGAGGTCCAAGTACCCGACGCGAGCCAACAGACGGCCACGATCCCTCTCGGTCAATCACCGCTTCCAGGGTTGACTCTGGGCGACGCGAACCTGGTTTTCGACCCCGACTGGATCATTCAGAGCGGCAGTGTCGACGCCAGCTTCCAGATCGGCAACTACGTGACCATGGACACTGTGCAGCTCACGGTCGAGCGCTCGGGCGCTGTCCAGTGCAGCGTTCAGGGGGCCAACCTTGCGGTCAGCGACCTGATCGCGGCTTCGATCGACCTGCAGATCAGCGGCGATGGCATCACTGGAACGGCAACTGTCACCCACGAACAGATGGTGCTCCCGCTGGGAATCATCTTGCTCGAAGGGTTCTTGCGCGTCTCGCTCGACTCTGAAGGCAACATCTCTGCGGTCGGAAACGCCAGTTTCGATATCCCTGGCATCGGACAAGCAACACTCAACGCATCCCTAGACAACGAGACGATTGGCGGCACGGTCTCTCTGATTGTAGAGAGCCCAATTCAACTCGCCGGCGGTGTCACACTCAAGGAAGCGTCCCTGTCCGGCAACTACACACGAGATGGCTTCGTCATGTCGGGCTCGTCTCTCGTAAACGTGAACGAGTGGGCCGAATCGCGGATCACAGGATCGTTCGACTTCCCTTCGATGAGCTGGTCCGCGAACGGAACGGTGACCCAGCTCCAACCCATGACCTTCGGCGAGCTCGAGGTCAGCGATGGCATGTTGTCGGTCGCTCTCGACCGCGGCAACTTGGTCTCAGTGGGTGGTGGTGGACGATTCACGACGCCCCAGTTTACGGGTAGCCTCGGCGGGACTTACGACGTCAACAATCAGGCCTTTAGTGGTGAGGCGACTGCCGAACTACTCGAGGAGATTACACTCGCCTCTGGCGCCAGGCTCGAAAGAGCGGCGGGTGGGGCGGTCATCGAGAACAACCAGCTGGTAACCGTTACGGCCAGTGCCTCCGCCGTTATGCCCTTTCAGGGGGAGGACACCTTCCAGGTAACGGCCACCGATTGTGTCTACCAAGTACAGCCCGGCGAGTTCAGCGGCACCGGAAACGTCACTCTGATGCGACCTCTACAATTCGCCGTCGGCGGGTTTGTAGTAGAGATCGACCCAAGCGCCTCTGCCGATGTGACGGTCGTTGCGAACGAGGTCACCGAAGTCAAAGGTGGACTCGGCTACAAAGTGTCCGACGAAATGGGCGAATTGGGTACAGGGAACCTCGAGCTGACATTCGCCGGCGATTCCGTGTCAGGCCAGGGCTCCTTTGCCCTGTCCAACGACTATGGCGTCCCCAGTCGTGAAGAAGGACCAGCGATGGTCAAGGCCGGCTCGGCCCTTACCGTCGTCATCGTCGATGGCTCCCCCGAATCAGTACAGTTTTCTAGCGTCCAGGTTGAAATTGCTAACCTTGGCACGGGTGGAGAAGGCGTCGTAACCGGCTCCGTGGATGGCTCGCTGGACATTGCCTCCATGGCGTTCACCGGATCAGCTTCGGCCTCGGTCACCACAGGCTGGGTCGAAGACACGGCCTTCGGAACCATCGGGTTGATTGACGGCGGCACAGTCACAGCGAACCTCGATGGCAATGAACTCCAAACCATCAACGTCGAGAACGTTGGCATCATGGCGGAGTTCACCGCGGGTGGTCAGCCCATCAGTGTGGACGGGACAATAAACGGCACCTGGGACCATCAAACCAGCATGGCCAGTGGTACCCTGGCAATTCAGTTGAGCGACGACGTGAGCATCCCCATGGGCGGTGATGAAGTCGTTCTCAAAGGCGGAAGTGGCGGCGAAGCCACTATCGACGCCAACAACCTGACCCAGGCCACCTTCAACTTCGAACTCGAATACAACCGGGCGGGAGAACCCTTCCTGGCAGGTGGTGTCGAAGGCGGCGTCTACGACGCGGCAACGGGGACGGTCAACTGTACCGGCAAGCTCTCTCTGCAGACAGAACTCGAGGCAGGCGCAGGTGAATGGAGCGTCAAAGTCCCAATTGGCGCAGAGATAACTGCGACCGTCGAGGCCAGTGAGCTAAAGGAAATCACCAGCGACAGCCTCAAAATCGAGGTCTGGCAAGACGAGAAAGTGCTCGAGGGAGAGCTGACGGGCGTCACCCTCAATATGGACGAAATGAACTTCTCCGGCGGCGGCACGGCAACGGTCGTAGTCGAGAAGGATTTCGGAATCGAGCTCAACGGCTGGCAGTTCATTCTCATGCCTACCGAGGGGCCCACCGTCGAGTTCACTCTGGTCGATAATGATCTCACGAGCATCGGTGGAAACGTCAAAGTGCAAGCCCGCAAAGACGGCGGGAGCATCGATATCGAGTTGGGCGGAACCTACACCCCCGAATCGAAGGAGTTCACCGGTTCCGGGTCGTGCACGGTCAACCAACCGATCGAAGTCGGCAGTGCCGGCGAATTCGACTTTGAGATTCAGGGTGGAACCGGTCTCGATGTCACCGTCGAAGCCAACGAAATCACAGAGATCGTAGGCACGCTCAATGGAGCGGTGAAGTGGGACGGCGACTTCCTCGAGATCAACGCCGAAGTCACCTACCGAACGGCCAACGACGGCGAAGTCGACGTCAAGGGCTCGGCAAAAATCACCGGAGAAAAACAGATCTTCGGTCCGGTGAATGGCTACGAGTTCTGGCTCATACCCAGCGAGGGGTTTGTCGCCGAGGTCTTGGTCGAAACCAACGAGCTCAAGGAAGTATCCGCTGAAGTCAGCTTCAAGATCATGGACGGCGAGTCCGAGCCATTGCTCACCGGATCCGCCAATGGCACCTATAGCGCCGAAACCAACCTGTTCAATGGCGGTGGCGACCTTCGCCTCGGCCGCGATGTCGAGTTGGGTAGCGACTCGCTGAAGATTTACTTCCTGGCCGGATCAGGAGGAAATGCCACTGTCGCCGACAGCAAACTCGAGAGCCTGGGCGGCACGCTAAAAGCCGAGATCGAAAGCGACGGCGAAAAACTCGTCAAGGTCGAGGCCGACGGTGAATACAACGCCGTCGAGAAGAAACTCACCCGACTCGAGGGGAACGCGACCCTACTGAAGCCACTCGAGTTGCTCGGGGGAAAAGTCAGGCTCGTTGGTGCCTCGGGCCACGCCAAAATCATAGACAACGAGCTGGTCGCCGCTGGAGGCCAAGCCGACGTCGAGATAGACGGCTTCGAAAAAGTCGAAGGCAAGATCGAGTTCGAGTGGAGTAAGGAAAGCGGAGAGGATGAGTATACTGGCTCAGCCGAGCTGGGCATCACTGTCAATGAACAGTTGTCAGGCACAGCGAAAGTCGAGCTTCTGCCAGGTGGCGAGTTCAAAGTCTCTGGTGAGCTAGAGTACAAACTCAATGACATGATCACTGGGATGATCGGTATCGAGGTCGGCAACGACCTCAATCCGATTCTCAACGGGCGGCTCGAGGTCAACGACGTCGAACTCATTCCTGGCCGCGACCTCTTCGGCATGGAGATACCCGTTCTTCCCATGATGGCGATTCCGCTCGGAATACCAGGGGCCAACCTGGTCCTGGGCTGCAATGCCGGAATGAAGGCGTCGATCATGCCGGTGACCTTCAGCACGGCCATCGAAATCTCGAACTTCAAGCCGCTCGAAATGAACATGCCCGACTTCCAAGCGGAGGCCGGCCTATCGCTGGGGCTCGAGTTCTCGGCTGGAATCAAGCCGTATGTTGGGCTCAGCGCCGGCGTTCAGGGTGCTCAGGTCGGCTCGGCGGTCGAAGGTGAACTCAAGCTCACGGTGCCCATCACCGTCAATCCGATGCTCACGCTACGAGGTGGTCCAAGCGGCTTCTCGGGCGAATTCGAGCTGGGTGTGGTGATCGCCCCGTCGCTCGACCTCATGGTACGTCCCTTCCTGTTCGCTGAGCTTGCCGGCCAGATGGCGCGCCACGACATGACTGAATGGACGGTGCCTCTTGGCGAGTTGTTCCGGTGGGAATGGAGCAAGACCTACAAATTCGGCGACGAAGGGGATAGCGCCTCCGACGGTGCCTCGACGACTGAAGCGGCTCCCACTGCTGGAGAACAGTCATTCGAGGAAAATGCCGACGGAGAGGTGGGCGATTTCTCGGCTAGCGCTGGCGGAAAATCGCCAGGCGGACCCGATCTCGATGCCGGCGGAGACATGTCTCAAGGCGGTGGCGAAGGCGGCGAAGCCAGTGAAATGCAGCAGCGCATGGACGAGGTCAAAGAGCTCGCCGACAAGGTCGCCAGCGTTGCCTTCCTTTTCAGCACCGTGATGGAAATCGTGGCCGTGGCCTCGATTCTACCGCCTTGGGGACTCTCGATGGTCCCGGCTTATCTCTGTTACAGAATCTTCATTAAAGGTGATCTCACACTCGATAAGCTCAAGACCGCCATCTCGGATCTATTCTCGCTACTGACGGAGGCCTTCGACTGGATCATGGCCAACCTGCCGCAGTGGGTGAAGGATGTTTACGACTGGATCACTTCCGGTGCCTCCAACATTCTCGGCGACATGGGTGAGTGGCTCTCTGACAACCTCCAAGCGCTCGGAGACGAGGCCGTTCAACTCTTCAAGGACGCCGGCGAGTGGGGCGCATCGATCATCGAAGGTGCTGGCGAGTGGGCTATGGAAGCCGCCGGCTGGGCCATGGAAGCCCTGTCGGACGCCGGCGAAGCCGTTGGGGACGCTGCTGCCGATGCATGGGATTGGCTCACCGGCTAAGCACCTTGCCTCGAATCAAAGAACATTGTTATGGGTTCTGCTGAATTGAGCCCTGAGTGAGAAAAAAAATGGCCAAGAAAGACGACGAGAAGAAGAAGACAACCAAGAAGTCAGCAAAGCGGTCGAGTGCCTACAAGCTCGAGGAGAAAGCTGCGGAAGAGGCCCCCGAAGAGGCCGAAGAAGTAGTGGAGGCTGCTGCTGAAGAGGCCGCCACTGAGGGCGAAGAAGCCGGATCTGACGAACAGACGGCCGGCGTGCTGGATGGCATCAGTGACCAGGTTCGGGCTGCGGTTCGGGACTATCTGGTGGAAAACGTCGTACCGGAAGGCCAAGACAAAGGTAATGTGGACGTCAATCTCGACGCCAATTTCCTGAAAGACCATGGACCGAAACTACTCGGTACCATGGTTCAATCGCTCTTCAAGAGCGTGGTGCCCGAGAAACTCGAGATGTCGGTGCCAATCGCGAGCACCGGTGGGGAGTCAACTGAGAAGGCGAAGAAGAAGAAAGGCGCGGAGGATGAGGACGTCAAAGTCTCGGTCAATCTCGACGTCGCAAACTTCTTTAAGAGTCTACTGGCCTCCTCTCCGGCGGCGGACGCCGAAGCAACAGAGAGCGATGACGCGTGAGCCACTCATCCTAACTCTACGCTAGGACGAGCTCTGCTTCGACAACCCAACCCGAGTCGGTTGGCTTCTTCTTCATCACGACCATTCGTTGCCTATAGCCCGGGCGGACATCGCATTCCGAAGATGTCTCTATCAACCAGTTCACAACGTCCTCGTTCATACCGGTCAAGGCCCCCTCGTACGTGTGAATGATCACGTCTTCTCGGGGCAGACCCTCGACCTTGAGGCCGGGCGGAAGTTTGGTTGCCTTGTTGAAATCCTCTTCCACCTCGAACAAGACCTCGGCCCGGATCACCTCGCCGGGATCTGGCTTGGCAAGGTCGACCGGGCGCGATTCGAAACACACAGTCACCTCGCCGACTCGGTCCTTGAAGTACGTCCCGACCCAGGCATAGACGGTTCGAGTGGCCTGTCCCAGCCCGCTTCTCGGGCCCTCGTATTTGCTTGTGACGGCTAGTCGTTCTGGGCGCACATAGCGTTCGTCTGCTGACATCCCGATCCCTGTGGCTGAGTGTTTGTGGTTGAAGGTGTCGTTCAATTCAGGCTCGCTTGTCAAGCTGAAGACTGGTCGCACACGCCCAGACGCCGATGACCATTTCACTTAAACGTAGGGACCTTGTGTAATATTACAGTTGCCCGGTTGACCCCACTCAAACGAGGACTTACATTCCAGCGGTGAGGGACCCCACAGGGGAATAGCGGTGCAACAACGGCCGGAGACCAAGGTCTCCAAGGACAATCAACTCCCATGCAGAGCACGGCGGGTTCCAAGACCACTCTCGCGTCGGCGCAAGATCAAGCCGATGAGGTGCGCGGTTTAGGTTCGGTCGCTTCGAATCTTCAGCTCAGAAGCGCGGCGGGTCAGGCCGACGAGGGACGCCAGCTCGTCATGGCGAGTCAGGTGAAGGGGGTTGCCGCCTCTGGTGTGGCCGGTAGTGGACAGCCGCTGCCCCATCTTGCAGCAATCCAGCAGAGCTTCGGGGAGCACGACGTCCGCGGCGTATCAGCGCACGTTGGGGGTGCAGCTGCCCAGGCCAGTCAAACCTTGGGCGCCGAGGCGTACGCCACCGGGAACAGCGTCGCGTTTCGCTCGGCGCCGAGTCTTCATACTGCCGCCCACGAAGCCGCGCACATCGTTCAGCAGCGTCAGGGGGTCGAGCTGCCTGGCGGAGTTGGGCAGCCGGGTGACGTGTATGAGAACCGCGCTGATGCCGTGGCTGATCGGGTCGTCCAAGGTCGAAGCGCAGAGGACTTGCTAGGCTCGTCCCAAGGCTCGACCAGCCATAGCGATGCGCCAGTTCAGGGGATCTTTGGAGCCATCAAGGGTTTCGCCAAGGGCATGGTCGACTTCGTGCTGAACCCCAAACAGACGATCTACGAGGCTCGACTTGCACTGAAGGGGCGTCAGGAGGAGGTCCTGACCGGAAGCCACAGCATCTCGAACCGGGACGTTCTCCTCGAACAGCTTGCCCACGCTGGCGCATATGGCGAACTCGATCTCTCAAAACTGGGTCCATGGGGCTATCAGGAGACTGGCCGAGTCGTAGATCCCGAGAGTGGATTTGAGTGCGTCTTGTATATGCCGACCTCTGATGCCCTAGCCGGGGAATCGGTCGAAGCCAAGATCGTACAAGCGATTCATGGTGGGCCGCCACAACCGGTGATCGCATTCGCCGGAACGAATCCCAAAGAAAAGCGAGATATTGCCGATGACACCCACAGCGCTGGCGTCGGTGCCTATCAATTCGCGTCTAACATTGGAAAGGTCAAGGCGGTCATCGCTGAAGCGGGCGGCCGGGTGATTTTCACCGGTCACAGCCTAGGTGGCGCTCTGGCTCAGCACGGCGCCTGCAACTTTCCGGGCTCAACGATAGAAGTCGTCACTTTCCAAGCACCGGGGATCTCACCCGAAGACGTGGCCAAACTCGAGAAGTACAACGCCATCGCAGAGGACAAGGTTGAGTCGACGCATTACCGAGCCGAGGGCGACATAGCCCATGCCGCTGGCGAGAAGCTGACCGGGGGCACCGTCTACGAATTCCAAAGTGTTGGCGTGGGCTGGGCTGGTGATCACCTGCAATTCCCGCTGGCTCGATTGGCTGCAGCCCGAGGGCACCTAATCGAAGGCATCGATCCGGGCGAGGCGCACGACAAGCTGGTACGGATCAAAAAGTCCGACTCGGACAGCGTCAAAGGCGACCTGGCTAACAAGATCGCAGAATGGGGCCGAATGGCCATCGTCGCTCCGCTGGCCGGCCACTCCGACATGGAGAAATACGTCGAGGTGTGGAAAGGCGTTCAGGCAATGGCGCAGACTGGCGAATACCCGATCGATCGCATCTACGCGGTCGTGGCTGCGTCGGATAAGTTGACTAAAGTCCAGAAGATCAAGATGCGCGACAACGTGACGTCGCTATGGGGTGCCGTGCTCACTCAGTGATCACTGGCCGGCGTGCGAGACTACTCTTTCGTCTCTTCCGTCGGGTTTGCGGCCTTGAAGAATTTGCCGAAGATACTGGCGAGATCGAGATTCACCGACAGCTTGACCCCCGAATCGGATTCGGTCTCTTCCGCCGGCTCGCTGTCCGCGGGTGGTTCGTCTGTACCGGGCTGAGTCGCGGGTAGGCTGACCTCGATCTTCGGTGGAACGAACGCCTTCGAGAATTGTTGAACGGCCTGCTGAATAAGGGCCGGGCCGTTCTTTTGAAACCACTCTTGGTCCAGATTCAGATTGATCTTGCCATCAGGCCCGACCTGAGTGAGCTGCTTCTCGACGAAGCGACCAATACTCTCCTGGAATGTGTCGCCGAGTGAGAAGGCGCTACTGCGTTTATCTTCGATGCGCTGCTTCCACTCGTCGAAGTCGAGAACCTTCACCTCGGGGTCATCGGCGTCGGCGCTAGCCGTGCCTGGCGTGGCCTCTTCGGCGTCGGTCTCGGCTGCGGTGTCGGTGGACGGCTCTACTCTTGGAAGCGACACCATTTTGTCTCGTACATTCTCGACGGTGTCTCCCACGGCAGAGAAAAACGACTGGAGTTTCTCTGCTAGGTCGCGTTGAACGTCATCCTTCTGGAGAGCGGATGTGTCCAAAACACCGTCGCTTCCGAGGGGAATCCCGACGTTCTCGTTGAGCTTCGAAGAGAGCTTCTGCAGGATTGTGGCCCCGATGTCCTGGATTGCCTGATTGAGCTGAGGCATCGGTTCGCCGTCGGGTCCGACCACGGGCTGCTTCGGGCCCTTGCCCGGCTCGGGCCACTTCCCGCGGTCCTTCATCTCAGCTGCCACGGCAGCGATCATCCCGGCAGCGACCGGTCCGGCTTGTTCCTTGAGGACTTCTGCGTCGACGTCCTGAGCTTTGACCTTACCGTCTGGCCCGAGCTCGAGACCGAGTTTGTCGGCCAGAACCCGGGAAGCAGCGCGTTCCACAGCTTCCTGGATTTCCTCATTGTTTTCGGTATCGCCGTTGTTGTCGTCAGCCATTTTCTTTCCTAGCGGCAAATCGGGTAAAAGCTGGTTAAATCTAATGTCTTTTCGTGAAATGTCTATCCCTGAATTGCGCCAGGCGGCCTTTGCCGATTAATTCGGCCTCGGAGCCAACCGCCGTCGGCGTATGTCGCTGGCCGGACCCGGGGTAATGGTGTCTTTTTTCTTTCCGATAGGTTCGACAGTATAGTGTTGGCTGGCTCGGCCCAATCCCAGAGGACTCGATGAGTGTAATCCGATATTGCTTGGTTGCCTTGGTTGCTGGACTAGTGGCTGTGTCCGCTGCCTGCAGCGATGACCCGACGGCTGCTCCCCCCACCATTGATCTGGACGACGACGGCATGCCCGACTCGCTCGACAATTGCGTTGCCCTGGCGAATCCCGACCAATCGGACCGAGACGACGATGGCGATGGCGATGCCTGCGACAATTGTCCGGACGTCGCCAACCCGACACAAGTCGATTCGGACGGAGACGGCGAAGGCGATGCCTGCGACTCTGATACCGATGGCGACTCGGTGCCAGACGAGGGTGACAACTGTCCGGCCACCTCGAATGAGGACCAGGCAGACGCTGATGACGATGGGGTGGGCGACGTGTGTGACAACTGTGTCGATCATGCCAACGCCGAGCAAGAAGATAGCGATGATGATTTGGTGGGCGACGTCTGTGATATCTGTCCCGAGGTCTCAGATCGAGAGCAGCTGGACGAGGACGAGGACGGTTTTGGCGACGCCTGCGACACCTGTCCGAGTATCGTCGATCCGGAACAGGAAGACGGCGATCTCGACCTGGTTGGGGACCTTTGTGACAACTGTCTCGAGGAGCCCAACCCCGACCAGAGCAACGTCGACGGGGACGAAGACGGCGACGCCTGCGACCCGGACATCGACAACGACGGACTCGCGAACGCCGTGGACAATTGCCCCTCACACGACAACCCAGACCAAGAGGACGAAGATGAAGACGACGCCGGCGATGCTTGTGATAACTGCCTCGACGTCGCAAATGCCTCGCAGGAGGACGAGGACGGGGACTCCGTAGGCGACGAGTGTGATAACTGTCTCGATGTCGAGAATGAAGACCAGACCGACCTGGACCGGGATGACGTAGGCGACTCATGCGACCTGTGCCCAGACGATGCGGACAGTCTGCAGCGCGACACAGATGGCGACGGGGTCGGCGACGAGTGTGATAACTGTCCCGAGGACCGGAACGCAGACCAAATTGATGACGACAACGACGGCCACGGCAATGACTGTGACTTCTGTCCGATCGACGTCGATATAACCAACGCAGATGCCGATCGAGACGGGGTGGGCGACGCCTGTGACAACTGTCCCCTGGACCAGAACCCTGAGCAGATCGATGCAGATGGTGATGAGGTGGGAGACGAGTGCGATCCGTGCCCGTCGTCCGCGTCGGACGAGTGTTAGCGACGAGTCTCGACCGCCGCTGCCTGTTGCCGAGCTTGCTTGCTCATGGTAGCTAGGTATTCAAACAGATGACTGAAATCAACATCCTCAACCCGGAACCATTCGAGTCGAACGAGCAGTATCTCGGATGGGAAATGCTGCGACTTCAGGCCAGGCTCACAGCCTATCTGAACGCCAAACAAGACCCCTCCCAAGTGCTTCGCTTTCGCCAAGTGGCGTCCGACCTGGGAGCAACTCGAGTTGCTGGAATCGAAGCTCGGCGACAAGCCGTGGCCAACGGCGTCCAGATACCCTTTCATCAACTTAGCGAGCGCTTTTCGCTGTTGCCCGAACACGAAGAAGTGCTGATCGTCTGTCTGTCGCCGCACCTGAGCTCGAGCAATTGGCATCTACTTCAAGCCTCGCAGGGTAGCGTCCTCAAGACCTATCTAGAGGTGGGCTTTGTCGCCGACCTGATCAAACCGTCGAACAACTTGCTCACAGAACGCGGTTGGGCGTATCCGACTTCACCGCTGATCGAGCACGGGTTGGTCTTTGTCGAACCGCCTTCGGACGGCGCAGTACCGGTCAGTTTGTTGACCCATTCGATCTATTCGCCTCACTACGTATCAGCAGCCGTCACCGGGGTATCGACGGTAGACGAACGGTTGGCTCGTTTCTGTGAGGTCGTCGAGCCAACGCTCGACCTCTATGATGTAGTCCTGTCGTCGGAAACACGGGCTCAGGTCCAAGATTTCGTGTCTGGTTTCCACCAGAGAAACGCGCCCTTGTCGCTGGGCGATCGGACCTGGGCTCTATTGGTCTCTGGCCCCAGACGCAGTGGAAAAACAACGCTGGCATCAGGTCTCGCCGGTGGATTCAATCGAAAACTGTTCATCATCCACCTCAACCGCCTCGAGCGAAAGGCGCGAGCGGCAGAGCTGATTCGTTTGGCGGAGCGAAACGCTCAGTTCCTTGGCGCAGTGTTGCTGTTGTGCCAACCCGAGCAGGCACTGACTACCGATGCCAGTTTGCTGGGGACGCTCACGAGCTTGGTGAGTTCGTACGAGGGTTTGGTCATCATCGAACCGCACGATGCAAGCAAACTACCTGAGGCGTTCGAGAGCCTTATTCATTTTCCGATTGAGGTCCACCACACCGAGACCAAGCAGCGTGAAGAGATTTGGGAGTCGTTACTCCCCCCCGATTTGAAGCTGCACTCGGACGTAAATCTCGGCGGGATCGCCACCTCCTTCGGCCTGACTGGCGGCCAGATTCAATCGGCCATTCAGTGGGCCAGGCAGCGTGCTGAGACGCGGGGCGGCCCGTGCGAAGTGCGCCAGGACGACTTGAAAGCGGGTGCCCGCAGCCAAGTGCGCAGCAAACTCGGCGACTATACCGAGGCGAGTACCGTCAAGCTGACCCTCGACGACCTGGTCCTGGCACAGGAACCCATGGACCTGGTCCAAGAACTCCTGGCCGCGTGTCACAATAAGCAGGTCGTGCTAAACGATTGGGGTTTCGGGGCGCGACTAACGACCGGCAAGGGCCTCATCTCGCTCTTTAGCGGTGAAGCGGGGACCGGAAAGACCCTGTGTGCCGAAATCCTCGCCAACGAACTCGAGTTGAAGCTCCATATCGTCTCTATCCCAAAGGTAGTCAGTAAGTGGGTCGGTGAAACCGAGAAGAATATTCGGGCTATCTTCAATCATGCCCGCGCTCAGAACTCGATGCTGCTGTTCGATGAGGCAGACTCGATGTTCACGACCCGCGTAAAGGTAGAGAAGGCGCAGGATCACTTCCAGAATATGGAAGTGAATATGTTGCTGCAGGAGATCGAGCGCTTCGATGGCATCGTGGTCCTCACCACCAACCTCGAAGCGAACATCGATAAGGCCTTTGAACGACGAATTCTGTTCAAAATCCACTTTCCCGCCCCAGAAGAACCTCAGCGCCTCAAGATTTGGCAGACACTCATCCCCAAGCAGACCCCGCTGGAAGAGAATCTCGACTTTGAGTATCTCGCTGAGACCTTCGAGCTGACCGGTGGTCAGATCAAAAACGCGATCGTCCGTGCCGCCTACCGGAGCGTGAAAGACGGAACCGATCTGACCCTTGCTCAACTGGAAGATGCCGCTCGACAGCAGAGTAAGGAAGCCGGGAAGCTGACCCGAGTCGTCGAATAGGATTGCCTTACTTGGCGGGCTGCGCTTCGCTCACTCGTAGAATTTCGCGATCGTATCTGCGTACTTATCGTTCACGACATTTCGTTTGATCTTCATGGTGGGCGTCATCTCACCGCCCTCGACGGTGAACTCGAGCGGCAGTACCTCGAACTTTTTGATCGTCTGATAGCGGGCGACGTTCGTATTGCATTGCGACTCGATCTTCTCATCGAAGTAGGCTCGAACTTTCGGATTCGCGACTGCATCAGCGATGCTGTCGGCCTCGATGCCTAGTAACGTGCAGAATTCACCGAGGCCCTCAGCATCCAAGACGATAATGGCGCACAGATACGGCTGCCGATCGCCGACCACAACGGCTTGTCCCACACCCGGAATCTGTTTTAGGTAGGCCTCTATCTCTGCCGGGGCCACGTTTTTTCCACCGGCCGTGATGATTAGGTCCTTCTTCCGCCCCGTGATCTTCAGGCTGCCATCCGCCTCCAACTCCCCCAGGTCGCCCGTGCAGAGCCATCCGTCCTCGGCGTAGAGCTCGGCAGTCTGTTCGGGTTGGCGCAGATAACCGGGCGTCATGTTGATTCCCTTGAGTTGGATTTCGCCATCCTCCGCGAAGCGGATTTCGACGCCGTTCATGAGTTTACCTACCGTCCCGAAACGCGGCCGCTTGTACTCGTTGACCGTTGCCAACCCAGAGGTCTCGCTCATTCCATAACCCTCGTGGATGATGAGCCCCAACGAGGCGAAGAACTCGAGGGTGCGAGTAGAAATGGGTGCGGCGCCGGAGCCGGCTATCTCGATCTGATCGAGCCCAAGCAGTCCTTTCAGCTTCGACAGCACCACGTTGTTGGCCATGCGCCGACCAAAGGTGTCGACTGGTTTCCCGGTCTTGACCTCGGCTCTGAAGGCGGCCAGCTCTTTCTTGCGGGCCCAGTTCAGGAGCATCTTCTTAATGGGGCTAGCCTCGGCGAACTTCGCACCGAGAGCCGCCTCGAATTTCTCCCAAACTCGGGGTACGCCGACAAAGACGTTTGGTCGGACCTCCGGAAGATAGTCTTTGAGTTTCTTGAGGTCCGGGCAGAAATAGACGGCGCCGCCGGTCTCGAGGTGCATAAAATTGGTGAAGAGTTGTTCCGCAATGTGGCAGAGCGGCAGGTAGCTCAGCGAGCGATAGTCGCTGTACTCTAGATCGGTCACGAGCGCAGCGAGCTCGTGCCCCATCATCCGCGCCCCCATGTGAGTTATCTGAACAGCCTTGGGAACACCAGTCGTTCCTGACGTGTAGATTAGCAGCGCGGTCTGATCTTCTTTCAGATCGTCTAGACGGGCGTCCAGTGGCTCGTCTTTGCAGGCCCTTCCCTTCTCGAGAAGCGAATCGAAAGTGATCACGCCTTCGTCGTCACTCTTGATCGCATCCATGGTAACAATCGTTGTGACCTTGACGTCTTCTCTGTCCCGGCAAGCCAGGTACTTGTCCAGCTGCTCTTGATCGTCGCAGAAAGCCACGGTGCACTGTGAATGTGCGAGGATGAATGCGACTTGATCGACCGTATTGGTGGTGTAGATTGGGGCTGGAATTGAACCGCAGGCAATCATACCGAACTCTGCGAGCACCCATTCGGGTCGATTTGCTCCCACAATGCCTACACAATCACCGGGCTCGACGCCGAGCTCGATGAGGGCCTTGCCAACGGCCCGGACATCCGCCCAGTACTGTTTCCACGAGCGGTTGGTCCACTCACCCGAAGCGCTCCTACCATAGAGGGCCGGTCGGTCGGGAACTTCCTTCGCCCAATGCTCGATGCAGCCTACCAACGTTTTCTTGTCGCCCATGCGTGTCTCCTAGATTTGGTTGTCGGGCGAAATACCCAGTGCCAGTGTGAATGTGTAGACCGTCATGACCAGGAAATCGAGTGTCTCGCCGAGACTGGGCCGCACCGTTGCGTTCCGGCCAGAGCCGGGCACCGATCTCGGGCTCCGAAGTGCGCGAGAGGCGCCGGTCGGCACCCCTCTGAACGGGAGCCCACGAACGGTTGCATTCGGCTTTTCACGTCGCCACTTCTTGTGATAAGTCTTTCGAACTGAATGAGTGCTCATTCAGAGCACAATGTGTCGAGATAGGATTGAAATAGGGCGAGGAGAAGTCACTTGAGCCATTACAAATTCGACAAGCGGGATATTCGATTTGTTCTCAACGACCAAATCGAGCTGGACAGTATCTTGGGGCTGAAACCGTACGAGGACTTCACTGCAGAAGACGTCGATATGATCCTCGGTGAGGCTGGAAAGCTCGCGGTCGATCTCATCGCACCACTGAACAAGTTGGGTGACGAGCAGGGCTGCCGCCTTGAAGACGGACAGGTGTACGTTCCCGAAGAGTTCAAAAAAGCCTACAAGCGCTTTTTTGCGGACGGCTGGACCGTTCCGCACGGCAAGCCCGAGTTCGGAGGCCAAGGGCTACCGCTCTCTGTGGCGGTCGGCTTGAGCGAATTGTTCATTGGGGCCTGCTCTTCGTTCATGTTCTTCCCGGGACTGACTGGGGCCGCAGCTCATGTGATCGAGGAATTCGGTACCCCCGCACAGATTGAGCGGTATGTCGCGAAGATGTACTCCGGCGACTGGGTCGGCACGATGTGCCTGACGGAGCCTCAGGCGGGCACGTCTGTCGGCGACGCGCTGACCTCGGCTAAGGAGGTCGAAGGAGAGGACTACTTTCACATCGAAGGTAACAAGCTCTTCATTTCAGCAGGAGACGGTGACTTCCCGGAGAACGTGATTCACCTCGTTCTGGCCAGGATCCCTGGCGATCCACCCGGCACCAAGGGCCTAAGCCTCTTCATCGTGCCCAAATATCTCATCAATGACGATGGGAGTGTCGGCGGCAGCAACGACGTCGTTGTCACCGCAATCGAGCACAAGATGGGGATCAACGCCTCACCGACCTGCGCGCTCGCTTTTGGCAGCGACGGACCCTGTCAGGGGTACCTGCTCGGCGAACGTCGAAAGGGCATCGTAGCGATGTTCCAGATGATGAATGAAGCCCGAATCGTCACGGGTGTTCAGGGAGCTGCGCTGGCCAACGCGTCCTATCAAAGTGCGCTGGCATATGCACGGGAGCGGATTCAAAGTCCAAAGGCGACTGATCGAAGCCCAAATGCAAAGTCTGTCCCGATCATCGAACACCCCGATGTACGGCGCAACCTCATGATCATGAAGACCGTGAGCGAAGGAATTCGCGCTCTGTTGATCAATACGGCCCGATACTACGATCTGGCGGATCACCATCCCGATGAGGCCGCCCGCACCAAATATAGTGATCTCACGGAGTTGTTGACCCCGGTCTGCAAGTCATACGCTACCGACATGGGCTTCCTCGTCACTGAGCGGGGTATCCAGGTCTATGGAGGGTATGGCTACATCCGGGAATACCCCATGGAGCAGTACCTTCGGGACGTAAAGATCGCGTCGTTATACGAGGGTACGAACGGTATCCAAGCGCTCGACTTGTTGGGTCGCAAGATGCGCATGAAGAACGGCGGTTTGCTCCTGACCTGGCTCCAAGTGATCAACGACTTCGTCGCGGCCAACAAAGATCATGAGCGGTTGGGGTCGGTCGTAGCCTCTCTCGACAAGGCTAAGAACGTACTTTGCGAAGCGGCGTTTGGTCTCGGCGGCATCGGCAAGGCCGATCCTGAGTTGTTTTTGCTTCAGGCCACTCCCTTTCTATTGGCCTTTGGTCACGTTGAAGTGGGTCGGCTGCTGGTCGAACAAGCCGTCCTTGCGGATGCGAAACTTCAGGAGCTGTACGAAGCCAAAGGCGCGAGTGATGACGAGGCAAAAGCCGAGCTCATCAACGGGGATGACGAAGCGCGCTTCTTTGATGGTAAAATCAAAGGCGCCGAGTTCTTCTCGCACGAGTTTTTGTCACAGGTGCATTCTCTTGCACGCCAGATCAAGAAGCCGTCGCGGGCTGCTTTGGATGTGGTGTTCTAAGGAGCAGAGTCATGCTCCCCTTCGAGCGGCGCTGGGCGCTGGAAATCTTCAACACGATTCTCCCGTCGGGAGCGGATCAGCGCCTGCCGCTCGGCGCCGCGGACCTGCCATTGGAACACCTCGTCCGGGACGTATGCGCGCGGGCTCCCAAACGCTTCGTATTGGGGTTCAGAGTGGCGATATGGCTCGTTGTCTGGTCGCCGATGTTTGTGCTCAGAAAACTGAAGCGGTTCACTAAACTGTCGAGCAGCGACCGTTTGGCACTCATCCAGCGTCTAGGGGGCAGTGATCGCTACCTGATTCGCGAGGCGGTGACCCTGCTCAAGATGGTGGCCTGCTTGGGTTATGGTGGCCTGCCTGTCATCCAACGGCAGGTGGGCTACGAACAGGTCGATTCGGGGCCTCCCGCCTGGGCGCAACCTGCCGAGGCATCGGATGAGTGACGGCCAGATATTCCGGTACGAGGACGTGTCCGCTCGGAAACTCGTGGAGGACTCCGCCGACGTCGTGATCGTCGGCACTGGTGCCGCCGGTGCCACGGCAGCTCGGGTCTTGTGCGAAGCCGGACTCGACGTGATTTGCCTTGAAGAAGGTCCGTTGATCACTTCGGACGAGTTTCGGGCGGATGCCTACAGTGGATTTCGCCGAGGATGGCGTGATCTCGGCTTTCAAGCGGCTGAGGGGCGTTCTTTCCTTCCGATTCTGCAGGGCAGCTGTGTAGGCGGAACCACCCTGATGAACGGCGCGATCATCCACCGTCTACCAGAGGAGATCTATCGGCTCTGGGACAAGGAACACAACGTCTCGCAAGGCTTCTCCTATGACAAACTGCAGGCTGTCTTCAATCAACTCGACGAGGAACTGAGTGTTGGTACTGCGGGTGATGAGATTCTGGGGGACAACAATGCGCTCATGCGGTCCGGGGTGGCGGCCTTGGGGATCAGTGGAAACCTGATTCGACGCAACTCTCGGGAGTGCCGCGGGTCAGGACGCTGCCTGCAGGGCTGTCCGACCGACCAAAAACAGAGCATGAACCGCAGCTTCATCCCCTATTCCGTGGCGCGGGGAGCGAGGATCTACGCCGAGTGCCAAGCTCAGAGGATCATCGTCAAGTCAGGACAGGCGGTGGGTTTCGAGGGCCGGTTTCGCTCGCAAGCCGATCGAACTTGGGGGCCCAAGATCAGGGTCTCGGCCCGGCGTGCGGTCGTGCTCGCAGCCAGCGCGATTCAAACACCACTCCTTCTGGCCTCCAACGGAGTCGGTCGGCAGTCTCGTCTTGTGGGTCGTCGTTTTCAGGCCCATCCGGGAACCTCGGTTCTGGGAGTCTTCGACCGCCCCGTCAAGATGTGGAAGGGCGCCACGCAGGGTTATGAGACCACGCACTATTGGCACGACCGAATGAAGTTCGAGGCCGTTGGCGTGCCACTGGCTATCGGTGCGGCCCGGCTACCAGGCTTCGGCGCCGACCTTATCCAGCGAATCGCGGAGTTCGGGCATATCTCGTCCTGGGGGGTGCAGGTCCGATGCCGTGCCCACGGATCGGTCAAACGAGGTTTTGGAGGGAGAACCGTGGTTCGATACTCCCCGACGGCAGAGGACGTTGCCACCTTCAAGAAGGGCATTCGGATCCTGTGCGAGATGAACTTCGCGGCCGGCGCCAAGCAAGTCCTTCCAGGCATTCACGGATTGCCCGAGGCGATCGACAACATGGACCAGCTCAAACCGCTCGACGACCTCCCCGATGATCCTCGGCTGTTTCATGCCATCGCAGCCCATTTGTTCGGAACTGCCGTCATGGGCAACAACCCACGAACCAGCGTAGTTGGCCTGGACTGTCAGAGTCACGAGCTCGAGCAACTCTTTGTAGTCGACTCATCGGTCTTTCCTACGAATCTGGGTGTGAATCCGCAGCATTCGATCTCCGCAATGTCGTGGATCGCGTCTGAGCGAATCGCTGACGCACACTGCTGACGCCGTGCTCACAAAAGGGTATGTTTGATTTCGATCACTTAGGTGATCTGCCGTTGTGTCAGAAGTCAGAGTTTTACTGAGAAGGTTCTGGGAGGGTGAGCAAGAATCAATTAGCGCAGGGCGATCTACTGGAGCCGCTCCTTCAATCGGCTATCAGAATGCGTGCGTCCGATATTCATATTGAACCCTACGAGCAGAAGTTCATCGTCCGTTTGCGCGTCGACGGTCAACTCAAGCCGTGGAAACAATACGGCAGCGACCAACTCAGCAAACTGACTACGAAAATCAAAGTTCTGGCTGGGATGGACATCACGGATCGACGGCTCCCCCAGGACGGCCGCTTCTCAATCGATCAGAGCGGTTCTAAATTCGATTTCCGCGTGTCCACGTCTCCGATGGTCTCGGGCGAGAAAATCGTAATCCGTGTCCTACACAAGAACCTATCGGAACTCGACTTCGACTACTTGGGCTACTCCGAGACGAACCTCGAAAGATACAAAGCGGTCTTGGTGCGGCCTCACGGTCTTGTTCTCCACTGCGGCCCAACCGGATCCGGTAAGACAACCTCGCTGTATACGGCCATC
>CAZDBH010000060.1:0-25300 GCA_964503485.1 uncultured Bradymonadales bacterium | reverse complement strand
GACGAGGGGCTCCCCATGGTCGGATGCGGGGTCCAGAAGCAACTCTCGAGCAACCAACGTATGTCCCCCCGACTCTTCCACGATTCCTTGCAGCGTGAGGGGGGCAGACTGTCCGGAAAGCGATCGGGTCAGCTCTTCAGTCGCAGTCCGGTCGAGAGGCCCGACTGTCACGTCGGCCCGGCGCGCGCAGGGAAAGACCCCGAGCATGCGATCGGCTGTATCATAGTTGGACTGCGAGGTTTCGGCGGCGGTCCGGACGGTGGTGAGAAGCAACAAGGGCGGCGCTTCGGGGGGAGCAGAAATCCCGCCGAGTAGCGCGATCGAGTCGCGGTCGCTCCATTGGACATCATCAAATTGCGATCACCACCGTTGCGCGGCTCGCTAGCGCCGAGAAGATTCCTCGCAACGCACTGAATGCCCTCTGGCGGGAGGCAAAAGAGGTGGTGTGGTCGACTGCCTCTGTCTCGGCTGGCTCATGTCTTTGCGCCAACACAGGAAACAGACGAGCGAGGGCTTGGACCTGGTGCGAGTCTAACTCGGATCGGGGGTCGTTTTCCGCCCGGTCGAGAATGGCCGCTAACTGGTCGACTGTTCGGTCGAAGGCGTTAAACGTGACGACCTCCCGTGCGAAGCAGCGGCCTCGCAGAACGTAGGTCGACTCGCGGATGTCGAGTTCTTCGAGCAGGCGCTCGAGAATGGCTGTCTTGCCAATTCCCGCCTCTCCTTGAATCACGACCAGAGATGCGCCTTCCCCAGCGTAGTGTTCATCGATGACCCGTTGGCAGGCTTCGAGATGCGACTCTCGACCGACGAACGCTTCAGGCTGGGTCCTGGTGGCAGGACCTGAATCGTCCGCTCGGCCGAGCGTGCTCTCCAGCCAATCGCCAGTGGGGCGCTGTTCAGGATCAGGGTCGAGCAGCTTCACGCACAAACTGTCGAGCTCGACGGATACGGCGGTGTTTAGCGTGCTGGGTAGCGCGAAATCTCCTCTTGTCTTGGCGCGCAGAATGTCCGCGGACTGGCCGACGAATGGGGACTGACCGGTCAGTGTCTGGTAGAGCATCACTCCGAGGGCGTACCAGTCACTCGCTTCGCTTGGACTGCCTCCGTTGAGTACTTCAGGAGCCACGTAGAGGAGCGTACCCGCTGGAACCACAGTGGAATCAGGCCGACTGGCCTGGAGCAGCCCGAAGTCCAACAAGACAACCCTACCCGAGCCTTCGACTCGTACGTTGCTTGGCTTGATGTCGCGGTGCAGTTTGCCGGCCCGGTGAATTGCCCTGACTCCCGAGACCAGCTGGCCGAGCGCGCTCCAGAGGGTGTTCTCAGAATGGAATACAGACTGAGGTTGGTTTCTGACTGCTGCTACTAGCTGGAGATCTGCCGTGGAGTCATCTTCTGCCGAAGCAGCCAATGCGACCACCCTCTCGAACGCTGAGCCGTCGGGCAAAGCGAGGTACGAGAGGAAGTCTAGGCCACGGATCCACTCCATTGAGATGAACCAGTCTCGTCCTTCGCCAAACAATTCGTACAATATGACGAGATTGGGATGAACGAGTTCAGCAGCATCTCTGAACTCGTTTTTGAAGCGGGCCAGTGCACTCGGCGAGAAGTGGCGCAAGGTTTTGAGAGCGACCCGTTCAGAGCGTTTCTGGTCGAAAGCCAAGCGAACTATGCCAGAGCCGCCCACGCCAAGCTGCCCGAGAATCTCGAATCGTTCAGGGATTGTCGGATGAATCGCGGTCACGACGTTTTCAGGCGGTAGCCTCTTCCCCGTCGTCCTTCTATCGCAACATCGAGCGGTTCCAGGTGATTTCGTAAGCGACGTACGAGGTGCTTGAGATTCGCTTCCTCAGGCGAGGAAGTCGACCAGGGTAGGACAGTGAGCAGTTCAACGGACGGCACGAAGCCGGATACGAGCTCTCGTTCCGAGGCATCTTCGTTCGCGCGCTCGAGGAGGGGCGCGACCCCACCGGTCGATCAGCCAGCCAGTTGGGGTGTGTGCACCTGCGCTGACTATCTGTTCTGGGCAAATCCCGTCGGCGGCTGATAACAGCGACACACACTGCTGGCAGACAACGCCGATAACAGCGATGTCGTCGTTACAGGCAACGCACCGGGCCATAGTCTTTCTCTTGTCGAATCAGGCTATTACGCAACTCAATACTAGCAATCTTTCGCAACAAGCGACAAGGCCCAAACAAGTCGCAGTGCCGACTCAGCCTGTCCGGGACAGAATCTAAGGGTTCAGACGGGCGATCACCGAGTCATCACTCATCGGTACCTTAAGGAATCCCTCAGGCCCGTTAGTCTGACAAGTAGCTCATCTCGAGGATGAGATTGCGCAGCAAATCACACAATAGTGGGAGGTTCCAGATGACAAACTACAAGACACTATTCATAGTCGTCATTTCAGCCCTCGTCGGGGTAGTCGTGCTAGCCGGTTGTGAGGACACGGTGGGAGGTAAAGATGATGATGGTGGTCCAGCCGCACGGCAATCAGGTCCACATGAGAGCGAGCGAGGCCTGGTCACGTATTGGCGAGTCACCGGTTCCAGCAGCACGGTTGAGGCGTGCACCGACTCAGCCGATTTCGCTAGCGCGGTCATCCCCCCGGATTTCAGCGACAACAGCTTTCTGATGTACATGGTGCAGAGCGATGGCGTTTCGGCGATAAGCCAGGACTGTGACACGACCAATGCATCATCGTGCACTGCCGATACCGACGCAGTATGGAGTATCTCGGGAAACACCCTGAGCTACTCTAGCGGGGACATCACCATCCAGGGCACGGCGGATTGCGAATTGGTTCAACACGCAGACTGGACCCTCGAGGACAACGGCGCGACCGCAGCTTGGTCGGTCGTGATCTCATATGAGTACGACTCGGAAGAGGCCGCTTGCGGCGCCCTAGAGGATTCCATCATCGCCGATGCGGCCAACGGTCTGGGTTTCGAAAACTGCATCATCACGAACGACGTGCAACTGGCATTCGAGAAGGCCGAGGCGCCCTGACGGAGGCGGCCAACTCGACACCTGGAAACGACTCCTCTGCGCGTTGCGAGCGCGCGTCATGGATCCCTGATAGCACTGGTTGTCAACGCCTAGCCAGGGCGGGACGACACCGTGTGGAGTGGCGACGTGGTCACTCTGAATTGAGGTCCCTCAGCCGTACCATCTCCGACAGAACCTCAGTGGTTGTGTCGATAAAGGCCCGGACCTTCGGTTGCATGAAGTCGGTGGCGGGCCACACGATACGAAAGGGGGTTTGCTCCCCCACCTTATCGTGGAGCACGCCAACGAGCGTCCCATCGCGGACAGCCTCGCGCACAATGCGCTCGGAGGTCAGCACGAGCCCGAGCCCCGAACGAGCCGCGTCGATGCGTGCGGAGTGGCTATTCGAACGAATCGCGCCTGACACGAGTACACGGCCTCCGTCCCATGTTGGCCAGTCTTCGATGGGGCGGCCGATCGTGTCGAAGCCCAGCACGCACGGGTACCTCGGAAGCGTGTCTACGGTGGGGACGCCTTCTCGCTCCAGTAGCTGGGGCGCCGCGTACACGAGCCGCTTGAATGTGACCAGCTTGCGTCCCACGAGCGACTCATCGACCACGCCGGGTCGAAGCGCGACATCGAGCCCATGGGCCAACATATCGTCGTGCGTGAACGAAGCGATGAGTTCCAGCTGAACCTCCGGAAAGCGCTCGCGAAACACCCGGGCAATTGCGACCTCGACCCCCGAACCCGGAGGCAGTCCCACCCTCAAGAGCCCGCGAGGCACGCCGTCGAGAACGCTCACCGCGCGCTGGGTCTCCCGCAATTCGGCGGTTATCCGCCGAGCACGCTGGTAGAGCTCGCGGCCGGCCTCTGTCAGGGTTTGACGATGGGTCTCCCGGTGGATCAGAGCGGTCGAATAGTGCTCCTCGAGGCGCACTAGTCGCCGACGCACCGACGCTCGGGGTACACCCAGTGTGCGAGCCGCGGCAGAAACGCTTCCTTTCTCGACAACGCAAACGAACTCCTCGAGATGGGATTCGATGTTCAATAGCTTCTCCTGCTCAAAAATCGTCCAAGCACTGCCAGAAATTGCCCATTGTTTCAAAACTGTACCAGGGGCATTCTCGAGAAGACATCTTTTCAAGGAAGGGACTTATGACACTCTATTGGATTATCGCCGGTCTACTCGCTGCCCCAATGCTCCTCTTTGGGGGACTAAAAGTCGTGCAGCCCCGCGAAGAACTTCAGAAGAACATGTGGTGGGTCGAGGACTACACGGACACACAGGTTCGGCTACTCGGGGTAGCCGAAGTCATTGGTGCGATCGGAATCATCGTGCCTGTGGCGACGGGCATTCTACCAATTCTGAGCCCCATCGCCGGGGTCTGTCTCGGGATCCTGATGGCGGGTGCCGTCGGGGTGCACATTCGCCGCAACGATCCAGCCGCATCCAAGGTGATCACGACGGTGCTCCTGGCGTTCTCGGTTTACGTCGCGGGGTACGGCTTCATGGCCTAGCCGACCGGCAAACCCACCGCAAACCGACCACTAGACTCTCAACCATCTCGTGTTGACCGATTCGCCGGTGATCGCGTATTCGAGGGCGAACGAGATTCCTTGGGGCCGCCAACCAACCAGTCGGTAGAGGGGAGCATGTCTGAGCACACACCGAGGTTCTTCCCCACACCCGCCGATTTCCGAGCGTGGCTTGAAGAGAACCACGCGACGACCGACCACCTTTGGGTGGGCTACTACGACTCGTGGAACCGCCGGCGAATCAAGCAACTTCGCAAAGGCTGAAGTTCCGAGATCGGAGTCCGCGCGTCGACCCTGCTCGCTGCGGCCGTCGGCACCACGAACGCGATGTCGAGGCTGGTCTCCGACTCACAAACCGACTACGTACCACCGGCCTCGCCTGCGCTGGGCGCGGTCTCGATAACGGTTCCGTGCATCGTCCCCTCCACTGCTGCCAGGTATGCTTCCGCCGTGTCTTCGGCCGATACACCGCCATCCGTGGGCAGTCCCATCTGCTCGAGGCTTTCCCTTACGATGGAAGGAGCGACCACATTGATACGGACACCCTCGAGTTCGGTCGCCGCGGATGCCACGAAGCGCTCTAGGCCGGCGCAAGCCATTCCAATGGCGGCAGCACCTGGAAATGGCTGACGGGCCGCGAGACCCGATGTGAGCGTGACCGAGCCGCCCTCGCGCAACAAGCCCACACCCTTACGGAACAGGTTGATCTGGCCCATGAGTTGGACGTCGGTGGCCCGGCCGTAGTCAGCATCGGTCAGCTGGAGCAGCGGTCGGACCTGGCCCTCACCGGCTGTAGAGACGATCGCGTCGAGCGGGCCGACCCGCTCGAACAGTGCCTCGATCGAGTCGGAATCGCCGAGGTCGACCTTCAGCTCGCTATTCGCGCGGCTCGCGGGAACCACGTCGTATGTCTTGGCCAGGCGATTGTGGACTGCGGTACCAATGGTGCCCGTGGCGCCCACGAGCAGGATTCGTTTCTTCATCATGGTGTAACTCCAAGCGTAGAATCTGTTGAATCCGACGAGGTGCGGACCAGCACCCTGCGGATGGCATCGGCGATGGCTGTCGGGTCGTCTTCCTGGAGGAAGTGGGATGCATGGGGCAGACGGGTCACGCCAGCCTCGGGAAAGTGCTCGAGCCAACGGGCCAAAACCTCTTCACCGCCGAGGCCCTTGTCTTGGAGGCCCCAGACGAGCTCGACAGGCAGGTTTGCGAGGCGGTCGAGCATGCGTTCGGTCTCGAGGAGCCACCCGTCAACCTTGCGGATGGCGCGCTGCAGGGTCATCGGACCCTGTCGGTTGGCCGCGATCGGTGCGGCGTAGGCCGCAAAGACCTCGGGGGACTTGTCAGCTTCCGCCACCAAGCCTTTGCGAACCAGAAGATCGGGTGAGCGCTTTAGGAGCATCGCTCCGAGCGGCCCGCCCAGCAGCCAGGACAGGATGCGGAGTGTCCTACTGGGCGGCCAGCACCACGTATTCATGATGACCAGTCCGGCCAGTCGCTCGGCGCGTTCAGCGACGACGCGCAGTCCGACCGGACCGCCCCAGTCCTGCACTACCGCAACGAACGGAGGCAGATCCAACGAGTCGATCCACGCGCCAAGCCATTCGGCCTGCTCCTCGGGCGCGTAGCTGAAATCCTCGGGCTGATCCGACATACCAAAGCCGATCATGTCGGCTGACAGCGCACGCACGCCGTCTAACTCCACAATGACGTCACGGTAAAGGAACGACCATGTGGGGCTGCCATGGAAGAACACCACCGGCGGGCCGCTTCCACAATCGATGTAATGCATCGCAGTGCCATCGCGCACGAACCAGCGGTCCTCGAATGGGTAGAGGTCCTTCGGCACCTCGAACGGTCGAATCGCACTCATGCGGCCTCCGCGTGGTTGAAGTTCGTGGAATACAGCCACGCGACGATCCGATCGGCGAGCTCGCCGCCTTTGTCTTCCTGCAGAAAGTGCGAAGCCTCGGTAGTGGTTTGATGGGGCTGGCCTGCCGCGCCCGGAAAACGGTCGCGGAACATCTGCTCGAACGGGGTGCCTGCCAGAAATGGGTCATTGTCGCTGAACAGCGTCAACATCGGATGGGGCCAGGCTTCGAGCGCTTTCCACGCCGTATGGGCCGCGCCCAGGTCGGTCGCGACCAGAGTCGGAAGGCGGCGGGGTCCCGAGTAGTACGTAGCGTCGGGAAACGGCGCATCGTATGCCGCGGTCTCGGCAGGGCTCAGCTGACGCTCCGTGAAGGCCTGCACGACCTCGCCGATCCTCAAGACGGGCGAGCGGTGGAAATACGCGAGCCAGTGGCGAAAGGAGTGAGAGCGCGCCAGGTCGTCGATCGAGGCGTGCCCCGAGAACGCGGTCATGGCCTTGATACCTAGGGGCATCAGGACGCGCCCCACGGGCCCCGGATCGGCGAGCGCGGTGTTGGCGATGACTAGCCGCGAAAGCCAGAGCGGATTCTCGGCGAGCACGCGAAGCCCGATCATTCCTCCCCAGTCTTGCATGAACGCTGCGGCGTCGGTGATGCCGAGGCTGCGAACAAAACCGCTGATCCAGTCCACGTGGGCCTGGAACGTATGGGCGGAGGGATCGGCCGGTTTGTCCGATTTCCCGAACCCAACCAGATCGGGCGCAATAACCCGGTATCCCGCGGCCACCAGCGGCGGCACCATGTGCCGATAAAGGTAGCTCCACGTCGGTTGCCCGTGGAGGAGAAAGATGGCCGGTGCGCTTCGTTTCCCTTCGTCGAGGTAGTGAATACGCACATTGTCCACCTCGGCGTAGTTCGGCTTGAACGGGTAGTCTGGCAGGTTTGCGAAAGCGCTGTCCGGTGTCCTGAGTATGTCGTGTGTCATGGTTCCTCCAAAATCAGTCGCCTTGAATTTGACACCGACGCTCAGAAGCAACAACTCATCAAATTCGCGACATGCAGTTGCGATTTCGCTACACTGGGTCCAATGAACCTAAACGACCTCCAGAGTTATGTCCGCGTCGTCGAGCTTGGCACCATCGCGGCTGCTGCCCGAGAGGAAGGGGTCCCCCGCTCGACGATTACTCGCCGCATCGCTCGACTCGAGAAGACGCTCGGGGTCGAGTTGCTCCGTCGCTCCGCCCGCTCATTCGCCCTCACCGACGACGGACGCCTGTTGCACCGTCTCACGACCGGGGCGATGCGCGAGGTCGGCCATGCCACTCGAGCTTTGCAGTCGAGCTCGGACATCCCGCGCGGTCGACTCGTTGTTGCTGCCCCCGATTTCGCGAGGAGCGAGCCGTTTGCTGATCTCATGGTGGCGTACGGGAGCCGCTTTCCGCACGTTGAGGTCGATGTCCAAATCGACAACCGTGTCGTCGACTTCATCCATCAGGGCGTCGACGTCGCCATCCGGGCCCACGTTGGAGATATCCCCGGCGCCTCCGACCTGATGTCGCGTGTATTCGACCTGCCGCCGATGGGCTTCTACGCGAGTCCCGACTACCTCGCGCGCTGTTCCGCACCACCGTCGCTCGACGAACTCTCAAAGCACGATCTCGTGCTGCACCGCGCGGGCGTCGGCGTGCCGAAACCGCTCACCGCCGAGTCGGGAGAAACCGTCGCCATCAACCTCGGCGAGCCGAGGTATCGCGCCAACGACACGCTCATGGTGCGCGCGCTCGTGGAAGCCGGGGCGGGCATCGGGATGTTGCCTGGGTTCGTCGCCGCCAAGGCGGTCGAGCGGGGGGCGTTGAGCCCGGTGTTGTCGGGATGGGTGATGCGTGTCGGCCGAGTCGCGCTCCTATGGCCAGCGAGTCGCCACCTCGCTCCGCGCGTCCGCGAGTTCGTGGGTGTGGCCAAGGAGTTCCTCGGGACCGAGCTGGGCGCCTAGCGCCCGCCGTCAAGCGGTTCGTCGCAGAACGCCCGTCTTCGTCCGCAGATCGACCACCAAACTCTCGAAGTGAGTGGCGTCAGCGACGGCTGACTCGAATTCTATACGTCCCATAGTCGAAGGATAGAAACTGTGAGACCACCAACGTGACGTACCCCTCGTTGCCGATCGTGACATTGGCCAATGTCGGCCCCAGAGTCTCGGAGAAAGCGCTATCGATACACTCCGACTCGGGTGGCGGCACCGAATTGCCGCGGTACAACACTGCTTCGCAGTTGCCGAGGGTCAACCCGGCATCGTCGCTGGTCACTTCGATCTTGAAGTCGAACGCCGAGCTCGCGCCCGGATTGCAGAAAACGTGTTCGACGAAGTGCATCGTTTCGCCGGTATCGATCTCGCAGTTCGCGTAATTGGGTCGCGACCAGGTGGGCGCGGAATCCGTCAAGTCGCCCTCGACTGACAGCTCGACGCTCAGAGGTAGTTCAGTACAGCCGGGCAGGGGCAGGGTGCCGTCGCTGTCATCGCCATCGCTCGCCGTGTCCGACACGCGACCGTCCGTCACGTCGGTATCGGAGGAGTCAGAGAGATCGATATTCGTGTCCGTACCGGCCTCGTCCTCTGGGATGTCAGATGCCACTGAATCGCTTCCGGAATCAGCCTCGCTGTCTTCGGCGACGTCCTCGAGATCGGCGGGGCTGGTCTCGTCGGTTGTCGTGGTTCCATTGTCGGCGGGGTCGTCTAGGGCATCCAACTCACGCCCATCTGTGACATCGGGGACGGTTGTGTCCCAGACATCCTCTCGTGCGTCCTGTGTGAGTTCGCTGTCCGGGCGCGAGCGACTTCGATCGGTTGTGAATGCGTCGTCTGGCGTTTCTTCGGCGTCGTCGATAGACGCGCTGGGACACGCCGCGATAGCGAACATCATAATCGTTACGGTGAGGAGGCAGCTTCTCATGTTTCGCCCCGAGCAGTGAACACATGGGTCCTGAACTATGGGGGCTGCGGCGGTGAGTTTCAACCCGAACGTAGTACAGGGTCAGGACTGGAAAACTGGGCGGCTGGGTGTGTGATGTCGCCGTTTCGGGGCCTGAACGAACGTGTTTTGAACCCGGATGTCCAACGGCTACGTGGCCGAAGTTGGGTGTCCTGCGCCTGAAGGCTGGCGAACACTTGCCGACTGCAGCGGTTATCGGCAAAAATGACCCCGAAATCGAAAGCAGGAGGGAGTTCGATGTCCGTACCGAAGATGTGTTTAGCAATCCTGACCATATTGTTGTTGCCGCTTGGCACCCAAGCCACCGAACTGGTGGTCATGGTCGATTCACCCGACGGTCTAGAACCCGCCGGTCAGTTGACGACAACCGTGACCGTGGCGGCCTACGAGAGCATCGCTGACCTGGTATCAACCCAGTCTCCGAGGGCCGATGTACCGCCTGAACCGCCCGATGATGGCGGCTCGTGCACAGTGGCAGACGCTGCCCCAACCGCATCCCTTCCAACCCTGTTCGCCATCGCCGTGGTGCTCATGCGAACTCGACGCGATCAGTCCTCTCGTGCGTCGAACGCCAAGAGCTGAACGTCTGGCCGGCCTCGCCCTCGAGGCCTCGTTTTTGTTCGCAAACTGACCACACAATCTCGAAGTGAGGGGCTGTCCTCCCGGGGAGGGACGAGCGCGGCGAGGGGCAGGCAGATCCGCGAGCTTATCTCTGATCGGTAACCGTTTCGAAGGTGCCACGTAATGACCAACCAGTCTGGATGTTGCTGATATGGAGTACTTTGCAATGGAAAATGGTTATTTTAGTCCAATCGTCTCGTGGATTATCGGACTGTTCGTCGTGTTCGTAAGCATCGGATGCGGCGCAACCGAAGCGAACACGGGGTCCGTGGCTGAGGGCCCAGCGTCCGACACGGCAGAGGAGTCGAATCCGCCATACATCTCAGTGTATGAGCCGCGCAGTGCGACGTTTGCGTTGCGCAGTCGCACAGTCCCCCTCTGGGTACACGTGGATCGACCTGGCGTCGAGGTCACCGTCAATGGCGATGATGTTCCATTGTCGCATCGCGAGGACCCGGCAGACTTCGCGACCACAGTGGAACTGGATTCGGGGGAGCATACGTTGGAGATTGTGGCCACGGATGCTGTGACGGGGGCCGTCACCACGCAGCTGGTATCGCTGCCCATGGAGCTGGCCCACCAGTACTTTGGAGAAGCCACAACGGTAGGGTCCGCGCAACACCTTCACGCCGAGGCCGTCGTCTCAGCCTTGGCCGATTGGTTTCCGATCCCGGAAGAGGAATCGCGAGACTGGCAAATCGAAGCCACCCTGGCTGGGCCCACACCCTTTCCCACACTCGAGACGTCACTTCCCATTCGAGTGGTGGCCGGCCATCCGCCAACGATGGGCGTGGGGTTTCAATATGTGTGGGAGCTTGAACTCACACCGCTGGACGGGGACGACTTCAACGTTGCTGTGACTTCGTACTTCTCGAGCCAGTACACCGGCCGAGACCTGATGACGGTCGAATTGAACGAATCGGAAGTGACTGTCGAGACGTCGTCAGCCGAGGAAATACCGGTCTGGCTGGGTCGAGAACCGCTCATGCTCCGCGTGCTCGAGGGTCACCGCGTGCAGTGTCATCGACTGAGCCCCGAGGCGGATTGGACACTTGTAGGGGAAACCTCGGCGCCCGAGAGTGGCGCTGTGGCCTACGCGCAGGAGGACTGCCTCAATTGGGTTATCATCGAGGACCTCGGCAGATCGCGGGTTCGATTGCGTGCCAGCTTGAACCTCGAGCCGTGAGCACTGAAACCAGGCCATCGTCTGCTGGCTTGCATTGGCCGACGGAGCGTCCGCGACGAGACCAGAACTTGGTCGGCCAGTCGCAGCGCTCCCTGTCTAGGACGGGTTTCGGGCCGCCGCCGATCACGGGCAGGCGGGATCGAAGTGGCAGTCGTGGTCATCACAGTCGGTCCTGTGGTCGCAGTCGTTGTCGCGACCGTCGCTACAGCCACCGGTGATCTCGTCTTCGTCGAAGCGGGCCCAGCGGCAGTTGTCGTCCTCGCAATCAGTGCGCGAGTCGCCGTCGTCATCAATCAGGTTGCTGCATTCGATGGGTACATTGCCTTCAATGTCGTCGAGCAAGGGGTCGATGGCGCAACTGCCCGACTGGCATGTCATCCCGGTACCACAGTTGGTCTCGTTCGCGGTGAACTGGCAATCGTTCTGGCAGCCGCATGTTGTCGTACCGTTGGCTGCACCCGCGTCGCAGCCCTCTTCTCGCTCGCGCACGCCGTCGCCACAGACGGCCTCTCGAATACAATTGGCATCGCATCCGTCCCCCGATGTTCTATTTCCATCGTCGCAGGTCTCGAACGCGTCGATCCGATTGTTTCCGCAGGCGCAATAGGTTGGTGGGGGTGCGACTCCAGCGCCGGCCTCGAAGTGAAACAACTCGCCATTGAACGTGATTGCCCACACGCCTGACGCCACGGAGGGGCGGCCGACGTCAATGACGTGGCCAGCCAGTGGCACGCCCTGCTCTCGCCCCCAGCACTCGATGACGCCTTGCCGCAGGGCACACACACTGTCCTCACCGGCGAAAACGTCAGTATAGCCCGGGGTCACGGACACCTGGCGCACGAGCGCGAGGTCACCCCAACACGAGATGCCGGCGTCGCGCCGCCCACAGGCGATCCCGTTTCCGGCGCTGACGGATCCAAAATTGCCGGGTGGCGGACTGGCCTCACCGTGCGTGTTGGCACCCCAGCAGTGAACATCATTGTTGACGTCAACGCCGCAACTGAAGTTCTCGCCCGCCGCGATGTCGACGAAAGTGACGCCGGCCGGCGGTGTCGACTCACCGTCGGTGTCGTCACCCCTGCAGGGCACGGGGCCGGCGTCGCCCAGCGCGCAAGCGTGATCGCGCCCGGTCACGACTTCCTGATAGACACCGGTCGGGAAGGCCGGCCCGTGCCAGAAGCGACCCCAACACTCGGCCTGGTCATTCTGGCGGAGTCCGCAGGCATGCGCCTTGTACCAGATGCCCCCGACGGCGACCGTCCTCAAGTCGAATGGCGCGTTGTGCATGGCCTCGGAAACCTCCTGGTCGGGTCCCCAGCATCTGAGGTGACCGTCGCGCCGCACGGCGCAAGTAACCGTCGAGTAGGTGTCGATGCTCACGTAGCTGTTGTCGTTGGGCGTGTACGTCTGGCAATCCGCGCTGCATTCGCTGCAGGTGAAGGCGCCGCTGCCGTCACAGGCTTCACCCGCAGCCGGGTTGTAGAAGCCGTCGCCGCATCGGACTGAGGTGCAGTCGGCATCACAAGTCGCCGTATTACCGCCCTCGTCACAGGTCTCGTTGGGGTCTACGACGCTGTTGCCGCACGACGGAGGAATGTCAATGCAATCGCCGGCTCGGCACACTTGAAACAGACCGCACACGGCGCCCTCGAATCCGCCGTCGGCCGGGCAGGCACCTGCGCCGTCGCAGAATTCCGCCGAATCACACAAGCTGGTCGAGGCACGGCACTCGGTCGTATCGGGTTTGAAGATTTCGCGACAACTGCCGGCGCCGTCGCAGAAATCAGCGGGATTGCACTGCCCCTCATCGGCGCGGCACTCCGTCGTTGCCGGTGCGAAGTTGGCCACGCAATTACCGTAGGCATCGCACGAATCGGCGGGGTCACAGACGCCATTCGCTGCCTGGCATTGCGTCCCGGCGGCTCGAAACGTCGCCGTACAGTGACCCGAGCCGTTGCACACGTCGGGCGCGTCGCAGGCGCTGCCGTCCGCCTCGGCGCACCGGGTGCCGGCCGGCGCCCAGGTTGCGGCGCAGGCCCCCGTCCCATCGCAGACATCGGGTATGTCGCAGGGACCGCTTACCGCACCGCTTCCGCACGTAATGCCTCTGGGATACTGGCAGTTGGTCTGGCAGCCGCAGATCGAACTCCCGTTGGCCGCACCGGCGTCGCACCCTTCGGTATCCTCGACGATGCCGTTTCCGCAAGTGAAGTGCTCAATGGTGCAGAAGCGGCTGCACCCGTCGAAGTCGTTGGTATTGCCGTCGTCGCACTCTTCTCGCCCCCACACGTCGCCTACTCCGACGCAGGGACCGGTCGCATCGGCGCAGTCAGCGTAGCGGCAGCTGCCGCCGCGGCAGAGCTCCCACGAGTCCAGTACAGCGCCGCCATTGATAATGCCATCGCCGCAGCGTTCAACCACCCGGCAACTGTCTTTCGCGGTGCAATCGTCCCGACAGCCACCCACCCGTTCATACGCGACGGCTGGCCCTGCGCACCAAATCTCGCCGTTGTGCCAGACATCCTCGCTTCCCACGTTGATCCCCCAGACCCGGCACGCCGAGGCCTTTCCTTTTGGCATCATGGGCCGCAACGGCCCGGCCGCAACCGGATCGCATGTGGTCGTCGAGTCGCAGACCTCCCAGGGCTGGCGCCATCCATCGCCGCAGGAGTGGTTGGTCTCGATACAGTCGTAGCTGAACCGGCAGTGGGACGCCGGCCCTCCGCCCTCGAACGTCACTCGGCACTGCCTCAGACCCGGATGTCCGTTGCGGGTACAGGGCTCGAAGACATAGGCGTCACACTGCTCTCCTGGATCGAGGATGCCATTGCCGCACTGAGAATCTGGACGGTATCCCGAGGTCCCTCTGAACGCGTTTGCCCGTGCGATGACTTGGAACCGTCCGCCCGAAAAAGTCCGAGTATGGCTGTGCTTGTTCTGATCCTCCTCGACATCTTCGTCTTCTCCAGGGACGAACTCCAGTGTCGAATCCGAGTCGACCCACAGACTTGCCGGCGAAAGCATTTCGAAGAACTGGATTTCAGGCATCTCCTCGAACTCGCCAAAGTGCCGTTGTAGATCGTCGACGTGCATCTCGATTGTCAGGATGGCGGCTTCCGCGAGGCCCAGCTCGTGGAGGTTGGTTTCGAAAACCGGGCCAATCAGGACAATGTCGGGCTGCGCCGGATCGGGTGCGGCGGTCACAGCGCGAGCGGTAATCTCCACTTCCGCAGAAACCGCTCCCGCGGGGATCTCAATCGATCCGGCGCCTTCCAATTCGATGGTCCCGCCCTCAGCCCCGATCAGGGCCACCTGCTCGGCGATCACCTCTTCTTCGGGCGGAGCGTACACGAACTCCCCGGTTCCAGTGTCGACTGGATCGGTCACTTCGTCCTCGGCTCCGCAGGCCGCGAGAAGGACCCAACAGAGGGAGACCAGAAGAGAGATAGGGCGTCGACATCGTTCGTGTGTGCGCATGGGGTGCTCCAATGGGTGTGGAGAGAGGGAAAACTCGTAGCAGTGTCGGTTCGTCCCCGCCGTGGCGCTGACGGCAGTGCCTGGTTGGCCCGACACTCTCTCGCTGACTTAGGCGATTCGAGATTCGGGTCGACACCAGCGCACCGCTCCCCCGGTCTGCTCTCATTCGGACGTGACATTGTGGCCTCGCTGCCGAAAGACTCTAGGATGCGAAGCGACTCGGTGCAACCTTCAAACCGACCGCCAGACTCTCGAAGTGGGGGGTTGGCCCCCCCGGTGTGCGGAGCGGCCTTCAAAAGCGCAGCACGCAGCGAGTGAAGCCGAAAGCAAACGAAGTGCTCTCCCGCCAGCGGAGAGGGGATCAGACCGGCCAGCTCGGCCGAAGAGCTGCCGGTCATATTCAAGTCCGACGGTGTTTACGCCGACTGCGTAAAGGAGACAGCGGAGCCAGAAAACAACCGGATCGAAAATCAACACACCACCGGGTAGTGCACATGAAAGTCAGTGTCGTCACAGTGCTGTTCCTGTCTGCGTTGTCGTCCGTCGCGGCGGCGCAAGAGGCGGCCATCGTCATTCCTTATCAGGGTTTCCTCGAACACGATGGACGACCTGTCACGGGGACCTTCGACTTCGAATTCGCGCTGTTTACCGGCTTGGAGGCCGAGGAAGCCGCGCACAGCCAGCCGATGACTGACGTCCCCGTCTATGGCGGCGAGTTCACCGTTCTGATCGAAGTTTCGCCAGACGTTCTCTCGGCCGCGGAGTTGCTCGAGACAGGTACTGTTTACCTCCAGGTCGCCTTGAACGCCGATGGCACAAACATCCCCCTGAGCGGGCGACAGCGCGTCAACCCCGCACCCTGGAGTGAGTATGCCCGAGGACTCACGGTCGTTGGGCCCGAGGTCGACGTCGACGCGGGTCAGGCCGCACTTCGAGTGACCGATGCCGGGGGAGCACGTCTGCACGTTGATGGTGACGAGCTCCAGAGCAGCAGCCAACTTCGCATCAATACCGAGACCGGACATGGCGCCATAGTTAGCGGGCCCGACGCACGGGCCACCGAATCTGGTGTAGCCGGCGCGCTGGTCATTGAAAGCCCGGGGTATGAGCTTGCGATTGACGGAAACCAGCTGGAGTCGTCAAGCACCCTGTACATCAACGTCGAGGAAGCCAACGAAATCCAGATCGGGCATGAAGACTCCACGACAACGGTACAGTCCGACCTGGTCGTCGAAGGCGCCTTGGACGCTCGGTTCAGGTTTATCTCTGAGTCCATTGCCGACGGCGGAAATGCATGGCGGGACACACTGGATTGTAATGACAACGAGCGTCCGATCAGCTGCGGTACTCTGAAGTCCAGCGGAAACGAAGGCCACGAAGATTCCCTGGGATGTCGAATCGACTGGGACAACCGCCGGTGCCAGCTTTGGTATGATCAGAATGACGGATTCGCTGGTGGCACCCACTATTGCCTTTGCCTTCAGACCGACTGAACCGATTGTTCGTTGTGTTCGTTGCCTATTTCGGCCGAAACGTCAGTGCCTGAGCGCGAGTCTCCGAACACGTATGGAGTACCTACAAATCCACGGAATGGGCTTGGAGGACCGCGAGGAGGCGGTTGAACACCCGAGGACCGCAGTGCCAAGCGCCGGGGGCCCTCGCCACCAACGACGGAGCGAAGTGGTCCACCCACTCCGCCTGTGCGTCGAAAACTGGCGGTCCATCAAGCGGATGACCTGTGGTGGGAATGACGACCTCGCGTGCATCCAGGTGTAAGACGAACTGCCAGCGCTCATTCTGTTGTCCGTGGAGACCTAAGGTCGTGATCAGCATGAGGCCAATGTAGCGAAGATTCCATCGACCGTCACTCGTCGGCCGACGTTCGACCCCGTTGTGTGCAGTCATCGTAGCAAAACGTGAGCACGATCCGGATCGGATCGACGTAGCACCCGGATCGACGTAGCACCCGGATCGACGTAGCACCCACCCGGATCGACGTAGCACCCGATTCGGCGAAAGTGATTAGGAGAGAGAGTAACCGCTGTTGTTCTTAGGTCAGTCTAAAGCGGTCCTGGGCCTCCTGAACGGCCGTGGCTGGACCGACGAACACGACGTTGTCGCCCACGCGGATTGTCGTGTCGCCGCGCGGGACTACGAAGGTCTTCCTGCGAATGACGGCCGCGACCACGCAGTCCCTAGGGATGTCGAGTTCGTGTATCTGGCGGTCGGCCACGCGGGCGCCTTCGGGGACCGTCACCTCGGCGAGGCTGGCTATGCCCGCGCCGATTTCGAAAAGGTTGGCGACGCCGGGTCGGTCGAGGTAACTCTCGACCATTGCTGCAGTTTCCCAAGGTGCGCTGAGCGCCACCACGCCCTCCTCCTTGAGGAGCGGCAGCAGGTCCGGGTCGTGAACGATGGCCATCACACGGTGCATACCCAGCTGACGAGCCTGGAGTGCCGCGATGACGTTGGTGCCGTCATCGTCAGATGCCATGATGGCGATGTCGATCTCGTCGATGCCGACCTGCTCGAGTACTTCCCGCTTGGTACCGTCACCCTCGTAGATCGGCACGCCGAACTGCTGCTGTAGATTCTCGCAGCGCTCCGGGTCGCGTTCGACGAACGTGACCTCGTGTTCGTGGGTGCGAAACACCAAACGATCTTCGCCGTGCGCAAGCAGCCGACGGGCGATGCTGCTGCCCAGACTGCCGCCGCCAATGATGAGCACTCTCATGCGCTTCCTCCTCTTCTTCAACAGATTAGCTGCGGCTTTCAGTGCCGCACGTCCGCCAGCGACGAGCCCGGCGCGGTTCTTCGAGCGTTGACAATACACACCGATACCAACCGCGGTCAGCAGCAGTCCCAGGCCGATGGTACGTCCCTCGAGCGGCAGCACGAATCCCCACGTCGTGATGACGCCGAGAACGGGTACCCAGGGATACCAGCGGATACGAAACGGACGTCGCAGGTTGGGTTTGCGGCGGGCCAGGGCGACCACCGCCAGGTTCACAAACCCGAGGCCGAGCAGGAATCCGAAGCTCGCCATTGACGCCACGAACTTCACCATGCCAGTCGCGGCGAGCAAAGCAACCATCGCGCCGCACAGGGCCAGGGCTACGTGTGGGGTGCGGAATCTGGGGTGCAGTTTGGCGAAGCGACGGGGGAAGTGTCCGTCGCGACCCAGTGCGAAGAGCACCCGCGCACTGGCGCCCAGGGTCACGGCGAACGCCGACAGGCTGGCCATGATGGTCGCCGTTACCGCAGCCCATCGACCCCACTCGCCGAGTATTCGGTCCGCGAAGAAGATGAACGGCACGTCGCTCTCAGCGAGCTCGGCGTGGTTGACCGAACCCATCATCACGAACACCACGCCGACGTACATCAACACCGCCACCACCATCGTGATGATGATGGCCCGTGGGATGGTCTTGGCGGGCTCGACAATCTCTTCGGCTGCCACCGTGATCAGCTCGTAACCAACGAATGAGACGTAGATGAGCGACATACACCCGAACAGCGGCGACCATCCCTTCGGCGCCATCGGCTGCAGGTTAGGCGCCTCGATTTGTGAGATACCGAGCAGCGCGATGCCGATCAACACAGCCAGCTCGACCAGATTCATGAACGTCACTACCTTGAGTGCCTGGCTCAGCCCTCGCAGGTTCACTAGGCCGAAAGCGACGGTTAGAATCACGGCCACAAGTGTTAGTGACAGGTCCGGCCAGAACCACTCCTTCAGGGTCAAGCCGAAGACGACGGCGTAGAGCGAGCATGCGGCGACATTGCCGATCCAGAAGAACCACCCCGTCAGGAACGCGACGGGTCGGGGAAGGGTGCGCTGGACGATACTGTAGCCGCCGCCAGCGACTGGCATTGAAGCACCGAGCTCACTGTAGTTGAGGGCGCTGAACATCGTCAGCCCGCCCATCAGCAGGTAGGCGATCACCGCGGCAGGGCCGAGCAGACTGGCCGCCTCGCCCGGTAGCGCGAAGATTCCGGGGCCCATCATCGCGCCAATGCCGATCATGACCGCCATGAAAAGGCCTATATTTCGCTCGAAGCGGACCCGTTGGCTCATGCAGGCGTTTTCGGCCTAATTCGCCGATATCGCAAGAGGGTAGTGAGGGTTCCCAAACTTACCCGACCGACGCTGCCGGATTAAGCAGCAATATTCAACCATTGCCTGCCAGACGGTCGGCGGCTCCGAGTGCAAACCGGAGCGAAACCTGCGCAACGCGCCGCCCATGAGCCGCCCATGAGCCGCCCGTCGGGCCCTATCGCCCCGGCTTGGGCGCGCATCGACACATCGGTGCACATGGCCCCAGACGGTCGAATGGCACGCCCGTTGCTTTCCGTCCGATCATGGTAAATCAAGCACAGAGGATAACTACAATTGCCGCCGTCATTCTGCTTGGGGGATGCTCCCACGCAGACAGCGGTGGAGCCGAGGCGCCGGACGCCTCAGGCCCAGCAGAGGACGCCGTTGGAGGCGTCGCGGAAGCTTGTCAGGTCGATGGACGATACGAGGTCGAGCGCTTCGAGCTGGTCGAGGGGGCCTGCGATTACGAGCAGGTGGCAGAAGAACTCAACCTTCTGGCTCGCGATGAACGATTCCCGTGGGCGCTCGTCTTCGTCTCTGAGGACGACTGGGATGTCCGGGTCAACTCGACAGCATGCCGGGTCGCCGCAACTCCGGCCTTCATTTCGATCTACAACGGCGTTGGGCGGGAGCAGTCAGTCTCCCTCGAAATCGAGGGCGATCGCCTGCGCGGGGTGCTCCTCGACCGAACCGAAGGCATCGATGATCTAGGCGAGTCTTGCGACGCCGCATTTGAGTTTGACGCCGTCCGGGTGGGGCCCGGCACCTGGCCCGAGGGTGTTTCGAGCGTCGGTGGGCGGTGCAGCGGGGGATTCCGCTGCAACAGCTCGCCCTGCGTGTATCACGAGGTACGAGGCTGTGAATCCGGCACCTGCTTCGCCGACCAAACAGGACCATACGATTACGAGGAGTACTGTTCGGCCTCGTGCCGTACCGACGAGCAGTGCCCAGCCGGCTTCGAGTGCCGTCCCCACGGATGGTGTGGACGAGATGTCCCAATCTGTGGCGATGGTGATGTCGAGGGGGACGAGGTGTGCGACGACGGCAACACCGAGGACGGTGACGCCTGTTCGAGGTATTGCACGACAGCGCATATGTGCGGCGATCGCATTCAGCAGGCACACGAGGCCTGCGATGATGGCAACACCATCGAAGAGGACGACTGTTCGGCTGATTGCCTAACTGCTCACGTCTGCGGTGATGGAATCCTCGCCGGCCGCGAGGAATGCGATCCCCCTGATGCGGGCGAGACGACGCCGTGCAGCGACACCTGCGCGTTGGATCCGCCCCCCGGACTCGAAATCCTCTCGCACCTGAGACCGACAGACGAACTCGACTATTATAACTACCCCGCCATCCGTAGCCTAAGGGTCGGTGCTGCGGAGAACACCGCGGCGATCGCTTGGCTGGATAGACACCCAGACCGGGTGGATCGCTCATATCTGGTCACGACTCTTGACGGCGAGGCGTTCGAGCGCCAACGAATCGAAACGGACGAAGGCTGGGGCGTCGCCTGGGTGTACGTCGGCCCCGATGGCCAAGGTCGCCTCATCGCGTTGGGCTTCGCGGGACATACCCTGTCGAGGTGGGTGTTCGTCGACGACAATACCTGGATCGCCGACGGTCCCGTCGAGGGAGTCGACGACACGATCGCAGCCACCGGCGCGGACGTGACCCTCGATGTCGCGGCCGTCGATCGCGATCTGTTCTTGCCACACACTCCGGGCCACACGGTCGAAGGAGTGCACAACGCAGCAGAGTCCGTGGTGACAATGCGCTCGCAGGACGGTGGCTCGTCTTGGGTCCAAGTCGACGCATGGCAGGAAACGTCTGTCCGGCTGCGCGACCCCAGTCTCCTCTCCACCGCACTCGGTCCGGTCGTCGTCTTCGAGGGTACTGGCTCTATCACCAAGGCGCGGGTTGAAGCCGACTCCGGCGAGTGGCTGACGCTCGCTGGCGGACCGGAAGTCGACCACAAGGGAGGAACGATTGCTACCACGGCCGATGGGCGTCTGATCTGGTTCGCCATCGAGTCAGACGAGGGCGAACCAGAAGTGCGGGGATACGTCGCCGAGTTCGCCGAGTCGGGCTGGCAACCGTTGGGGAGCATCGCACTCTCTTCGTCCTTCCAACCAGAAGTCCTGGGCATCGGCTACGGCAGGTCAGGCGCGACCTGCCTCGCGATAAGAACCGGATTTGACCGTTTCGAGGTCTGGCAGCTCGCCGACCTGCTCGATGCCGACTCCTGGTCGTCTGTCCAGGTCGATGAGACCTTCCACGCAACGGACGCCTACTTCAGCCTCGACGGGAGGACGCTCGTTGTTGGTCGCCGCACGCTCGATGACCGTCCGGCGCTAGATTGGATCGTCCTCGACGACGAGGGCGAAGTCGATGCCGCCGATCATTGGATACCACTTGCGGGCAGCGAGACCGAACCGTGGCGCATGGTGCTCGACGCCAAATGGATCGAGGTTCCCGAACGCTTCGATATGCTGCTTTGGCGCCAGCAAGATCACGGCTATGGCGCCGATCTCTTCGTGCGTTCCAACCTGTTTCACGAGTGACCGAAGAGGAAAGCTCCGGTGGATCAGGATGCGTAGCTGCCGTCGTCGGTCTTGAAAGAATGCAAGCACCGTCCCCCTTTCCCTACCCCCGTACCGTTTTCCCTCACTCCCCACGGTTGTCGACCGTTTCGGCGACGAGATCACGTCTGTATTCTCACTGAATACGAGTTTAGTTCATCTTTGTTGATGTCTTGCAGACTGGTGGGACGGACGATGTTACAATCATACTGTCCCCGTTCCCCCGCAAGAGGAAGGAGTAATGTTATGCCTCTCGCGAGATCCACCCTTCTGTCGGTGGTGCTGATCTGCTGGACCCTGGGGTGCGCCGAAGAACGACCTCCTGAAAGTGGAACCCGTGATTCTGATGGTGGCGGCGATGTCTCTGTTTTCTTGACCGAGGACGTAACGGAGTCTGTGGACGACGATGCGGATCCATCGGATCTCGCCGTTCTCCACGACGGGCGCGCGGACCTCCACGACGGGCGTACTGACTTCCACGACGGGCGCACTGACCTCCACGACGGGCGTACAGGCCTCGATGAGTTCACAGACGAAGAGGAACGCAGTGACCCCCTCGATGATGAGCTGGACCACTCCGTTAGCGACCCCGATTTTGATGAAGAAGAATCCGAGACGGTCCCGGGCGACTGTCACGTTGACTGTTTTGGCTTCTACGAATGTGTTGATGGAGTGGTGAGAAGCTGGGCTGATGGGCCAGGCCCCTGCGATGCGGAGTGTTACTACTGGACTGAGCACACATGCGAAGTGGACTGTCGCACTGATTTGACACCCGAAGAAGAGCGCCTGATCTACTCGCGCCAGGTCCCTTCGGTGCTCTGCACCGAAGGGCGCCCCAGCGAGGTAGGAGATTTTTGTGACGAGCACACACCCTGCGTGCCTTGGCCAGTCTACTATTCGGCGGGAGGCTTGGTAGTCGACGACATCGAGTGCGACCTGGATGCGCAGGAGTGTGTCGATAGCTGACCGCCTCTGCCCCTTGAGGTCGCTGGCCCCCCTTGAGGTCGCCGCTCCTTGAGGTCGCCGCCGCCGCTCCTTGAGGTCGCAGCCGATTCGATGGAGGGTAGTAGCTTGAGGCAGTGATTTTCTTGGTCGAAGCGAACTTTGGCATTCTTCTCATCTCGTCGGCAGGAAATCGGGAGCTACAGGTGCTGCCCAAAAAACCGTGATGGTCCGACTAGGTTGGGAAGAACGCAACGGTGCCCGAAGCGAAGAACGCGGGCAACTGAAGCTCATCAATGTGACACCAGAGCTTGGCTAACTCGTGTCGATAGTTGGGCTGAAGTGGCAGCCCGGTGGAATGCCGCCGAAATCGAGTCGGCCGCCGAAATCGAGTCGGCTGCTACCTCGAGCCTGCGGGTGGAATGCCGAAAATCGAATCGGCTGCTACCTTGAGCCGAAAATCGAATCGGCTGCTACCTTGAGCCGGCTGCTACCTCGAGCCGGCTGCTGCTACCTCGAGCCGGCTGCTACCTCGATCCGGCTGGACACTACAGCCCTTGGGGTCGTCGCGCTGGGGAGTTGAGCCACGCGAACTGCGGAAAGCGGGGTTAGTAACCCAGCGCGGAGTACTCCCGGGTAAGATCAGCCCGAACTTCTGTTCTCTTTTCACAAAGCGTGGCCTAAACAGTAATCAGGCAACAGGATGGTTTTATCCAGATCATGGGTTGACGGCCACCTACATCAAACCTATATTTCTCGTGTGAGCAGCGACTACGAAAAGAAGGCCGGCCAGACGAAGTCAGATGATGGGGCGGTCAGTTTTCCGACTCCCCGAGTTCAGTTTGAGAAGAGCTTGGCCCAGATGACCTATGCGGACCAGGTGGCTGCGATTCAGCCCGAAATGCCGATCCAGTTCAACGGGAGACCGGCGTCTGCAGAGGTGCAAGACCGGCTCATGGAATCCGGCGGACTCGAGACGGCCGTGGTCCAAATGGACGACGACGACGTCGCACCGCCAGCGCCGGTGGTGCCGCCAGCCGAAGACTTGAGCCTGGCAACCTCGAAAAAGATCCTCGACGACGCCTTCGGAAGCATCAAGACATTCACGCCGGGAGCGATCCAGGTGCTCGAGCAGGAGGCGTTCAAGACGACCTATGATTCGATCTATGCTCCTGCTTATGCGTGGGATACCTACGTGGTGCCGACCTTCGGCAACCTCGAGGGGTTTGCCTACAACAACACCAACTACATCAATAAGTCGATCGCCAAAACCGAGACGGTCGTCCACGAAATGTTGCACAACAACACTGCCGCAGATTACCCAGGCGTCGTGGGCCACGAGTTCAACGAAGGGACCACCGAACTACTGACTATCGAAGCCTGTACTGCTGCCTCCATCCCATGGACGACGTCCTATCCAGGCCAGACTCCCGTGGTTCGCAAGATCATCGCGGCCGGACTCACGTTGGCCAATCTCAAGACGGCGTACCTCACCGGTGGCGCACAGAGGTTGGTCGCCGACTGGGCAGATGCAAATTGCAAAGGAGATTGGTCGGTAATCAAGGCGGCGATGGAACGTCAGGACTTCGCTACGGCGCAAACCAAGGTTGAGCACAAGTGAATTGGTCACCCACGGTTTCGTTCTTGAGTTGTTGGTGGCCCTGATGTCAACGAAAGCCGGTATCAATCAGGAAAAAGTGTTCGACGAGTTGTCCTCCGAATGGCTGAGTGAATTTCGAGGACCCGAGTCTGTGGAAGCGAGCGAACTCCTACGCGCTATCATTGCCGACTGGGCGAGCGCCGCAAACGTCAGCGACGATCCAGAAGCCATCAACGTGATTCAACGTGCCACGCTAGAGCCCGCGGTTCGAGAGCGAGCCCCTGCCGGTAGACTCGCCGTTCTTCGTGCCAAGGTGCTCGAGCGACGAATTCAGAAGTTAGGGACTAGGACCTTGGCCCTAGGGAAAGCAATCGTCGACGGTCAAATTGACTCCGACGAGGCACGTTCCACTGGCGAGAAGCTCCTCGCAGAGGCGGAAGAGCTCGGCCCCATGATCGGGGCGGTTGATGATCAGGAGCTGATGAGGCCCCTTCGCCGCGAACTTGGTGAAGCCTTTTTGGAAGCACTCTTCGCGGTTGAACGAAAGGCGATGAGTTTGCGACTCAATCGATACAAGGCAAGTTCAGGTCACTGAGCTATCGGTCCTGAAGGGGCGCCATGATACAAACTGGGGAATGCGTGATAACCCGACCGGCGTTGCCGGATTAAGATTCGGTCACCCTCGGTCGGGGTTCGTCAGACGATATCGTGGAACTAAAATGTGAACTCGGGAAGAAACTCTGACCCGATCCCCGTGCTTTCGTAGAACCGCCGTACTACTCCCTTGGGGTATTTCGAAAACCTCGCGTTTTTCAGAGCCTCACATCGATACAGATCTCTTAGAGACCTATCGATCGGCCTTACGCCAAAAAGCTCGAGATGTTCAAGGTGTGGGATTTCGCACAGTGGGGACAGAGACTCTACTGTCGTCACTTTGCCTGAGGAGTCCCAACTGGGGAGAGTGGCCAACGAGAGACTCCTCAATTTGTCGTGACTTGCCAGCGGGCCGAGGTCTTCCACCTTGGGTAGATGAACGATCCTGAGCCACTCCAGTTTGCTTAAACATCCAAAAACACGAAGAGTTTCGTTCGGGAACGAGGCGATTTCAACGGCCCTCAGGTTCGAGTATTGCGAGATACTGCTCAGCGAGTTGTAACTGCAATGCCATATTTTCAATGAAGATACGGCGTCAGGTTTCTCATGCAGAGGCATCTCGCTATTGGCATCTCGCATATGTTCTATGTGCACGCTTCCCTCGAGGTGCGAGAGTAGCCAGAACCTGCCAGGTCTGGTGCGGTCAGATGAGGTTAGGACGCCCACACCGGGGGTGTCAACAGCGGGCGGCTAGCAACCCGTCGCGTATAACGCCCCGGACTCCAGCCGTTAGCTTTTAGCGGTA
>CAZDBH010000059.1:0-25450 GCA_964503485.1 uncultured Bradymonadales bacterium | reverse complement strand
CTAAAAGCTAACGGCTGGAGTCCGGGGCGTTATACGCGACGGGCTCCTAGGGCGTTTGAAGCGCTCAGTCGGCCTATTCGTCCGCAGCAAAGACACGAACCATGACCTCAAACTCTGGGTTGTTTCCATCGGCCCAGACCGTTGCGAAATGATCATCACCCACTGAAACCACCGACGTCTCATAGGGAGCCGCCAGATCGTTGGTGTCGAGCCGGAAGGGGGCCTCGGGGCTGTCGAGACTGGCCGCGAACAGTCGGCTTCGGAACCCCTGGACGACTTGAAAGAAGACCACCATTGCTACGCCATTTGGGGAAACCGCCAGCGCGGGGGTGTGATCCAAACCGCCAGCGTCGATTTCAGCGAGGCTTTCTCCGTCCTCGCTCACAACGATGATGTTGCTGTTCGCACTGGAATCCGACGAGGCAGCCACCAGAAAGCTGCCATCAGGCGCAGCTGAGGCCGCAACACGCGACCCCTCCGTAACGATTTGGATGTCCCCTGGCGTTCCGTCCGGGCCGAAGGTGCGAAACTTGGTTTGATCGGGCCCATCGACGCTGGATTCGGCCCAAGCTACGACCGAAGCCCCATCGGAGCCTACGGCAAGCGCTGGTTCGACCTGGCTGACCCCTTCGGTACGGGCGATTTCGACGGCATCGCCTACTGGTTCTCCGTCTGGGCCAAAGACTTGCGAATACGCCTGAAAGCCTCCCACGTGTTCGGTGCCCCACGAGCCGGCCAAAACGAAACCGTCGCCCTCGCTCACCAGCGTGGGCATCCACACATTCCCCGGATTGGCTTCGCCCTCGAGCGTTCCCTCAAAGGCACGCTCAGCCTCCCAGAGTGGGTTACCGTCGGCATCGAGCACCTGGGTGAAAGTGTCCAGGTTGTGGGTTCCTGAACTCGAATCACTGTTCCAGACCACAAAAACACGACCGCCGTTCACCGCAATACTGGAATCGCCTTCATTGGCGTCAACGGCCTGGTTCAACTGAATCGGAGGTATCAAGCTCGTCCCGTCACATCCCACCCGTGTGGCAAACACGTCGAACCCGTTTTCAGCGTCCGGTGCGCTGTAGGTGACCCAGAGGGCTTCACCATCGAAAGCAACTTCGGGGTGAATCTGAGTGGACGGACCATCCGGAACGGCGAGAAAGGCTTCGTCCGAGGCCACCTCCGCGCAGGTCGCCACCGGTGGGCTGTCCTCTTGGGAGTCGATTGCAACGACATCACTGTCGTTCTCTTCCGTATCGTTTTCAGAGTTACTGTTATCGCCGTTGTCACCCGAGCACGCGCCGAAACACGACAACGTAGCGCAGAGAAACAATGGCAACAAAGGGCTCTTCGGTACGCCGCGCGAACAGCCGGACATGGCTCTACCTCACTGATGGCGGCGGTCCCAAATCGGATGATCGAGACGCCTGGGTACGTGACGGGCGCGATACTACCCAAGCGTGATTCTGAGCGAAAGCCCTGGCAGTTTGGGGCGGTTCTAGCGCGGGAAACAATCAGCCCAAGTCGGACCATCCTAGATGGCCCTCAAACGAGGATGGAATCCGCTGCATGTCGCTTAGCACCTCACGCATCAATTCGGGCGGCGTCTCGGGCAGAAACCCCAGTTCGACGGCATCCGACATGCCCCCGAATCGCTCCGCAATCGCCAGCGCCAAATTGTCGTAGGTCGCGACGGCCGCAAACTCGTGTACGACCTCGTCCGGAACTTCCGCCGCCATCGACTTCCATTGACCCGTCTTCGACATGGTGTGGAGCTTCGCAGCCAGGTCGTCCCAACCGTGAAGTTGAAACACGGGCAAATAGGTCCGAGTCGAGCCATAAAACGAGATGCGATAACGGATGATCTCGAACATCTTTTGGACGGCCTCTTCATCGGGACCAGTCGCGGTGAAGCCGCCGCCGCAGATCTCAAAGTTGGCTCGCTTGCGGCCCGATTTGGCCATACCCGTTTCTAGAGCAGGTATCGCAACTTCTTCGAGGTACTTTCGGGTACAGAAACCGTGCAATCTGACGCCATCAGCGACCCGACCTGCCAGCCGGAGCATCGCGGGGCGTACCGCCGCGGTGTAGACAGGAATAGGGGCCAGGTCGTTGGCCGGATGAGCAAACTCCGGAGTCATCAGCGAAAACTGATAATACTCCCCCTCGTACTTCAGCTTCTCTCCGAGTTGCCAGGCGCCCCACAAGGCGCGCATCGACTCGAAGTACTAGCGCAGTTTGGTGGCCGGTTTAGCTGGCCATGGGACCGAGAAACGCCGTTCGTTGTGACCTTTCACCTGTGTACCCAAGCCGAGGACCAAGCGTCCACCCGAGTTTGCGTGCACCTCCCACGCCGAGCCCGCTGTCACCATTGGGCTGCGCGGGAACGCGACCAAGATGGCCGTTCGTAGTTGGATCGTCTCCGTTGCCAGGGCCGCGGCCGTCAGGGTCTGAAAGGGATCATTTTTTATCTCAGGTGTCGAGAAAGCGTCGAAGCCCGCCGATTCCGCGGCAGCCGCCTGCTTCTGGATATCAGCCCACGTAGTTGGATCTGCAAATGATTCGATGCGCATCGTTCTTCTTGGCACTCCATAGGGGTCAGACAGTTCGTCGAACGCCTTTGTGTCAGAGAGTCGGGGTCGTCCGCAAGGATCCACGTAGCTGGGGACAGCCCTGTCGCAGCGAGCGATCCCCCGTTGAGTTGTTCCAGCTGGTTTGCGATCTGCTCGGCCTTGGCGCAGAATGTCCTAACCCATTTGTCTGGAATCGCTGCTCGTCGGGGCCTCTCGAGGAACACGCGACTTCCGCCTTGGCCGGGTCCACCTGGTCGTTTGGAGGATACGATGAGCCACGTCCTTCGCTGTCTTTCCCTGGCAGCCCTCTCAGGTTTAATCATTTCGTTTGCTCCCTCGGTTGAGGCCCAGATCACCATCTGGGCCCAGGAGTACGAGGTGTCCCAACCAAGTTGGTCCAAACCGGTCTCCGCGGCGGTGGTTGAGACCGAGGCGTCCGTCGATGATTTTCACAACTGGTGCTCGTGGAGTTCTCACACCGGCTTTGAGAGCTTGGGGCGGAGTTTCATCACCTTGCACCGTGACATCCGCGATATAGGTGGAGAGCTCATTACACCGACGGTTGATCTTCTGATCACACACGGAGCGGACATCGACAGTCCCGTGGACAACGAACAGTGCACCGGCTGTGTATTGCCCGACCCGAGCGGCGAGGGCGACGAGGACTGGTGCTACGACAGCGCCGGCACCCAAGTTGAAGCGGAGGTCGACGTCGCGGTCTGGGGTGTCCCCAATTCGGCAACCGAAACATCGGACGATCCAGGTGAATTCGGAGTAGATAACTGCAGCGACCCAGCCGATGACTGGAGCTTCCGTGACCGGGCTGACGAGTTCGATTTCTGCGGTGACTGGTGGTTCAAGCACAACACTGACGGGGCGCTGGTGCGCGACATTCCCATCGACGAGTCATGGGAAATCTGTGTCGAGATCGAATTCCGCTTTGGCATCACCGAATGGCAGTACTTCTTGGGCAACACCACCGGAGACAATTGCTTCGACCCACTAAACGTCCAACCAGGCCAAGATGAGCGCTGTGTGCAGTTGGACCCGTCGGAGCCCCTGTGTATCTCTTACAGCCGACCCGACGGTGATGTGGTGATTCAGAATGGATTCGAGGGCCAAAATACGAGCTTCTGCGCCCTGATCGCAGACGAAGTCGAGACCGAAGTTACGGTTACCTGGAGCTGGGGAGACGGCACCGACGACCTGGTTCAGACGGTACCCACCAACGAGACGTTCTGTAGCGAGCACTTCTACCCCCAAAATGGCGACTTCGACGTGACGCTGAGCGTCAGTACGGGCGGAGAAGCCAGTATTCAAGCAATCATCCAGAACGTGCTGCCGGTGGTGAACACGCAGAGCGTCGCTGGGGTCGAAGGCGAGGAGCTGACTTTCCGAGCTTCGGCCACCGACCCGGGAGCGGACGTTCTCAACTACGAATGGGACTTCAACAACGATGGGACCTATGAACAAGGCCCTTCAACGGAAAACACGACGATCTACGCCTACGATCGCTCCTACGTCGGGCCCTTCACCGTACGGGTCTGTGATGGCACGGGCTGCTCGACCGCCAGCGCGACTGCTACGATCACCAACGTGGAACCCGAAGTGAGTCTCGAAGCCGTAGTTGGTGACGAAGGTGAACTCTTGTCTATCGAGGCCCACGTCGATGATCCGGGCGGCGGCGATTTGACCTACAGGTGGGATTTCGACGCGGATGGCACATGGGACACGGAGTTCGAGCCCGCCAACCCCGCGTCCTACACCTATCCAGACGAATTCACTGGCAGAATCCGGGTTCAGGCCTGTGATGCTGAAGCGTGCGATCGCGCTGCAGCCGACGTTACGATATCGAACGTCGCACCCACAGTCTTGCTCGACGCCGTGACCGGAATTGAGGGCAAGTCGGTGAACCTAACAGCAGACGCCAGCGATCCCGGTGACGATGACCTCACATACCGATGGGATTTCACCGGTGACGGGACTTGGGATACCAGCACTTCTGAGGCAAGTACGGTCGCTCATACCTATCCCGACGCGATCACTGGAACCTACCGAGTCGAGGTCTGCGACGATCTGGACTGTACGATTCAAACGGCTTCGCTGACGATTTCAAACGGGCCTCCAACTGGCACAGTGGCACCTGTCACAGGCAAAGAAGGCGAGGAGGTGACGTTTGTGGTCACAGCGACCGATCCCGGCGACGATTCGATTCGCTACCGATTCGACTTCGACAACAACGGCTCGTGGGACACAGAGTTTCAGTCCGCCAACCAGGTTGCTCACACATATACCAATGAGTACGAGGGGAAGGTCAAGGTCGAAATCTGCGACGCAGACGACTGTTCAGAGGCCTTCGGAGTCGTAGACATAGACAATGTCGCCCCGGAGGTATCTACCGCCGATAAAACTGGTTTTGAGGGCCAAGCCGTGGCCTTTACCGCGATAGGCACCGACCAGGGGGACGACGACCTCACGTACCAATGGGATTTCGACACAAACGGCGACTATGACACCGAGCCGTCAGAAAGTGCGAGCGCCTCTCACACCTACCCAAACCAGTTTGAGGGCCAAGTAACTGTCCGTATCTGCGATGGCACAACCTGCACCGAAGGGTCAGCATCTGTCGCCATCGCTAATGTGCCACCCGAGGTGAGCCTGTCGCCGCTCAGCGGGAACGAAGGTCAGGAGTGGACCCTCAGCGCGACAGCTGAGGATGTACCGGCCGACACCCTCACCTATCAATGGGACTTCGACAACGACGGCACCTTCGACACGGAAGCTCTATCGTCCAACTCGGTTCTTCACACCTACGGTGACGAGATCGAAGGCTTGTTTGCGGTGAAGGTGTGTGACGGCACCGATTGCACGACCGCTCGGGCCGAGCTCGCTATTGCGAACGTCGCCCCGACGGTGGCCGTACCCGACGTTACAGGCGAAGAGGGTACGCCCGTAACGATCACAGCAAACGCCGAGGACCCAGGAGACGACGATCTGACCTACAAGTGGGACCTCGATGGCGACGGTGGATTCGATACCGAGCCAAGCGAATCATCTTCGGTGGAACACACCTATCCCGATAGCGGCACAATCACAGTCAAGGTGAGTGTTTGCGACGGGACGGAGTGCACCGAGGCGACCGGTTTAGTCACCATTTCAAACGGTGTTCCGAGCGGCACACTTGCGGATGTGACCGGTAGGGAAGGGGAGCCAGTCACCTTCTCGGTTAGTGCCTCGGATCCAGGTGATGACGAGCTGAGCTATCAATGGGACTTCACTGCAGACGGCGAATACGAGACTGATCCCGGAGTGTCTGCAACGATCGATCATACCTATACTAACGAGTACTCAGGGGCGGTGAAGGTCAGAGTGTGCGACGCCGACGACTGCACCGTTCTCGAAGCCCGTGCAGACATTGCAAACGTTCCGCCAGTGGTCGAGCTCGGTCCCTTCGAGGGAGACGAAGGAACACCGATTACTCTGAGCGCATCCGCAACCGATCAAGGAGATGATGACCTCACATACGAGTGGGATTTCACCGACGACGGGTCCTTCGATAGTGGTCCGTCTTCGTCCAACACCGTCGAACATACCTACCCGGAGCCCTTCACCGGTTTGGTAGCTGTGGAAGTCTGCGACGGGACCGACTGCACGACGGCCAAGGCCGAAGTCGTCATTCGCAACGCGCTGCCGACCGGATCGCTGCCCGACATTACCGGTGACGAAGGCGAACTACTGAGCCTGGTCGCAACCGCCGACGACTTGGGCGTCGACGCGCTAACTTACGAGTGGGATTTCAATGGCGACGGTGAGCTGGACACGGAACCGAGCGACAGCGCTACCGTTGAGTACGCATACCCCAACGAATTCTCTGGCCGATATGCCGTCAAGGTCTGCGATAGTCGCGACTGCGTTGTTCTGCTTGCCTCCGCAACAATCTCGAACGTCCCGCCTGTTGTGACCAGCACCGCTCCAACAGAGGTGGAACAGGGCGTCGAGATGGTCTACGAGATTGAGGTCGAGGACCCGGGAGAGGACCTGATCAGCTTCGAGCTGACCGAAGGCCCCCCGGGCATGACCATGGCCGAGGGCGGCACCCTCCGCTGGACAGCCACGTCCGACCATAGTGAATCGGTCGTGAGGGTCACAGTCACCGTTTCCGACGGCACGGATAGTATCTCTTACGTCTTCGAACTATTCGTGTTGCCCGCCTGTGACGACGGTTCAGCGAACGGCGAAGAGACCGATGTCGATTGCGGCGGTTCAGTTTGCGAACCGTGCGACGACGGTCTGTTGTGCCTGGTGTTCACCGACTGCGTCAGTGAGATCTGCAGTGACGGAACCTGCGGTGACAGCACCTGCGACGACGGCTTGATCAACCAAGACGAAACCGATGTCGACTGTGGTGGGGAGCTATGCGATCCCTGCCAGGTCGAGGAGGCGTGTCTGCTCGACCGAGACTGTGTGACCGAGACCTGTCTCGACGACGTGTGCTACGAGGCGACTTGCGACGACGACGCGCACAATGGCACCGAGACCGACCTCGACTGTGGGGGCGAATGCACCCCGTGTGAGGACGATCTCATGTGCGACACAAACACAGACTGCCTCAGCCGAAACTGCACCGACGGTATCTGTGTGTCGCCGTCCTGCTCGGATTTCACTCTCAACGGAACGGAAACAGATATCGACTGCGGTGGTGAAGACTGCCGACGCTGCGAAATCGGCGAAACGTGTATCGAAGGGGGCGATTGTGCCAGCGAATCGTGCGTCGACGAGGTCTGTTACTCCGAAGGCTGCTTAGACGGCCAGTTGTCCGAGGGTGAGACCGATATCGACTGCGGCGGCGAGATCTGTCTACCCTGTGACACCGGACTCGATTGTTTGTTGGCCAGAGACTGCCTCAGCGCGATCTGCACCGATGAGGTTTGCCAGGCCCCCAGCTGCGACGACACGATTCAAAACGGAGGCGAGACTGACGTCGACTGTGGCGGATCTGACTGCAACGGCTGCGAGATCGGCGAAATGTGCCTGGGTTACGCGGATTGTCTCAGCTTGGTCTGCGCTGATGGTCTCTGCGATAGCGTCTGCGGCGATTCGCTGGTCTCGCCGGACGTTGAGTCCTGCGACGATGGGAACGATGTGGCGGAGGATGGCTGCTCCCAGAGCTGCGAAACAGAGGAGGGGTGGCTGTGTGAGCTTGACGAGGACGAAGAGCTGGTGTGCATCGTCATCTGCGGTGACGGCCTAGTTGTTGGCTCCGAAGGATGTGACGACGCTGATGCAGGCGACGACGACGCCGGCGACGGCTGTGTCGACTGCTTAGTCGAAGAAGGCTGGACATGCGTGGGCGAGCCCAGTGTCTGCGGCGTCGACTGCGGAGACGGGTTGGTCGGCGAGGCAGAGGAATGCGACGACGGCAACACCGAGTCAGACGATGGCTGTAGTGAGTGCGCAGTTGAGGAAGGCTGGCAGTGCGACGACAGTCAACCGACTCAATGCACCGCCGATCGAGACGATGACGGGGTGCTGGATCCGGACGATAACTGCCCAGATACAGCGAACAGCGAGCAGGAGGACCTCGACGATGACGGTGAGGGCGACGTGTGCGACGACGACCGCGATGGTGATGTCATTCCCGACTTGACCGACAACTGTCCTTCCGTTGCGAATCCTGACCAACCCGATCTAGATGGTGACGGCCTCGGAGACGCCTGCGATGACGATCGAGACGGCGATGGCTTGACTGAGGAAGAGGAAGAGGAGCAAGGCACCGATCCCGATCAGCGCGACACCGATCGAGACGGCCTGCTGGATGGAGAAGAGTGGAGCGACTACGGCACCGACCCGACCATGTACGACACCGATGGGGATAGCTTCTCAGACGGCCTCGAGGTGGAGGCCGGCACCGACCCGTTAGACCCAGAAAGTGGCTTCTACGTCGGTGGTAGCGGTGTGGCAGCATGCAACGCCGTCGGTCCGATACAAGGTGCACCGGCCGGCTCCATTCTACTGCTCGCCCTGCTTGGACTCGGCCTGATGCGACGTAGGCTCCGCTGAGTTGTCCAGAAGCCCCCCGCAGCCATCGTCTCCCAAGTCGAGAAGATCCGTCGCGACCCGCTCGATAAAACGGCGGTCGTGCTCCACGAATAGCATGGTGGGCTGCGACTCCCGGATCACCTGCTCGATCATCTCTCGGGCAGGGATATCAATGTAGTTCATTGGCTCGTCCCAAATCAGGCAATGGGATGGATTCAAGAACGAACGGCACAGATCGACCTTCTTCCGCTGGCCCTCGCTATGGGTTCGCAGGTCGCGGTCGAACACGTCTCCCTCGATGCCGAAGCAGCCCATGAGTGTGCGAAACCGAGTTTCATCGATGTCCTCATCACGCAGCCAGTCCCGAAGCATCCCCGAGACCCAACGGGGGTGTTGCGAGGCAAAAGCAACTTCGAGGCGGGCCGGAACGGAGAAGGAGCCACCAAGGGGCGGGAGTTCGCCCGCCAGCGTCCGCAGTAGTGTCGACTTGCCGGAGCCGTTGGGTCCCACAACCGCAACCCGCTGTCCCTTCTCGAGACGAAACGACAACTCCTGGCACAACGGCCTGTCGTAGCCAATCGACAGCCCGCACACGGTCAGGGCGGCCTCGGGAGCCCCAGGCGCCCCGGCAAGGACGAGCCGTCGCTCCTTTTCGGCGTCCCTCAACAAGGTCTTGCGCTCAGCCACCCGCTCCTCTGCCCGGCGCTGGACGGCCAATGCCCGCTTCATCTGTTTCGCAGCGAGATGTCCGATTCGCCCTTTGTCAAACGCACCGCGCTTCTGCTTCTCTTTCTCGTGTGACCAGCCGCGGCGCTGACGAGCGGCCCGTTCGAAGGACTGGATCTCGCGCTTCAAGTTGTCTCGTCGTCGCCTCTCGTGGTCTTCCTCGAGGGCAGCCTGGGCCTCCCAGTCGGCGTACCCGCCCCGGTGAAGGCGAAGTCCGGTGGGACGAATCGCCAATACGTGATCGACACACGAGTCCAAGAAATGGCGATCATGGGACGCGACCATGAATCCCGGTTTCGTCGCAAGATAGTCCGCCACGACCTGACGTCCCTCTAGATCGAGGTGGTTGGTGGGCTCGTCGATGAGTGCAAAGCGGTCGCTTCGGGCAAACAGAGCGACAAGCAACGCACGGGTCTGCTCACCTCCACTCAGCGTTCCGAAGGAGCGATCCAGAAGAGACCCGTCAATACGAAGTGCCGCGAGTTCCTTCTCGAGCCAGGCGTCTATGCCGTAGCCATCGAGCCGTTCGTATTCCTCCAGAACTTCACCGTAGCGCGCGAGACTCGATTCGTCGCCTGCGTCCGCCAGCAGCGCCTCCATCTCGCGCTCCCAAGCCGTGAAGGGCGCGATAGCGTTGCGGACGACTTCGCGGGTCGGACGATCGAGCCCATCGGGTTGGAAGGGAAAGACCAGGCACGACACGGGACAGGACAGCCGTCCGTTGGTGGCTTCCTGTCGACCAGAGAGCAACTTGAAAAGGGTGCTCTTGCCGCGACCGTTGGGAGCGACGCGCCCCAGGCGCCAATCGGTATCCAGCGTCAGATCAATGCCGTCGAAGACCCGAACGTAGGGATCGCTGTAACTGAAACTCAGATTCTCAAAATGTACTGAAGACACGATAGCTCCCGGGCAAATGTAACCGTCAAATGGCGAACAAGGTCTCGGTTACACTATCGAATCACCCGCGGAGCCTCCCTGTTTGAGGTCGAATCGGACCACCAGGGTGACGAATTCTGAATCGAAGCGCAAGCGGAATTTCAGAACTGCAGGATGGAATTCGTCAGGAACGACGGGCACAGGAGCGAACCCGCGGGATTTGCCAGATCTTGCTCACGGCGTCGAAACGAGTCATTCCTTAACAATGAGGGATCTGTTCAACACGGAGTCTTCCAGCCACGCCCTGAGTCAGGAAGAAATCGCAACGATTTTTCTGACCGGGAAGTACTGTACGGTAACGGCCGGTGAAGCGATCGTCACAGCTGGGGATCCTGGCGACAGTATGTTCGTGCTGACCGAAGGAGAGGCACAGGTCGAGCTTGGCGCCGATCGGGGTGTCTTCGAGTACCAACCCGGCTATTATTTTGGCGAATTGTCTTTCATCAACCCGGGCCAAGTACGGACAGCCACGATTCGAGCGATCACTGACTGTCAGCTGGTCGTCCTCAATCAAGAGAGCCTCTCACAGCTGTTGGCAGAACGCCCTGACCTGCTCCTTACACTGTTTCGGCGTACCTGCTCTGCACTCGTCGCTTCAGAAAGTGCATTGGTCAAAGACCTTCGGGAGCGAAACCGCTCCTTAGAGCAGACACTCGACTACTTGCGCCGCACGCGTGAAGAGTTGGACAACCAAGAGCTGCTTGCCCACACCGACGAATTGACGGGCCTATACAATCGGCGCTGTCTAAACGAACAGTTGGACAAATTCATCGAGCGCGCTTCCTCCACGGGCAACCCCCTCGCCCTTGTTCTACTGGACCTGGACGAGTTCAAACCCGTCAACGACACCCTCGGACATCCCGTGGGAGATACCGTTCTAGTCGACGTGGCGCGACTGATCCGATCCAGCGTCAGGCGTGTCGATTTGCCGTGCAGGATAGGTGGGGATGAGTTCGCCGTGGTGCTGGTTGACATCGACCAGGAACAGGCGTTTCGGCGAGCAGAGACGATTCGGGAGGCTATCTCGGAGGGTGACCTTCCCAAAGGGCACAGCACGATTCGAGTCACCGCAAGCATCGGTCTCGCACCGTACCTTCCCGATGATTCCGCCGCAGATCTGATCAAACGGGCAGACGATCAGCTCTACATCGCCAAAGACGGCGGGCGAAACCGAACGGCCCGCTGGAGTGAATCGGAGCCCTGACTCAGTTCAATTGCTGACCGGCCCACCGAAGTCGATCTGGCGTGATGAAGTACACCGCCGCCTCGCTACTGCGATGCTCTGGTGCTCCCAGAAGCTCGTTCAGGACGTCCTCTAAGTGTAACGACGGGCCGTGTAGCAAGACTCGAGTCACGTGGTACTGATCGAGTATCGCGAGTCGCGCCTCGGGTTCGCTATAGACGTCGAAGAAGTGAGCCACATCTGCGGTGCGGGCGGCCGATCCGCTGAAGTTCTGAAAGGCGAACGGTGCCGTTACCGTACGCGCCCCCGTAATCGCAGAAACATCCCAACACAGATGAGACTCCACCATCAGGACGGTGTCGCTCTCAGAGATCAGGTGTTCCACCGGACCCAATCGCCTGTAGTACTCGTCGTGGGCCGATGGTCTACCCAAGAGCGCGACCGGGCTCTGCAGCCCGTTGCCCTCGTGCGATACGGTCCATAGCGCCGGTGAGCAGATCAGTGCCGCGACTGACGCAAGAAGTACGACACCCCCAACCACGCGCCATGCCCCACTCCTTGGAATGGGCTGGGGCAGCCGTACCGGTTGCCCCGTTACAAGTATCAGCGCGATCGAAACACCCTCAGCCAGCCAAATCTGGGCGTAAAACGCCATGAAAAAGGCGTACCTGGCGCCGTGTTGGATCCCGAGTGCCCGGCAAAGCAAGAACACTGAAAGGGTCGCGGCGAAGGCATAGAGCCAGAATCGATGCAGACGCCACTTCAGCAGAGTCAGGCCACCCGGGACTCCGAGCAGGTACAAGTACAAGAACGACGATATCGGCCGGTCGCCAAAAGGGTTGGACTCAGGACCGCCGCCCACGTTGAGGGCGGCGACGATGCTGGTCCACGGCCAGGCAATCGCGGCGCCGAGGGCGACGGCGAGACCAAAGACCAACCATCCGCTGCGCCTCAACGACTCCCGGCGTTCCGCAGTGCTGCCCACTGCTGCCCAAATCGCCCTCAGGCCAACGATTCCGAACACCCAGCTACCAGTCAATATGTGGGTAGGGATGAGAACAGCGAGGAGCATGCTGACCAACCCGAGGTACAGCTCGCGACCCGTTTTGATGTACCGCTCCGCCAAGGCAAAGCAGAAGAGCGCCAAACTCCAACCGAAGAACGATGGATAGGCCTGAGTATAGCGGAGCGTGCTCGCACTTGTTTCAGAAGACCACGAGAAGTTATCGGTCCGCAAAAACATGGTGATCAGCAGGAAAGCGACCGGGTTGACCCAGTTGCGGAATACGGCCTGCGAGCGGAAGAAGTAGACGACTGCCGCCACGTACAGGGCCAGATTGAAAAGCCCCGCCCACTGAAGTGCTCTATAGGGCGACAGGCCCAATAGCCTGCCGACCAGGCCGACGAAAACGAGATATGGGCTATGAACGATCGATTCACGACCCGGGACGTCGAGGGACTCGTGAAGTGGGGCGAAGAAGTCGACATATAACGACCGGACCGCTGGGACTAATCGCTGAAAATCCGCTCCCCAGACCTCCCTGAAACAGTGAAGACCGTAGTACGCCACGAAGGTGACGAAGACCGCCCAGGCCAGCAAACGTTCGGCGGTCTCTCCAATCGCTGAATCGGTGGCTCCTGAGGCATCCGTATCGCCACCGACGTTCTGTTTCATTCCAGCGGCTCGACGCTAAGTGAATAGGGCCCCTCGTCCTCAACCGTGGCAAACAGAATCCTGCCTCCCTCGAGCGACACCGTGCGCAGGTCACTGAGCCCATCCAGAACGACTCGGTGGGTCTCCTGGTGTGTCGGTGTCCAGACAATCAACTCGCCTCCGCCTTCAGAGGCCCTCGCTTCAACCAGCATCTCGCCGGTCGCGGGATCGCTCGTCAGCCCCGTCAGCCGGCCGGGGGCAGCCCGGGGATGACCTCGACCGAGCACAGACGTGAAGGCCTCGATCGGGCCCAGATCGACGTCACCGGGACAGCCGAGCCGGTTCAGATGGATGATTTCGTGCTCGCCCGCAGGACCGATGGAATGGGGGTCTCCGCAGGGCTGCCGCCACTGCCACCAGGCACCGCCTAAGAGCCGCCGGTCTTCATCTGCCGCGTAGCGGCCCAGCTTCTCGATTGTGTCGTCGCTCGTACTCCAAAAACCGTATTCACCGATCCAGGTCGGCAGACCAAACGAGAGTGCCACCGTCACCAAGAGTTCGTTCATCGCCTCGAAGCTCATGTCCAAGCCCGGAATCGGAATCGTCTCTGCGTAGTTATGGGGAGCCGACACGACGTTTTCAGTACTCAGACCCATTCTCGTGGGGTCGGGAATCACCAGACCATACTCCGGGTTACCAGCTGGGATCGCTGGTTCGATGAAGACCAGGTGCTCGAACTCAGCACCGACCTCGGCCTCGCGGATTGCCGAGATAGAGTCGAATAACAACTGATCGTAGAGGGGACCCAGCTCGGCGGCTGGCCGAGATACCTCCGGTTCATTGATGATGTCGTAGCCGGCGACTTCCGGTCGACCGGCAAACCGGCTGGCCACGAAACCCCAGGCTTGTGCGAAGTGGTCGCGGAGCTCCTCATCGTTGTCGTAGAAATGATTCCAGGCGGCTTGCACGGCCGGCGAGGCGTTGCGGTCGCCGGGCGTGCAGGTCGGCAAGCCATCGGTGAAGACCGCCCAAGCGGGTGCACCGTCCCACCCTTTGGCTGGGTGCGTACCCTCCTCGCAGGTTTCATCCGTTGGGGTAAAGATAAACGCTGAATAGGCGTCCTGGTGCATGTCGATCACGGTGTAGATGCCGTGCTCGGCGGCCGCGACGACGTATTCGTCGACCTCATTCAGGTATTCGCCGTCGAACTCCCCGCGTTCAGGTTCGATCAGCGACCAGTGCACCACGAGCCGGATGACCGTGATGCCCAGGGAGGCCATCTCGTCCCAATCCTGCTCGGTTGTCGGCATGGTCGGTGGGTGGTCGGGGTCCCCCTGCCAATACTCCCCCAGGGAGGTGATGTTCACGCCCCGTAACATGACGTGCCGATCGAGGTCGTCGACGATGTAATGATCGGAGGATGTCGACAAGGGGCGCAGTTCGACTAACCAGTCCTCTTGCGGAGAGTTCGCGTCCGGTTCGGCCGAGAGGTCGACGTTCGAGTCGACTGCACGGGCAGCGTCTTGGGCGATGTCTTCGGGGGGAGTCGGGTCGTCGGAGCACGCCGAAAAGGCAACACTCTGAGCGATCAAGAGGAGGAGTAGCGTTTGAATCCGAGGCAATTGAGCACTCCGCAAGCATGGGTGACGGTTTGCTCTGCCTGTTTTACTCCAAAGGATTGGTCGATTCGAGATCGCTGATCACTACCTCGTTGAATTCTTCGATGTGTCCTGTTCTCACGAACGTCGAAAGCTCACCGTCACAGTCGAGATCACCGTAGGCAGTCGCGGTGAAGGTCGCGCCAGTTCGCGTTCCCGAACTCTCGTATTCGAAGGCATAATAGTGGGGATCGCTCATGGCGAAGTTCAAGGCAACCCAGGTCCAGGTCTCTCCGTCATCCCAGTCGTCCTGGGACGGCGTGTGCGGCTCCCCGCAAGGTACTTCAGAGGGACTCATCGCGGCGGTCTCCGGAAACTGGGCGGGCAGGATTCTCCCGTCAGCGTCCGTGTGGTCCATCATGAAGTAGGTTGCGGAACTATCCGCCAACCGCCTCACGTTCATCTCAGCCTCCTGTTTGGTCTCCTCTGCGTTCGGTCCCTTCTTGCAGGCACCGAAGCACAAACTGATCGAAAACAACAACACCGTCGCGGACACGAGCGTTCTTTGGGCAGTCATTGATTGCTCCTCGTTTAACTTTACTGTGTTTTGATACGCGAAGGCATCATGGATCAATGACGGAAATCATGCCAGGGAGTCGTCGCCGGAAGTGTTCTTGCTCGGACGAAAGCCGCCGTCTATCGGGGACGGCAGCCATTGGGCAGGTGGAAGGTGGCGGTGCTGAGCACCGAGGTCCCTATTCGGCTTCTTCTTCAGGGACTGGGTGTGCGATTTCTGCTGCGCGCTCGTCGTAATTGAAGGCCTCGAACGTGGGGCTGTCACTGTTGTGGCAGGTTACGCAGACTTCCTCAGTTGGGATGACGAGGCCTGCGGCGATGCCCGCTTCTTGGCTTTCGGCGTGGACGTCACGCGATTTGAAGTCGGCGCCGGGTCCGTGACAGGACTCGCATTGCACGCCCTGCGTGCGGTCGAATCGATCACCGAGGTGACTATCTGCTACGCCCCATGCTGTTGTGTGGCAACGCAGGCATTCTGCGGCTTCTTGAGGGTTTCCCTCGATACCGGCTGCGGCACCGACCTCAGCTGCTTGCGGAGTGCCCAAGGTGCTGTAGGCGTTAGCGTGGGCAGAATCTTCCCAGAGTCCGAGCTGTCCGCCAACTCGGTCTCTAGCATGGCATCGGCGAGCGCAGGCGGTCACACCAATGTAGTCGTGATCAGTGCTTACCTCTCCGGTTGCTGGTGGTGACTGAGCATCGACTCCGGTTGGAGTCCAAACCAAGAACAGTGCGAAGGCACTGACAATAATACCCGCTGCGACCTTGCTTAGTTTCCGCATTGTTTCCTTCCGTGAGGAGTAGCCTCTTCGTTTCTCGCCATACACATCCGCGACCGCCTGCTTCCTCAAAACGCATGACGGCACAAAGGGCACGGTCTGCAAGATCGCTACCAAACCGCCCCTCTGAAGGCTAACCACGCCAACTTTGGCGGATCTTATGGGCCCCGCCTTAGGTAAATTGCCGATGGCTTGTCGTGGGATTTCGTTACCGTCCCGTGTAACAAGTCCGGTTTTGTTACCACTAGGTTGCGTTCGATCCGCTACCGCCCGAACTCAACGAGAACGGGTTCCGGAACGGTGACATAACGTCGCGCAGTAACCCACGGCAATCGACGGCCAACTGAAACCGGTTTGGGGCCGACCGGTGCGCGGGGAACGCTTCTTGCACAATTGCACCCGTGCGGACTTCAGCGAGAGAACAACTCGACATGTCAAGCCAAGTTGCAAGCCTCCATACCCCAGAACTTGAGAGGAAGCCGTGACGTTCAAGAACAGGATCCTCGGCGGTGTTGCCCTGGTCGTGCTCCTCAGCACGACGTTACCCGCGTCGGCCACAGAAGTGCGCGGCAGTTTCAATGCTGTGGTGACTGTCGGAGAAGACGTGAGGGCCGGAGAAGCAGTTTCGTCCTTTCCGGTACTCGGGGTTGTCGCACTGCAGGTGGGACAGCTCGGTCTAACGGGGTTCGACTCTGCCCGGATCGTCTTTCAGGGCTGGTTCAAGCAGCAGCTCGGCGATGACGAACTTCATGACAACATCGGTGACGTAGGCCTTCTGTACTTCGATGCCAGCACCGGGATCCTGTCGTTCAGAGTCGGCCGCCAACACGTGCTTCGCGGCGTGGGACGAATGGCGATGATCGACGGCGCCGACCTGCGCGTCGATATCATCCCGGAGCTCTCTGCTGAAGCGTTCATCGGCACCGTAGTTCACCGCGAGTTTGACACTCAGTCAGGCGATTGGCACGCGGGGGGTCGCCTTGGCACCCGATTCGCCGGAATCAACGAAGTGGGGTTGAGCTATGCCCACCGCCGAAATGATGGCGATGTCGACCGCGAAGAACTCGCGGTTGATTGGTACAGCTTGATCGGGCCCGTTCGTCTACTCGGTTTTGCGGCGATGAGTCCGCGGGAGATGCGTCTGGCCGAGGCCCGATTGGCCGCGACGATAGAGGCGACGGATGAAATCAATGTGACGGTCGACTTCGATCGCGTCTATCCCGACCTCCAGATACCCCGAGACTCCATTTTTTCTGTCTTCAGCGAAACCGCCCATGATTCCTACGGCTTGCACGCCACATGGGAACCCTGTGTGTACTGGTCGGTCGACCTGGACGGTGACCTGCTTCTGCAGGACGAAGAGCTGGGATATCGAACTGGACTGCGGTTCCGTACCTTCCGCGATCCGAACCACCGGTCATTCGTCGGAGCGGGTCTGCGGCGCTTGGACGTCGCGGACACGGGGTATGTCCGGGGACGCGTACTCACTGGCCTCCAGCTCCTGGAAGAGCTTCGAGTTGCCGCCGATTTCTATGCCTACCTATTAGATGAGGAAATCAACGACGTCGGAACCTCGATTCTGGGGCAACTCAGCTTGGTGTATGACTTTGGCTCAGCCTTTAGGCTAGCTGGAACTGTGACGGGTGGGACGACGCCATACGCGAGCGCCCAGATCGAGGGCATGCTGCGGTTCGGCTATGGCCTGAATGTCGACTTTGGTCGGGAGGTGGCGCCATGAGACGGTTTGTTCCAATGGCCCTGGTGGCTTTGCTCCTCGGTGCGTGTAGCTGGTGGATGGCCGGCAGACCGCTCATTTTCGGCGGTCACGACCTGACATTCACCCACGAACTTCACATGGGTGAAGTGGGGATGGAGTGCAACGAGTGCCACGGTGAAGTTGCAGGCGCTGAGGATTTGGTTGCCTCCTACTTGCCCGACGAAGAAGTGTGCATGGATTGCCACTTTCGGGAAGATGACTGCTCCTGGTGTCACACTGACCCCGACAGCCGCGGCCCACGACCCGAGCGCGTAGTGCCGGCCTACACGATCTCCCATCGCTCACACCTCGAGCGAGAAGCCGAGTGCACCGATTGTCACGCTGACGCCACCACGTCAGGAGCGCTCCCGCTGATGGGTATATCAATGGACACCTGCCTGAATTGCCACAATCACGAAGAAGACTACGCTCAGGGACGGTGCAATCAGTGCCACGAGTCAATGGAACGCATGCCGCTGAGCGCTGTGGCCGAGTACGAGCACTCGGGGGGCTGGATCGACCAACACGGTCTGCTGGCGCACAACGCCGGCGCCAGCTGCGGCCAGTGTCACTCCCAGACGATGTGCACAGACTGCCACACGGCAGTTTCGGCGATTGTGCCCGCCGACCTCTTCCCGGAAGAAGTTGAGACGGAGCTACGACATCGAGGCGACTTCATAACCACTCACTCAATGGAGGCGCGAGCGGACGCAGGCAACTGCGCAACCTGCCACGACTCAAACGAGTGTCGAGACTGCCACACTGCATACGGGGTCTCAGATGGGATTGATGAGCCCTTCCTTCGCCATCCTGACGGCTGGATTAGCGGACACGGAACCGAGGCCCGGTTACGAATCGAGACCTGTGCATCCTGTCACGACCAAGGGGCTGCATCCAATTGTGTCGAGTGTCACGCAGTAGGACGCGTTGGCGGGAATCCACACCCAGACGGCTGGGCCAGTTCCCATGAGCGTGAAGATGTAGCGGGCAATCCGATGTGCCTGTCCTGTCACGTGAACGGAATATGAAGCGGGGTAACGTAATGAGAGCTTCTGACCGATCTTTGCGAACAGGGTACTGCCTCCTTGTTGCAGTGCTCATAACCAGTTGCGCGGATCCTTTGGAACCAGTCGGAGACCGGTTCGATCCAACCGACGGTGCCAGCTGCTACGACTGCCACGGTGACGCGGCCAACGGCCACTCAGCGCCTCCTCCGGCAACCTGGCAGGATGACTCGCAGCAAGACCCCCACTTGAGCCATCTGAGCGAATCGGATTGGCATGCGGCGCTCGAGTGCAGCAGCTGCCATGTGGTGCCTGAAACCGTTAGAGAAGAGGGGCACATCGACTCGGACCTACCCGCCGAGGTCGTTTTCGCCGGAGCTGCTATCGCCAACGAGGCGTCACCAACCGTTGATGGGACGACCTGTAGCGATGTCTACTGTCACGGCAGCACACTCGATGACCCGGGCGAGGCCGTCGTCGAACCCGAGTGGGAGCTCATCGCCGGCGGCGAGGGCATCCAGTGCGGGGCAGCCTGTCACTCGACACCGCCTGTTGGAGCCCACCCAGACCGAGAAGATTGCGAGACTTGCCACGGTGAAGTGATCGGAGCTGACCAAGAGTTTCTCGCTCCAGAGCTTCACATCAATGGCACCCTCGAGGTCGAGGCATCGTGCGACTCATGCCATGGTGGGAACGACCAATTCGCACCGCCGACCGACACGTCCGGGAACAGCGACACGGCCCTACTGTCGGTCGGAGCGCACCAAGAGCATCTCGGCGCATCAGACTGGCATGCCGAGATCGAGTGCAGTCAGTGCCATATCGTACCCGAGGAGAACCTCGATGTTGGTCACTTGGACAGCGAGTTGCCCGCTGAGCTGACCTTCGGCGACCTGGCTACGAGTGGCGACACCGACCCGGAGTACGACTTCGAGACGGGTATGTGCAGTGACTCATACTGTCACGGTGAGACACTGTCCTCGCCCGGCGAGCACACAACACCAGTTTGGAATGTGGTGGACGCGACTCAATCAACCTGCGGCTCTTGCCACACGAGTCCGCCAGAGAACAACCATCCAGACCGCGACGACTGCGACGCTTGCCATGGCGAGACCATGTCCGATGCCGACACGTTCTTGGATCCCGCCCTGCACATCAACGGGGTCGTCGACATCGCAACAGAGTGCGATTCGTGCCACGGCGAAGATGGTGACCCTGCACCACCGTTCGATGTCAGCAGAAGAAGCGAGACCACCTTCCTCAGTGTGGGCGCACACCAAGCTCACTTGAATTCGTCCGACTGGCACGCCGAAATCGAATGCGCGGAATGTCACGTTGTTCCCGACCAATTGGATGACGCCGGCCATACTGACAGCCAGCTACCGGCTGAACTGACATTCGGTGACCTGGCCAGCAGTGATGGCGCTGAGCCTGACTACGACTTCGACGAGGGAACATGCGCAGATTCATACTGTCACGGGAGTACACTCGAACTCCCCGGAGCACACTCGACACCGGTGTGGAATCTGGTCGACGAGACTCAGTCCTCGTGTGGCTCATGCCACGGCAACCCACCAGAGAACGTCGCCCACCCAGATAGGGATGATTGCGCCTCATGCCACGGTACGGTGATGGACGGAGAAGACTCCTTCCTCGATCCCGACCTTCATATCAATGGTGTGGTCGATCTCCAGCTCGACTGTGACTCCTGTCATGGCAGTGACGGAAACCCAGCCCCGCCCACCGATACGGACGGAATGACGGGAACCGACCTGCTGACAGTTGGCGCGCACCGTTCACACCTCGGTGAGTCCGACTGGCATGCACAGGTGGAGTGCGAGCAATGCCACGTAGTGCCCGATGAGCTAACGGACGTTGGACATACCGACACAGACCTGCCGGCCGAACTCACATTTGGGGACCTAGCCACGACTGACGAGTCCTCGCCGGTCTACGACTTCGACGAAGGGACCTGCTCCGACGCGTACTGCCACGGTGCAACGATGAAGACTGCGGGCGCTCACTCGACGCCAGTTTGGAACGTGGTGGACAACTCCCAAACTCAATGCGACTCGTGCCACGGCAATCCGCCGCCGTCGCCTCACGCCAACCTTGATGGCTGCCACCTATGCCACGGGCTGACCATGGAAGGCCCGGCAACCTTCAAGGCGCCCGAACTCCACATCAACGGGATCCTGGATAGGAACTAGTCGACCCCGCTCTGCTCACACGCGCGAAGCCAATGCACCTGGCCAAGCCAGGTCAACCACCAAGTGGCTCCTACATGGGAAACACCCGGTCGATGAATTTGTTTCTAAAGAGGTCGTGCGGATCGCACTGTCGCCGTAGAGCGTTGAAGGTGTCGTATTTTGGATACAGCGCCTTGAGCTCATCAGCGGTTCGATTGAACGTCTTCCCCCAGTGTGGACGGCCTTTGTACTTTGCCATCAATGCCTCGAAGTCGACGTAATACTGTGGCGCCCATTTCTTGCTGGCGATGTAGCCACCAAGGTAGCAGCTGTCGCGTCCATAGCAGCTGCTCATGGGAATATCGTCACCGGCGACGAAGCGAACTTCTTGGGGGAAGTTGACCCAATAACCATTCTGCTTCATGACCAACTCCCGGACCTCGGAAAGGGCCTCAGCAGCCTGTTCGCGGGGAATCGCATACTCCGTTTCTTGATGTCTGGGAATGGAACCGGCGTAGCGGATGATCTTGTCGCTTCGATCGATTCGTCGGTGTGGTTTGAACCCGACCTTCTGGATGATCCCCAGCAAGCGCGGGATCGTCTTCGGAAAGAGACGAGTTAGGCCGATAAGCTGGGAGAAGACGAATCCCGACAAGCCGCTGCTGTCAAAGAACTCCTGGACACCTCGGCGCGTGTTCGGCTTCGTGGTCTTGTTGAAGCGGTAGACCTGGATCTCTTTCTGGTACGGGAGCCACCACAGTTTCACGTAGTCGTTGTTGGCGACGATCTCATCGAGCTCGCTCAGAGCGCGCTCGAAGGGCAGAAACTCGAGGTGTTCTTCGAGGCTGAACGCTTCGACACATCTGAAGGTGATATCCGTAACCACACCGAGTGCTCCGAGGTGGACTCGGGCAGCAGAAAACAGCTCTGGCTCGCTGTCTCGGCTCAAGTCATGGACGGTCCCCGTACCGTCGACGAGCCTCATCGACTCGATGTAACTGGATAGTATCGCAATGTCTCCGCCCGTCCCGTGGGTACCCGTCCCTGTGTACCCTCCTGCGGTCTGGCTGACGATCGAGCCGAAGTTCTCGAAGGCCAAACCGGCTGCGGCGAGGGCATCGTTAACCGCCGAGAGCTTAGCGCCACACTGGACCGTTGCCAGCTTGGCATCTCGATCAATAGTGATCGCCGACATCTCGTCGAGTTGGATCACGGCCTCCGGAATATCTGCGATGTCCGACCACGATAGGGATGATCCGACCGGCTTGACGCGACCGCCGCGCTCTGTGGCAAGCGCCAAAGCCTCCGCCACCTCCTCTGTGTTTCGGGGGCGATGGAAGGCGGTGGGCTTCCAGGAGAGTGTTCGATCGAAGTTCCGAATTCGGCGAGGCATGGCGTCAACTCCGGCAGACGAGTTGGGTGAGTGTCTGACTGCCGCCAAGAAAACTCAACCTACGTGAACTCCCTTCTCGAGTTCGATGGTTCTCTGTGTTGATAAATGCCTATAATTCCTTCAGTTTTCCACTTTTCTTCCAGTTTGTTTCCATGGTTTCCCAGCCCAAAAGAGGTAGGCTTCAAGGCGCCTGAGATGGCTGAGAATCTAAGGAGAACAATGATGCGATATCTCTTGCTTACGTGGACCGTACTCTCACTTTCGTTTTGTTTGGGCTGTGGCAGCTCTACCGATTCCGATTTCGGTGATGACGTCGCTGTCAGCGTCGACCTGTCGTACCAACACACAGCCGACATGGCTGACGTCAGGGAAGGCGATGGTAGCTTCTTCGATTCGACACCCGAGGTTTCGCCCGAGGTGAGCGAGGAGACCGTTCCCGACGCGATCGAGGATGCTGAGATCAGCGAGGCTCCAGATCGGCAAGAGCAGGCCCCCGATGAAGAGGAAGCGCCCGATGAAGAGGTCGCGTGCGTGCCGGACTGCTCTGGACGAACCTGCGGACCCGACCCCGTCTGTGGTGAGCTGTGTGGCTCCTGCGATGACCCTGACTTTCCTGCTTGCAACGACGGCGTATGCGAATTCACGTGCGATGAGAGCGCCTGTTCAGCTCAGACTTTCTGTGATGCGACGGAGTGCGAGCCCGACTGTGTGGGCGAAGACTGCACGCCAGAGGAACTCTGCTCGTACTCGGGTCTGGAGACCTGCTACGTCTATTCGTGCAGCGCCGATCAAACGTGCGACATGCAGATCGAAGCTGGGGAATCCTGCAGTCGGGACACCGAGAACGAAGTCGTCTCAGATGAGAGTCTGGGCGAGTGTGTCGGCGCCAATCTGTGTAGCGCCAATGGTGAGCAGGAAGTTCTCGCCGTCATCTGCCAAGCCGGGGAGCCCAGTGTCGAACCTGCCGTGGTCGCTAGCCAGGAATGCGAACTGAGTCCAGTAGCCGGTGATCTGTTGGGAGTCGACCCAGGGACCTGCAGCTACCCATCCGACTCCTGCGCCATCCAGGGCATTCGCAGAGAAGCGACTGCCCGATGCGATGGGAGCGGTGGGGCGGCGATCACGGAGCGCACGATACAAGATGCGTCCTGCGTCCGGGAAATCGACTCTGAAACGGTGATAGACGAGTCGCTTCAGGCCTGTGCTTCCTTCGACAATATCTGCGATACCACTGGGTTCCGGACGCGCACCCGCACGTACTGCGACGGGACTGGCAGCCTCATCGACCGAGACGACAGCGTGTCGTGTTCCCGCACCGTCAGCTCCGATACTGCCGTGGGCGAACCCGAAGTGGGCGAATGTGGTGGGTTCGATGATATCTGCGATACGACCGGTACGCGAACGGTCACACAGACCTTCTGTGATGGCAGCGGCGGCAGCGAAGTCAGAACGGTCACCGAGGAGTGCCTTCGTACCGTGAGTTCCGATACCACCGTCGGAGCGCAGCGTTACGGTGCCTGCGGTAACTTCGACAGCGTCTGCGATACGACGGGAGCGCGTTCAGTGGCCCAAGACTATTGCGACGGCAGTGGCGGGATCATCACGGAAGACTCGGCCGAAGGGTGCACCCGCGAGGTTAGCTCGAGCACACCCTCGGGCCAGAGTCAAAACAACGGCAGTTGCAGCTACAGCTCGCAGTGCTCCGTCACGGGAACCCGATCTGAGACACGCTATTACTGCGACGGAGCGGGGGGGACTCGGTCCCAAACCACAACCGTAGCCGCCGCCGCATGCAATCGAACTGTGAATACGAGCACGCCCATTTCTGGTCCCACACTCGGTGCCTGCGGAGGGTACGCCCATGTCTGCGATACGACTGGCACGCGAACTGAGACCTCTACCTATTGCGATGGGTCCGGGGGGACGAGAACGAGTTCGACCACAGGAAGCTGCGGACGCGCCGTCTCTACGGCACAGGTTTACAGCGATTCCTGGAGCGCATGCTCATACGCCGATCCGGTCTGTTCTCCTCAGGCGACCGCGACCAGAACAACTGCGCGATGCGACGGCTTCGGTGGAGTGAGTGCTGCGAGGACCACGATTGAAGCTAGAACCTGCAACGGATCGTTCTGTACGAGCTGTCCGACCCAGGGCGTCGACTACACCAATCTAATCCCCGGAACCGGCAGCAATGGTGCGTGCACTCAGGCCAGCGGCCACGTTTGTACGGAAGACGGTACTCGCACGGTCACCGGTCAGGTCTGCACTCATGCCGGTGGCAGAACCACCGGTTCGACAACCGAGAGTTGCTTCTGGAACAGCGACGGGAACTGGTGCTCGAACGGCACGATCCACAGCGGTATCTGCGGAGACGAAGTCTGCTGTGAAAGTGGCTCCAGCAACACGTCGATGCTGACCTCGACCGACGTCACCGTGGTCACGAATGGCCGAAGCACCAGTGTCTACGACGACAATCTACTTCATGTCGGCACAGATGGGCTCACGTCGTACTTTGCGGCTCTTCGATTCAACACCGGCACGCTCGACGACGGCGACAACATCCGCTCGATCAACTTGTCTCTGACTCCCGGTTCAACCCCGAGCACGGCCACTACGGTCTTGATTTATCCCATCACCTGTCTCGGCGGGTCCTGGTCATCGAGCAGTTTCCCGTGCTCGGTGAATCGTTCCAATCAGATCGGCAAGGTGACGATCTATTCGGGTTCGACTATCAGCACTGCCTTGACCACCACCCTCAGCCAGCTATCTGGCTCCGGCATCGCAATCGTCCCCGCCTACACCACCCAGAACATCACCTTCCTCGACCAAGAGAAGGCTGTCGGCAGCCAAGAACCGCAGCTTCAGGTCAGTTACAGCCGGTGTGACTAGCCGCTGATTCTGAACCCACTTGATGCCTCCTACCCGCGTGGTTCCACGCGCGAAAGTCGCGACCCCGTTTGAAGCCCCCTGCGCAAAGCCGGGGGAGGTTCACACCCGCGAAGCTAGCCCGGATTATTCATGAACCCGGAATTTGCGGGGATTCGGCGCTGTTAAGC
>CAZDBH010000058.1:0-26456 GCA_964503485.1 uncultured Bradymonadales bacterium | reverse complement strand
GTCTCCAGAAGGTAGCGCGCTTGCTCTTTCGACAGCTCGACGACGAAGATCGCTCCGCCCTCGGGATGATCCTGGACCCGGACCGAGCCGCCGTGGGCATCCAGGACCCGTTTTACAATGGCGAGTCCCAGGCCGACGCCCTTGACCGGACCACGCTGTGCTCTCTTGAAACGCTCGAAGATGACGGCTTTGTCTGGATCCGGAATCGATTCCCCTCGGTTCGCTACTGATATATGCCAGGAGTCGCCTATGTCCGAGATCCTCACTTCAACCTCGGACTCGGGATCGCCATATTTGATTGCGTTGCTGAGGAGATTGACAAAAACCTCCTCAATGATCTTGTTCGCATGGGCCGGGAAGCTGCCTGCGGCACTGAAATTGATGTCGATCCGCCGTTCATCAGCGATGGGCTGCATTTCTTCGCAAGCGCTTTCGACTAGACCCGCTAGATCCACCTCCTCGAAGTCTAGCTCCTCCCCGACTTCCAATCGTCCGAGAAGCGACGCGCTATCGATAAGGTCGATCATCCGCCGAGCGTTCCGAACGATCGCGTCGAGGATCTCGTCGAGTTTGGCGGACTCTTTGTTGGTTTTGGCCACTTGGGCCATTCCCAAGACGACGCCAAGTGGTCCGAGTAGATCGTGCCTCAGTATGTCGATGAAGAGGTCTTTGAGATGATTCGTTTCCTCCAGTTCGGTGGAATAGGTTCTCAGCTCGGCCTCGGCGTGCTTTCTGTCGATGAGGGAGGCCGCTATGTCGGCGGCGGCCTCGACAAAATCTTGCTCGGTCGCGGTGCTTGCAAACTCGCCGGCCACGTGAACACCCAGTACGCCGTGCCTGAACTCGGCGTTGATCGGTGAATAGTACTGCGTTCCCGCGCTGTCCTGGAAAACCATGCTTCGACACTCGCGTCTCCCATCCACCGGGTTCACACTACCCAGGACTTCGTGACACACCTCGGAGGGCAGCTGACGACATTCGCGCTGTGTTTGTAGCGGAATTCCGCGACTCGCCTGCAGAACGCAATTGTCGCCCTCGTTCATCCAGATACCGCAACCAACTGAGTCAGATGCCCACGGAAACGCGCGTGCTTCCCTCAGCACTTGCCCCAACAGCGCTTTGAGGGAGAGGCCCTCCAGTGAAATCCGAAGGATGCGATTCGAAGCGTCTTGGAGCTGATTCAGCTGTTCCAACTCCATTTCGGTTACGGCGTGATCGGCGAGCTCATTCTCGAGGGCAGCGTAGGAATCAGAAAGCTCCTCGGTTCGAATGCTCACCAACTCCTCCATCCGGTGACGATGGCTACTTAGCTCGCGGTGGGTTTCCTGCCCAAAAATGTCCAGTGCCTTCGTGAGAGTGGCGGCCGCCAACACGGCAACGAGAGCCCGGCCCACCTGAATCGGTAGGCCAAACACGGATTGGAACGACTCCTCGTAGATCACAGATGCGGGGAAAAACGCCGCCGGCTGGGGCATGAGACCCGCCAACACCGCATAGGCCACGAACGCGGCCCCAGCCACCATCAGACGACTCTTCGAGTCGCTTGACGTGCTTCCCTCGAAGCTGCGCGCGGCTCGAAAGAGAATCAAACCGGTCAGAAAAGCGCCGGGGAACCCCAGCATATACCGAGACAATACCGAGCCCATCAGCAAGCGATCGGGGCTCCAACCCACGATTACTAGCCAAACCACCGGCAGCGCCAAAGGACCCACGACGAAAACACGACTCAGGCCTTCTCGATGGGCCGCTCGAGCAACAAAGAAGAGTAGGAACAGGAACGAAAGGCTCAGCACGCCGAGTGTGGCAGACATGGCCTCGACGGAGTCTTCGAAATGACCGATCTCACGGAACATCTCCAACCATTCATTGATGGCGTGGACGATTCCGAAGGCTCCGATCAGCCAAAGGTCAGAGGCAAGAGGGTAGGTACTGAGTCGTTTCGGGTAGACAAGGACCGCCATACCGAGGGCAAAAAACGACAATCCGTACACAAAATAGACAAAAACCATCGCCCGAGTCCTTAACGTCCTTGGTTTTGTCCACCGAGGGCGCGGGTCGGCACTGGCGAAACCTCGCCTCCGGTTGTCCGATTCAGCTGTACGTTCGCAGAATTGACGCAGCGCGTCAAGTCGGGGTCTGGCTGCCCGATCCCCTAGCCCGCATTATTCATGAGTCGATTCTAGGCTCTCCGCTCTCCGCTCTCCGCTCTCCGTTTTTCGTTCTTCATTCGAGGTGCCGAATCCCCGCAGCTTCCGGGATCGTGGTTAATCCAGGCTAAGCCCTTCAGCGTCTTCAGTCACTAGATGGCTCGCGGGGTCCCGGAGTTTCGATCCAGGTTCAGCTCGTTAGGATGCGTATCCCACACCGAAGACTGCGTAGATAGCCATCAGGACTACGGTGATCCAAAACCAGATGTGATTCGATTTGTCTCTGGGCGAATCGACGAAGTAGTGCATTCGGATAGGCCAGTACACGGCAAGGACGACTGGCAGCACCAGGGGTAGAGCGAGGATGAAGTAGCGCTTGGAGGTATCCTCGAAGAAGAGAAACGAGGCGTGCTCGTGGGCGATGGCGATGGGAATCAGGGTCAAGCCAGCCAGCACGTCGATTCCCATTCCGCGTTTCGGCTTGGCAGAACCCAGCCGCTTGCCGGCGCGTTTGACCAGCCACAAGTGGAGGCCGACGCAAACGGTCACCGGCACGATCAGAGTCAGCCAACCGCGGTGGAATTTGATTCCGGCAAGCGCACCGCCGAGGCCGATGAAGAAACCGGCCATGGCGAAAATTACCGGGAAGCCGGGGTTCTTTCGGAGGTAGTATTGCAATCCCGACAGAAAGTGATCGTCGAAGCCTCGCAGCACGAGTCCCACCACAAACGCGCCGAAAAAGTACGGATAGTATTCGAATGGGTCGAACGGAAGTGTCGACTTGGGTAGTGCGAAGAAGAACAGAATCGTGGCCAAATCACAGGCCAAATAGGGTACGGGGCGCCTAAAGGGCGCTACCACAGCGCTCAAGAGGCCGCGCGTTCCGGTGGCGATTCGGGTTCCGAGTGGGATGGATAGCTCTTGGACGCCTCCGTCCCCAGCTTTCCAGCTACTCAGCACGCTGTTTAGTTCATTGATCAATCGGCGTTGCTCGGATGCTGGAAGCGCACCTCCAAAACAAACACGGCTGTTTTCTGTCGCCAGGCAAATGCGTCCTCTTGGCTCATAGTCGGGCGGTTTGGGTTCGTCTGAACGGGTCGCCATCCTTGCGGAGGCCCCCGCCAAATCGCTTTGCTCCCATCGATCCCACAGCAGACCGCGCCGCACCCTGGCCCCTCCTGGGCCAACGTGAATGCTCTCACGCCAAAGAAAGGCCTTCGAAATGAGCCAAACGAAAGGAGAAATCGAGGCGACGACGCCGGCCGTGCCGAACCCGATGGCGGCGGTACGGATTGCCGCCTCCCAGTCATTGGCTTGAAGTCCGAGCATGACGCCCATGACACCGAGCGGGAAGATGAGAATCGCCATCGAACCCCACCCGATCAGAACACTGCGCATGTTCACCGTGAACCCGTAGGCCCCGATCTCGTAGGCCACAAGCTCGCCCTCTTGGCGACGTACGTAGCCCTTTCGAGCGGGTGCCTGGTACCCCTGGCCGGAGCGATCACTTTGGGTCTTCATAGGGCGGATTCTACAGAGCGAATTTCGCTACCGTCTACCGTCCTGTCGGAAGTTGTAGCGGCGGGGCCATTTGAAGGGGGGAACGGGACCGCCGAAGCCGCGGTCCCGTTCGTGTCTCCAGATTTGGCGACTCGGAGCCTACTGGTCGCAGATTCCGAAGAGGGGCTCGAGGATCCAGGCACATTCACCAACCGTGCAGGAACCGTCCTCGGCGCAGAAGGTGGTGCAGTAATTCTGTGTATCGGCGCCTTCGCCTACCACGTTGCAGAGCATCTCTTCGCACTCTTCATCGCCGTCGGCGCACTGGACACAGTCCTCGTCGTTGTCACAGGCTTCCCCGTTCTCTTGCTCGCCATTGCCGTCGAAGTCGACGCAAGCTGAGTCACAGCTGGCTCGGAGCGGGCGAGTCGACAGACAGTCAGCGTCCTCAGAGCAGGTTCCTGCAGTGAACGTAACGGTCAACTCATAGGCTATTGAACTGTCGAGCGGATCGTAGTTCTCGAGTTTGAGGATGTAATCGCCTGCTTCGATGAAGTCGGCGCCGCCTTCGTCGAGAATATCGCCATCGCTGTTCAACACACGCACTTCGGTTTCGGGATCGACGGGACCCATAGCCGCTCGCCCGATCGCGTTCTCGGCGCCAACGGGAATGACGATGACGTCAAGGTCTGCCGGGTATTCGTCTTCATCCTCTGGGGCGTCGTAGGTCAGGGTGATCTCGAGGCTACCAGCCCCGGGTGTCGTCACGACGAAGAGGTCGAGGTCGCCTTCGCACATCTCGCCTGAGACTGTTGCTGAGCCCTCTGTGAGCGTCAGCTCGTCTGCGGTCGCTGCACGATCGTTGTCGTCACCACCAGCGCACTCGGCTGTCTCTGGGACCACGCAGCTGCCTGCGATTGAACCCACACTCAAGACGCAAACTTCGCCGTCAGGTCGACCGGAACGGTCGGTACAGACTGTATCGCCGAAACACTCGCGAGATACGCAGCCACCGGTCTCGCAGAGCGCTGTTTCTCCGCAGTATCCATCGTCGACACAGTCTGGCGCACAGATGGCCCAGTCTTCGTTGCAGTATTCATCGTCACCGCACTCGGCTGGGTCTTCCTCAGCCGTGCAGTCGGCGTCGTCAACACAGATCCAACCGGCGGGATTCTCACCAGGTGTGAAACAATACTCGCTGTCACAGTCGCCGTCATCGTCGCAGCTGCTGCCCAATTCCACTTCGCCTTCGCCCTCGATGTTGCCGCATACGCTGTCGCTGCAGAAGCTTCCCCACTCGGTCTCGAGGCAGCTGTCGATATCGGTGCAAGCCTCAGTGTCGTAGGTCGCTGTCAGTGTGTAGTCGCCCTCTTCTGGAGCGTCTTCCGACCCGGCCGCGATCTGGGCCACGAGTAGATAGTCGCCGGCGACACCGTGGAAGAGGTTGAGTGTCGGATCGTCCCCATCTGCGCTGGCGACGAAGACCTCGTCGCTACTCCGATCAATGACGGTCAGCGCGCCCCTCATGTCGTCTTCATCAGCGTCGAGCGCGAACTCCACACCATGGCCGTCCTCTTCGATTGTGAACGCGAACCAGTCGAGATCGTCGCCACAACCGGCCAGTGTGTCCAATGTTAGGGTGAGGTTCTCGCCTTCGCCGGTACCCAGGTTGAGATCGTAGGCTCTCGAATCGGTTCCGTTGGGACCGATTGCAGCGCCTGCGGGATCGTTACCGTCGGCGCCGCAGTCGGCTTCGACGTACTCGCCGCAGGATTGCTCGCGGATGTCGCATGCTTCACCCTCGTCGCACTCGTCGTCGAATGTGCAGGTCGATTCGATCGTAAAGGCGATATCGTAGGTGTTCTGGCCGTCGAGTTCGTAGGCTTCGCCATCAAAGGTGTAGGCCACTACTGCGACGATGAAGGAAGCCGCTTCGTCTCCGGATGTGATCTCGAGGGTCTCGTTGTCGTCCTCGCTCTCAGCTGCATCAAATGGGTCTTCTTCGCCCGGGTTGTAGACCCAGATGTCGATGTCACCGTCGCTGCTGTGAGTGAAGGTGGCCTCCACGAAGGCACGACGATTGGCTTCCAGATCGAGTCGGTAGTAGTCGGCCACACCTGGACAGATCGTCAGACCAGCACGGTTCTCGGCGGTAGCTGCAGTCTCGGCAGTGGTATTGCCGAGCGTGTCATCGGTGCAGGTCCCGGTCGTTTGGTCGGGAGTCGTCGTTCCGTCTGGAGTCGTCGTCTCGTCTGGTGTCGTCGTCTCGTCTGGAGTGGTGGTTGCGTCGTCGACCCCAGCGTCGATATCGGTGTTGCCGCTGGTTGTGTCGCTGCTGCAGGCCGTGAAGGCAAGCAGACAGGCCAAGAAGGTGTATCTCAGTTTTCCCATTATCCTCTCTCAATCGCAGTTATCGATGAAGGGCGTATCGGTTTCTTTTCAAAGCGGCGGCAACCTACTTGGAAGGCGATTCCGAAGCAAGCGCAAAAAGGCCCGGCGCCATTTGAAAACGTACAGTGTAATCTTTGATAGAATTCGGAGACCGTAGAATTCATCACCAGTACTGATGCCCTTGACCTGTTCAACAACCCCTTCAGGAGGGGCAGCGAGTCTCAATGATGGGTCCTGGATTCAGAACGGCTGGGTCATGAACGGGGGCGCGCCAGCGAACAGCGCGGAGGCGGTCGACAAATCCTCGGCTGGGGCCTCGACCAGTCCGGAAGCGACCAGCATCTCGGCTGATTGAAATCCGGCGAAAAGAGGGGCAAGCCCTCGAATATCGACGCGAAACGAGCCGTTTCCACCGGAGGCGAGCCTGGCGGATCCGTGGGCGACTTCCAAGGTGAAGCACCCGTTGTTCCCCTCGACCAACGGGTCATTCACTTCGAGGTCGAGGCGAGCAGTGATCGCCTTGGGGTATCCTCGGCCTTCCAGGGCAGCCTTCAAATGGACGATTCGCAACATCCACAACTGACTGATTCCGACTTCGTAGTTCGGGTCTGCCATGAACCACCAGGCAGGAGCGGATGGTGAGCCTCGCCAGACGGCCTTCGAGGTGTTCGACGAGTCGGAGCCCAGCAGGGCGAGCAGGCTTTGGGTGGCTTTGGGCGTCAGGGAGACTAGATCACTGAGCACGAGATTCGACTCCGCGGCACTCCCGATTCCCTGCTGGCAGCGCCCCACGATGGCGTATCCGTCCAGTCCGTCTGCGCCGTCCACGCCAAACATCGAAACCTCGGCCCAGCGGGGTTTGCGAACTCGGTTCCAGATGTTCTCGCCGCGGTCGAGGACGCCATTGTTTCGAGCTCCATACAGGCGGTGGGTTCGTTGAATCGCTGCCCAATCATCTGGCCCGAGTCGTCTGACAGCGGCTGGGTCGCCGATTCCGCGCAAGTCTCGCAGGGGTGCGCTGAGGCGGTAGCAACCGCCCGAGAGTTCGAATCCGGAGCGGCGGTACAGCTCAACCGAGGCTGGGTACAGCGTCGAGATCGGCACCTGCGTGGCGTTTAGTTCGCGCATGTAGGCGGCCATCAGGGTCGATGCGGCGCCTTTACCTCGAGCTTCGCGGGCGACCGTCACCCCGGCGATTCCCGCCATCGGAAGGCTCCTTCCGCCAAACCACTGCCCCATCGGAATGACGATGAGCATCGCACCGAGCGTTCCCGACGCCTCGAGTACCCGGATATTGTCGAGGCCGGCGGCCTCGAGCCACGGCGTGGTGTCCGTATCGTTGCCGTAGGTAAACGACTTCTGGAGCTCCAACAACGACTCCCAGTCCGCTTTTCGGGCTGTACGATAGTCCCACTGTGTCATGGTGCTCTCCAATCTGTTTGGGGCATCGTACGTTGGACCGAATTCCGGAATCAAGCAGTGGCTGGTTCGGTCTCAGAACGTCTCAACAGCACGCGTCGCTGGAACCGCAGTGGTCGTCGCCGTGACCGTGATTATCGTGGTCGTGCCCATGATCGTGATCGTGATCGTGCTCATCACCTGGGTGACCGCTCGGCTGGAGAACCGTAAGCAACCACTGCCTCGGCCCCTTGCGATAGAGCGAACCGATGAAGACGGCCGCCAGGGCTGCTCCCGCTAACATCTGTATCGGACTGAAGCTGTGGTCGTGGTGACGTTCCATCAACACCGCAGTAGAGGGCAAGATCGCGTTTGTTATCAGGCCCAACAGCGTGGCCAGTAGGACGACGACGACACCGAAGGCGAGCGCGGTGCGCTTACCGTGAAGTTTGGACAGCACACCAAAGGTCGTGATGTTTGTCGCTGGTCCGGCCAGCAGGAAGGCGATGGCAGCGCCTGGTGAGACCCCGCCCAAGATGAGAGCTGCCGCGAGCGGCGTAGCGCCGCTGGCGCAAACGTAGATTGGAATTCCCACCGTGGAGAATGCCGCCACCTGCGCCCAGTCTGGTACGTCGCCAATCCAGCTCGAGAGCCATTCCGGCTCGAGGGCAGCCGCGACGATAATCCCTGCGAGAATCCAGGGTGCAGTTTCGTCGACAACGTCGCCAAAGCCCGATTTGAGAGCTGTACGTGTTCGCTCCATCAGACTGGGTTTTGCGCCGTCCTCTACTTCTGGTTGTGCCTCGGGCAGAGCGGTTTTGATTCGACCACCAACTAGATAGCCTACTGCGAATGCCACCAATACTGCGCAGACTACCCGGGTTATGGTGAGCTTCGCTCCGAGCAGTGGGAACGACAGGAGAATTGCCTCTATGCCCAACTCTGGCGTGGCGACCAGAAACGCCATCGCCGCCGCAACCGGAACACCGCGCCGAATCAGACCGTGATAAACGGGCACCACCCCGCAGGAGCAAATCGGCAGCGGGGTACCAAAGGCCACTCCACGAGCAGCCTGCGAGAAGGACCCTCCGCGGCCTATCCAATTGACGGCGTTCTGCGGCAGCATGCTCCCCAGCACGCCCGCTAAGAGATAGCCGAGAAACAAGGCCGGCGCGCTTTCCAGCGACAAAGCGATGAATCGTTCTGCAAATCCGTGGGCAGCAGCCGCTTCATGTACGTGAGTCGCGCCGCCTTCGAGTCGTTCGAGACCGATGACGAGCAACACGGCCAGTCCTGTGCCAGCGGCTTCTCCGATTCGGATCTGCCGTCGGGACATTCCCTCCTTGCTTCCGCTCTCGTTTAAAACGACATGTAGCAAGGACCCCGCCACGATCGCTTGGAAGCTGAAGAGCCAAGCTTTGTCGAGCGTTTCCAAGAACTGTGCGCCCAGGCCGTAGCCGAGCGTCGTTGCGAGGACGATCAGAATGAGCAGCCAGATTGCCCCTTTGCGGCCAAACAAAGCTCTCGGAACCGTCCAGATGAACATGCCCATGGGGAGCCGATGCAATACCACGGCAAACGCCAACTCGGTTGAGCCTTTGTCTCCTGGAGTGGCGGCAGACAGGGCAAACCCGTCGAGCATCGTGTGAACTGCTAGTCCCGCGATCGCCAATGCGAGAGCAAATCGATGAACCCCCTTGTGGGAGATATCGGTGCTTCTTTCTATCGCTGTGGGGAGCAGAAAACCGGCCGCGATTAAGGGGAGCGCCACCCAACCGAGCACCTCGAACGCCTCGGGGACCGCATGAAGGCCGATCAGACCCAGGATCGACACCATCACGAACGCGTCGAGTGACGGCAGGATCCACTTGCGATGGGTCGCTGAAACGTAGAGCACGGGGCCCAGTACGAGAGCGACGATCGCGAGCACGAAGAGGTGGAATGTCGAGGTCAACGCGTCCTCCAAGCGAGGCGCCTTCATTAGCCGACTTCCAACCTAGACACAACGAACAAATTGACGATCCGCTTGTTCGTCGTTCCGAATCGCGGCCTCTTTCGATTTCTCCTCATGTTTCACGTGAAACTCCACTTCCTCGCACCGTGACTGACCTTGAACCCTGTTTCGTGTACGCTTCCCGAGTTGGAAAACAAACCGGAAGTCGGGGTAGGTCAACTCTACAGTGGAGAGTCGAGCATGAATCCATCAGGAACGAGACGGCAGTTGTCCGCATTCATTCTTGCCGTGATTTGCGTGTGTGGGTGCAACCGAGGCTCGAGTGCCGAGGAGCCGGCCTCGTCGTCGGACGACCTCATGCAGCAATTGCAGTCGGCTATGACCGCCACCATTGGCGACGACGACCGGGACCAGGAAGTCACAGCGCTGGTCCAACAAGTAATTCAAGAGGAGTTGCTCGTCGGGCTCACTATTGCCGAAATCGAAGAAAAATTGGGTCCGGCGCCGCTCTGTGGAGACGGCGGCTGGTGCACGTTCTTCGAGCTTGCCACCGATGACCGGTACTACGAAGTCGGTAGACTGCCAGACGGCTGGGTTGGTGGGGTCCCGATGCTGGTGATCGACCTCGACGACTCGGGCCAATGCACCCAGGTCCACTTCATTCACGGCCAGTAGCCGCGGGGGACCGACGCAATATGCCCATCGTACTCACTCTCGTTGCCCTTGCCTTTCTGACTGTGGCTTTCGGTGTTCTCTTCAAAGAGAAGTTCGCCGCAGGAATCTCTGGACACCGCAACCGAAAGCGAATTGAACAGGTTTCTGAACCGAGCCAAGTCGAGGAGCTTCAACGGTCCGCTGAGAAAGTGGTGATGATCCGAACCATGGCCGCTTCAGGGGGTCAGACCGGAGGCGGGCCAGACCTGCCCAGTTTCGAGTCTTTCGTGGTCACAAAGGAACAGAACACCGTCGATCTCTATATTGGCCAAGATCACATAGAAATAGAGCAGATGTCTCGGCGGTTTGCCAAGAAGTTGGGTGTACCGTTCCAAGACACCAGTTACGGCGTACTCGATCCGGAGTTGGTCACCGAGAACTTCGAAGCGGCCGGCGGGCTTACCCTCGGCGAGGAGGTTCGCGGCGAGTTGAGCATGGCCGCGTTGGAAGGGGGGTTGAGCGAGTCGTCCCTATCCGGCAAGAGCGCAGATCACGATGACCTCGAAATCAAGAGTGAATCCGTTACGGAACACGAGATCATCGAAAGCTAGGCGCGCAGACTGTTGCGATGCGCTCGTTTCCATGTCAGACCGGAAGCTCAGAATCACTAACTCACCAAGATGTGGTGTCGTTTCGACGGAGATGTGCTGTGAATTATCAGTCCTTCAGTAAAAGGTGGTCTTTCTTCGCTGTTACCACGCTATTCGTATCGAGTCTGGCAGGATCGGTCAGCTTGGCTCAGGAAACGGAGGTCGAGACCGTGCGAGATGCAGATCCCGAGGTGAGCGCGGAAGCCCTACAGTCGCTGGTGGAAGGGGGAAACACGTTCGCGTTCGATACCTTTCATCAACTTCGCCAAGGTGAAGGCGATCTGTTCTTTTCGCCGTTCAGCATTTCTCAGGCTCTAGGAATGACATTCGTGGGCGCCCGCGCCGAAACTGAGGCACAAATGCAGGCCACGATGCACTTCACAGCCGGCCAGGACATCCACCCGGCGATGAATCGTCTGGACCTCGAACTGGCCAGCCGGGCCGAGGGACGCGAAGAGTGGGAGGCCGGACAACGTCCCGTACTGAACATTGCGAATTCCATCTGGGCGCAGCAGAACTACGAAATTCTGCCAGCCTTCGTGGCCACACTCACTGCTCAGTATGGAATCGAAGCGCGGCGACTCGACTTTGTCGCCGACGCCGAGGCTGCTCGCCAGACCATCAACAACTGGGTGAGTGAGCGAACCGAAGAACGAATCCAAGATCTGATCCCGGAAGACGTCCTGTCACCCAACACTCGCTTGGTACTGACCAACGCCATCTATTTCAACGCGAACTGGTTGTCGGTCTTCCTCGAGTCTGGGACTCGAGACGCACCCTTCCACCTTTTGACGGGAGACGAGGTTCAAGTACCGACGATGAACCAACGGGAACACTTCCGGCACAGCAGCGATGACTCGGTTCAAGTTGTGGAACTGCCCTATGAGGGCGGTCAGCTGAGCATGTTGGTCGTGGTTCCGCAGGAGGGCCACTTCGAGGAGATTCAGAACAGCCTCAGCTCAGAGACCCTGACGGGATGGCTCGACTCACTGGTGCACGGCGAGGTTCAGCTCGCGATGCCTCGTTTTCGCGTCGAGTCGGGGTTCGACCTGGCCGATATGCTGAAGGCGTTGGGAATGCCGGTCGCCTTTGACCCGGTGAGCGCCGACTTTTCAGGCATTGCCGACATCCCGACGCCAGCGGATAACCTGTATATCTCGGCCGTGATCCACAAAGCCTTTCTCGAAGTGGACGAACAGGGAACCGAGGCCGCTGCCGCCACTGCCGTGGTCATTGCGAGGGCCGGCTCAGCGTTTGTGCCACCACCGCCACCAACTCCGATTGACGTCGATCGCCCGTTCTTCGTGGTGATCCGCGACAACCCAACCGGCGCCATACTCTTTCTCGGTCGCGTGATGGATCCCAGTTAATCGAGGCGTTCGGAAATGACGAGCAGGACGACGAACGGCATAATCTGGCTCTATTGGGAGCAGGGTTGGGATGCAGCGCCGTATCTCGGCAGACAGTGTCGGCGCTCTTGGGAGCGCCACAACCTGGACTGGGATATCAGGCTCCTCGATGGCGAGTCGGTAGGTGAGTACTTCGACATTGCGCAGTGGATGCCTGCGGTTTCGGGTCGAACCCCTAGCTTTGTCGAAAAGGGCCTCGATGTCGTACACTCCGCAGTCCGCTCTACACGACGAATCAAAGGCAGGCGGCTCAGCGTCCAACACCGCGCCGATGTGATTCGGATCAATCTACTGCAACGATACGGCGGCGTTTGGTGCGATGCCTCCCTCTGGTGCAACAAGCCCTTGGACGACTGGCTACCGCATCACATGGCAAGCCAGTTCTTTGCTTTCAGTAGCCTGAGTGACGCCTACATCTCAAACTGGTTCCTGGCGGCTCAGTGTGGCAGCTACATCGCTGAGGCTCTGAACAGCGCCGTGCGGCAGTACTGGTCTGAGCACACCCGTGCAGACCAGTACTTTTAGTTTCATGCCCTCTTCAAAGAACGTTACGACTCGGACCAGACTTTCCGTACGCTTTGGGACGCGGTTCCGAGAATCGATAACACCATCGACAGCGACCACGGCCCCCACTACTTCGCGCCCTACACAGAGAAACAGCTCTCAGGCTGCGACGAGGATTACCAACAGTTGATCGCCGAGAACGAGAGCCCCGTCTTCAAACTGAGCACATCGAATGACCTCGAAGACTACGACAAGATCCAGTACCTGCTCGAAATGTTCGACTGAGCGACATGATCGGGTCAGATGACGCCGGGGGCCTCGTGCCCAGAGGCCGTTACGTACTCCTCATAACCGCCGTCGAAAGTCTTGTAGGCGGTCCCATCCAGCTCGAGCACCCTGGTCGACAGCGCGCTCAAGAACGCCCTGTCGTGTGAGACGAAAATCATCGTGCCGCTGAACTTCTCCAGCGTCTTGATCAACATCGCCTTCGAGTCGATATCGAGGTGATTTGTGGGCTCATCGAGCACGAGCACGTTCGGTGGATCGAAGAGCATGCGAGCCAGCACGATCCGAGAACGCTCACCACCCGATAGAATACTCACCTTCTTTTCGACATCGTCGCCAGAGAAACCGAAGGCGCCCGCCAAGGTTCGGAGGGAACCGATCGTCGCTGTCGGGTGAGCCGCCTCCAGCGATTCGTAGACCGTGTGTTTGCCGTCGAGCAACTCCATAGCGTGCTGCGCGAAGTATCCCAGCTTGATACTGGCGCCGAGCCGGGCCTCGCCCGCGCTCGGTTCTATCTCGCCGGTCGCCAACTTGAGGAGTGTCGATTTGCCGGCCCCGTTGATGCCCATGATGCACCAGCGCTCGGTGCGTCGAACCTTCCAATCGAGGTCGCGCAACACCTCGTGGTCGCCATATGACTTGGCTAATCCAGTCATCATGACGACGTCGTCGCCAGAGCGCGGTGGGTTCTCGAAGCGGAAGGGTTTCGGTTCTTTCCGCCGCGGAGCATGCACGAGCTCGATCTTGTCGAGCTTCTTCACCCTGCTCTTGACCTGGGCAGCGTGACTAGCGCGGGCCTTGAAGCGTGCGATGAACGCCTTCTCTTTTGCGAGCATGGCCTGCTGTTTGTCGTATGCCGCCTGGGCGTGGACTCGACCGAGCGCATGTTGTTCTTCGTAGAAATCGTAGTTGCCGGAGTAGCTCTGAATTTCGCCCCCATCAATCGCTAACACGCGTTTGACGAGGCGATTCAGAAACTCCTGGTCGTGGGAGGTGATAATGAGCGCGCCGGGAAACCTCTGGAGAAAGCCCTCGAGCCAAATGATTGATTCGATGTCGAGGTGATTTGTGGGCTCATCGAGCAGCAACACATCGGGCTGCATCAGCAGGATCCGGGCTATCGCGACCCGCATCTTCCACCCGCCCGAGAGGGCGCCGACGTCTCCCTCGACCATCTCGTGTCGAAATCCAAGTCCCGCCAGAATCTCCCGAGCTCGCGGCTCCAGTGCATAGCCGTCGAGCGCCTGGTAGCGCGCCTGAACGGCGCAGTACTTCTCGACCAGCTCTTCGAGATCGTCGGCCTGGTCGGGATCAGCCATCGCAGCTTCGTAGTGAACCAGCTCTTCGGCCAGTCTGGACACCTCGCCAGCGCCTGCCAGGGTCTCTGCCAGGGTTGAACGCCCGCTCATCTCGCCGACGTCCTGGTCGAAGTACCCGACCTTGATTTGTTTCGAGAGGCTGACGCTGCCTGCGTCGGGCTCTTCCTCGCCCACGAGCATCCTGAATATCGTGGACTTACCCGACCCGTTGGGACCAACTAACGCCACCTTCTCACCGCGGAAGACCGCGAAAGAGGCGTCTACGTAGAGAATCTGGCGACCGTGGTATTTGCTGACGTTGTTGAAGTGAATCATCCAGGGCGCTTTTGTCAGAAACCGCGTCATCTGTGTAGGGGTTTGATCACTCGCCAGCTCCTATCGGGTCGATCGTCCCGGACATGAATGTGAATCGTACGAGGTTGTGATAGAACTGGCCTGCTACAGCATCTTGGACCAAAAATCGGAGGGGAAATGGCTGAATCCAGCGCATTCATGATCGTCGCAGCCAAGGTCGACACGACCAAGAAAGAGGACCTGAAGCACTATTTGATGCACGCTCAACCCATCTTCAAAGCGCATGGCGGAAAACCGGTGGGCCGGTGGGCAGTGGCTGAGGCGATTGTCGGCGAAGCCGAAGCGACCCACGTCATCGTCATGGAGTTTCCGAGCCAAGCAGCCATCAAGGCTGTGTTCGATGACCCCGACTACGTCGCGCTGCTCCCGAGTCGCTCCAGCGCCTTCCCCGTTTTGGACATCATCATTGGTGAGACCTTCGAGGCCGCTTCGCTTCTGGCTGGATAGCCGAAGGTCCTCAGCCCTCCTCACAGGCGGGGAAGAGGACACCTGGGTTCAGCACACTCTCCGGATCCCAACTCGACTTGACCGCTCGGAGTGCATCCTCGAACAGATCGGGGCGCTGCTGCCGGTAGCCATCTCGGTGAGCCCTACCCACGGCGTGGTGGTGAGTGATGGTCGCGCCATTGTCGACTAGCGTCTGCGAAGCGACCGCTTTGATCTGCGCCCACTGTTCGAGTTCCTCTCCCCTTCGGGCGGGGGCCAGAAACGTGAAGTAGGGCGCTGGACCGTCTGGATAGACGTGGGTGAATCGGCAGCCGATGAACCCACCACCGCAGACATCCTTCATCACAGCGCGCACATTCTTGATTACGGCGCTGTGCAGGCGCTCGAATTGATCCCAGGTACATGCGGTTTCGAATGTGTCGGCGATGACACCCATACTGATCAGCATCGACTGCAGGTAGGGTGCCTCGAAGAACATCGCTCGCCAGCTCCCGGCCTGACCGTCGTGTCCGCTGCGTTCCTCACCTTCGGTGTATTTGGGTCCATCGACGATGTCGCCATGGGACGCCCTGGCCAGATCGAGGGCGGCGGCCATCCAGGGAGCCAAGTCGTGGCCATGACCCTCGAACCCGAGAATCAGCACGTGGCGGCCATCAAAAGAGACCCCCGTCAGCGCCGCCTCCCGCTTGTCGAGCAGTCGGCAGTTGGCCGGAAAGAGACCCGATTGTGAGATGGCGCGGACAGCGGCGACAGCGTCTGCGTAGTCGGTGAAGTTCACGGTGGCTGTGGCGCGACGGGTCGGTCGCGGTCGAATTCGCAGCCAAGCTTGGCTGATAACGCCGAGGACTCCTTCGGATCCCAACATCAATCGGTCAGGACTCGGACCCGCGCCCGATGCCGGTAGACGTCTGCTCTCTACTGCACCGGCAGGGGTCAGCATTCGAATCGACTCGACCAGATCGTCGATGTGGGTATAGACGGTGGCGAAATGGCCACCGGCCCGTGTTGCGATCCAGCCACCGACTGTCGAAAACTCAAAGCTCTGTGGGAAGTGGCGCAACGTCAGCCCGTGTTCGCTGAGCTGAGACTCGACTGAGGGTCCCAGTGTGCCGGCCTGAATCAACGCGGCGCGGGACGTCTTGTCGACTTCGAGGACCTTGTCGAAGTGGCACATATCGAGCGAGATCGCCCCGGTGAAACCCGTCGGCACCTCAGCTTCGACGCCTCGAACAACGCTGGTGCCACCGCCGTATGGCACCACGGTGACGCGGTTGTTGCTCGCCCATTTCAGGGTGGCCACAATGTCGTCTTCGGTACGGGGGTAAGCAACCCAATCGGGAGCGCCAGAAAAATCGCCCCGATAGCCTCGCAACTGCTCCGGATAGCTCTTCCCATAGGTGTGCAAGGCCCGGTCACGACGTTCCGATGAACAGAAAGCGGCCAACTCCTTGCCAACTTCGAACCGAGGGGGGGCAAGCTTGATCTGATCGAGTGGGACCGGTTCGTCTGGGGACGCGATCTCAAAACCCAGCAGGCCGCCAAACTGAGCGGCTGTGGACGCCCGCGCTTCAGCGGTCGGAAAACGGTCGGCGTAGCCCCAACCCCAGATACTCAACGGACGCTTGCTCATATGTCTGCCTACTGCCGTGATTACGAACCGAGGGCGGATTCTCGCTCCGCGCCATGGCAAACACAACTCGTTTGCTGTCTATGGTCGGTGCTAAATCGCCCCCACCTCTGGCTGATTCGAGTCTAAACTTGATCCTACCGGCTGAATCTTCTGGCGACCGATTCAGTTCAGGCGGATTAGTCGGCGCCCATCAACGACCATTGTCCAAGTCCCATCTTGAAGTTGATTGGGCGCCTCGGACACTTCGAAGGTCGTATTTGCACAGCCGACACCGACCGTAAAATCGTCACCAGTATAGCTCTGAATCGGCCCATTCAGGCTCGTAGTAGAGCCGCCATCCCGCTTCTCGTAGTCGATTTGGCCGCCGGCAGTAATCGAGAGGTGGACTACGACTTGCTCGGTGCGGGTCGTTACCCAGGAGCCAGCATACTCGAGCATATCATCTGGCAGGGGTTCGCCTGTGCAAGCGAACAACAGGCAGCAGGCGGCCAGACCAGAGACAAGGTAGCGTGCAGCTTGTTTCGACATCGGTAGTGCTCCTGAGTGTTGATGACTGACACTTTGACCTTTGCCCCTCCTCAACTCAATGGTTGTGGCGCCTGATTCTATGAAAGGGCCGCCCGGATCTGTACGGTGGGTATTACAACGTTGAAAACAGTGTGGTCGTCGGTTGGGACAGGTTGAGAAAAAGCGTCGTACGAGAGACCTAATCGCGGTTTTTCTTCGCCGCTACCCGCGACTTGCCCTGGGCGCTGGCACACTCCTGGTCGTCGGCAACCTCTTCGAGGGTATCAGTCTCGTTGCCCTATTCCCGCTATTGGGTGAATTGAGTGGTGATAGCACCGTCGCCGCATCGGGAATATCCCGTGCTGTGCGCTCTTTTCTGGGGTTCTTTGGACTCGCGTTCAGCTTGCATGGCCTATTGCTCGTTGTTGTCACTGGTCTCTGTCTGAAAGGGCTGCTGACATGGGAGGCTCGCAGACGGGTCGGATGGGCTGTAGCGCGGGTGGCCACGGACCTACGCCTACGTCTCATGCACAATCTGCTGCGAACCCAGTGGCCTTACTTCACTAAGAAGCCGGCTGGCGACCTCGCCAACGCGGTCAGTGGCGAAGTCAACGCTGCTGCCAGTGCATTCTACGGGCTGTTGAACTTAGCCAGTCGAGGCACCCACGCACTCGTCTACGGTACCGTCATCGCGTTGATCTCGTGGCAGGCTGCTCTCTTTGCCATCTTCGCTGGTGGACTCGTGCTACTGATTCTCGGCAGGCTCATCGGGAAGATTCGTGACATCGGTAAAGAACAGGCAGATGTGGCTCGCTCCTTCGTGAGCAAACTGCTCGACACCGTCAGGAGTCTGAAACCGGTGCGGGCGATGGCGGCGGAAGAGCCGTTCGAGAGCCACCTGACCGAAGAAGCCGAGTCGATTCAGAACGCGATGAATCGTCGTATCAGCGCCGCTGAGGGCCTGAGCTCGGCGCAGGAGCCGCTGTTGGCTCTGATCATCGCCGTGGGTCTCGGTTTGGCTACCCAATTCATCGACTATAATTTCGCCACGCTGGCCCTACTCGGTTTCCTCTTCTGGCGCATCGTGACGCAAGTGAACCGAGTTCAGACTTCATACGCGGATATCGTCCAGCGGGAGCCCTACTACTGGTCGGTGCACGACATCATCGAGGAGACCGGAGAAAACCCCGAGGAGGGCGTGCGTGAGGGTGCCTCCGTCCCCGACGGAGAATGGGACGTGACGTTGAATGAGGTGTCTTTCGGGTTTGGGGATACCCCGGTTCTCGAGCAGCTCACGACGACTTTCGCGCACGGAAGCCTCACGGCGGTGACTGGTCGTTCCGGGGCCGGTAAAACCACTTTGACCAACCTGCTCATCGGCTTCTACCGACCGGTTTCGGGTCAGATCGCAGTCGGTGATATCGACTTGCGGGAGATATCGCTCAGGAATTGGCGGAGTCTGATCGGCTACGTCCCGCAGGAACCTGTCCTTATCCACGATACGGTTCGGGTCAACGTGACCTTGGGTGACTCGTCGATTGGCGACCCCGCCATTCACGAGGCGCTCGAACTGGCGGGTGCAGAATCAATCGTAGCTAGACTGGACCAAGGCTTGGATTCGATTGTTGGTGAGGGCGGCAGCAAGTTGTCAGCTGGACAGCGTCAACGCATCTTGTTGGCACGAGCGCTGGTGCGGGAACCGAGGCTGTTGATTCTGGACGAAGCCACATCAGGCTTAGACAGTGAATCCGAACAGAAGGTGGTGGCAACGCTTGGTCGGCTGCAGGGCAAAACGACGGTTGTGGCTGTAACCCACAGGGAAGCACTGGTCGAGGCGGCCGATCAGGTCTTGGATTTGAACTAAGATCCGGCTAGCGTTGGTAGACGTAGACTGCGCCCCCATCTGATGCTTCGGTATCGGAGCCTCCGGCCCCAACCACGATTCTGTCACCCGAAATAGCGACGCCACCGTTGAGATCGGTGCTCTCTCCGCTCTGGTCGGCGCCCCCGAAGTGGTCCAGCGTATCGCCGTCACTTGCGACGATCTTCGTTTCCTGAGCCCACGTCCCAGACGAGTTGCTGGTAAACGTGTAGACGGACCCCGAGTAGCTTCCCGAGTCATCGTCGCCACCAGCGCCCGCGACGAGCCGAGCTGGCGTTCGTGAGTTGGTGGGTTGGTGGGCAATTCCAACCGAGTAACCGAGCCGATCTTCATCTGCGGCGTCAGAAGCTTGCAGGTAGGCTTGCTGTTCCCAGACGTTGTCGAAGTAGAAGGCGTAGACGCCGCCCTCCTTGTCTCCGCCTGCCTCATCCAACCACTTCGCACCGACCGCGATGTATGGACCATCTATCGCAACCGCGGCGCCAAATCGGTCTTCCTGGTTGTGGTCGGTTGGTTCTAGTTCCTGTTCCAGGCTCCAGCTCGCGCCGGTTCGGCGATAGACATAGGCGGTTCCCGAGTTACTGGGGTCGTCGTCGGCCGGGGCTCCTATCACAGCCGCTGTGTCCGAAATCGCGACCGCCTCTCCGAAGTTATCCGACCCCTCTAAGGCTCCGGGCATGAGCTTGGTTTGCTCGTCCCAGCTGCTCCCCGTGCGGAGGAACGTATAGGCGGCGCCGGCGTTGCTGGCGGCAGTGTCCTCGCGGATGGCGCCAACGATCGCCCAGTCTCCATCGATGCCGACGCTGGTTCCAAACCGATCATCGCCATCTGCGTCGGTGGCGACCAACTGATCCTCGAGAGCCCAACCGCCGTCGTCGAGATAGACGAAGGCCGAACCCGAATTGCCACCGCCGTCGTCGTCGAATGGGCAACCAATAATGATCCGGTCGCCCGACACATCGACCGAGCGACCACATCGATCGCCGGTGTCCGTGGTGGGTTTCAGTGTTGCTTCCTCGGTCCAGACGCCCGTCACCGAATTGCGTCGGAAGACAAACGCGGTACCGGAGAGATCGCTTCCATTGTCGCCGGGTGCGCCAACCACCATGATGTCCCCGTCGATAGCGACGGAGTGACCAACGAAGTCATTGGCCTCGATGCTGGCCGGACTCAAGATTTGCTCGTGGCGCCAGGCCGTGCCCATAGGATAAAAGTAGGCTGCGTCTTCTCCGGTGGCTCCGACTAGGACCGTGCCGCTATCTGCTAGATCAATGTGGGACATTCCGAAGAGGTCAAACCCGGGTACTGCGTTGGGCGTGTCGAGGGTGGTATGGGCTGTCCAAGTGACGCCGGACCGTCGATAGATATGGCTGCGCCCGACCAAAGTGGAGTAGAACATGTCACCCGTGACCATCCAATCGTTCGTCAAAACCACCGGCAGTCCAAATTGTACTGTGCCGCCAGGATTGATGGCTGTCGGCGTAGCGAAGTCATCAGTGGAATAGAGATAAACAGTGCCCAAGTTCTCACCTGAGGCAGCGATGGCTGCCCATTCTTCGTTTGGCGAGAGAGAGACACTGCCTCCGAAGGCCAGTCCGGGAGTTGGGTGGCCGTCAGCCTCCAGGGTGTCGCTCAATGACCAGATGCTGCCGCTTCGGTGAAAGACATAGGCGTTACCTGCGAAGATGTCGGCGTACGGGGCGCCGATGATTGCCAGGGTGTCGCGAACCGTGACAGCCGAGCCAAACCCGTCCCCGAGCAGCCCCTCCGACAGAGGTGACCCCTCCGCAGACCAGGTCACTCCGGTCACTGTGTAGATGTAGGCTGTGTCGTCGCTGGGACTGCCAACAATGAGACGACCATCATACAAGTCGACATATTGGCCGAAATCGGTCGTGCCGGCCTCCACCAATGTCGTGCTCAAGGAGATGCTGTTCCCGCTTCGCTGGTAGAGGTACACCGCTCCACCACCTGTCCGTGTCGGCGCACCGACGGCGACCCAGCTGTCTGTAACTGCCAGCGCAGCGCCAAATTTGTCACCCTGGACATTGTCGCCGGGCACCTCTTTCGCGAGCTCGCTCCACTGACCGTTCAAAGCTCGCTCGAATACGTATATTGCGCCGCCGCTGCTGTTGTGATCGGGAGCGGTTACTATCGCAAAGTCGCCGTCCACCACGCCGGCCCCGAACGAATCAGCCGACGCTGTGTCGGACCCGACCACGCGCTCCACCTCGCTCGCTGCCTCGTGGCAAAGGCCCTCGGATAGACTACCCTGATCCTGGCAGAAGTTGTCGGTACAATCGTCGTGGTCATAACAAGGCGAGAAAAGGTCAAATTCGCTGCAGTTGTTGTTCGCGACGCCATCACAGTCGTCGTCTTTGCTGTTGTCGCAATCCTCGGTGACCCGGCCCACCACGTGCCCGGAAAACGCGAAGGGTGTCGTTAGAGTGCCTCGAAATGTCCACTGAATTGTCTTTTCGTTGGCGGGGGCATTGGGCAAGCTGTCGATGTCACCGTAATAGAACAGACCGCCAGCGTCTGGACTCGGCGACAGCCGACCTTCGTTCGGATCGGCTGATCCGGTCCCGCCCAGAACCGGTATGTATCCATATTGGGACGCATCCCCATCGTGGTCGGTAATCTCGGCGTATACCTCGCTCCAAGCCGCATCGTAGTAGCTGATCAGTTTGACGTTTGAGCAAAAGACGCCGTATGTCACATATCCGGACGTGTCGGCGGAGGGGTGGAGCAGAGCTGTTTGAGGGGCGCAATCGATCGCCGTACTGAAGGTCGTGTTTTCGAGCGAATACAGCTCGATCACGTCTGGCGTCGTGGTGCCGTGCTCCCCGTCGGCCTCGATTGTCAGGGGACACCACCCGACCGCCTGCTCCGCGACGCCGTATTGCCCGACGATCTGGCCCGCAGGCACTTCAAGGGCTGTGATTTGGAAGATGTTGTTGGCTGGGTCCGCTATACCCTCAAAGCGCAACAAGACCTGGTGGCCCTCTCGAAGCTCCGGCGCAATAGGCGTCTGCCGGGCAGGTGTCTCAGGTACCGGTGCGATCTCTGTACACGCAGGAAAACAGCAGAGGATCGAGAGCAGGGCGAGCAGTCTTCGCTTTCTCATGTCGTCACTCGTCAGTTGTCGTTTTCGGTCCGGACGCGGGGTTCGATTACTACCACGCGGGAGGTAGCGCCTCCAGCAAAAACGGCGGTTTCCGGGTGTTCGAATTGCGGAAACCAGTGCTTGACGGTCTTTGAACGTTGCACTACGGTCTGGCCTGCTGCGTCCCGCGTTCCACTAACGATATTAGAGCTTTGCCAATGTGCCACCAACCTCCGTTCTCGGCTCTGGGTCTTGCCGCTCTCATCAGCTTCGCAGTGACTATCGGGTGCGGCGACAGTACCGATTCAACCGGTAATGGCGACGACCAGTCGTGTCTTGCAGGCCAACTCTGCACTTGCATTACCACACTGGATTGTCCAAGCGGGGAGGTTTGCAGCGGAACGTTCTGCAGGGCGCCGGAGAGCGATGGTAACGACCCTGATGTGGAGGATGAGCCGGACGCACTTCCACCCGAGGATGCAAGCGCTGACGTCGAAGACGAACCGGAGATTACGGAGGACGCCGCGCCTGAGGTAGCAGACGAAACACAGTCGGACCCGGACGTCGTTCCCGAGATCGATGTCGAGGACGGCGGTGACGACCTTGATTCTATGGATACGGACGAGGCTGAGGCAGGCGACCCAGTCGACGACGAAATCGCCGACATCGTGGAGGACGACTACAATCCGTGGGTCGCGTTCACATCGACCGGTGGTGGGAAGTCGATGGTCCATTTCATCCGAGCCGATGGCACGGGACTGGCCTCGCTCGACAGTGGGGCACTTCACGAGATCGATCCTGCGTGGGCGCCCGGTGGTCGTCAGCTCGCCGTTGTGAGCTACGACTCCGCCACCGACAGGAGCTTGATCATCTTCGATTTCGAACGGGTGGCGCAGACGTCGATAGACACGACCCTGACCAATGTCGGTCGTCCCTCATGGTCGGCGGACGGAACCCATCTAGCCGTTCAGGGCCACACATCCGAGACGGACGACACCTCGATTTACGTCATCGACCTGCGAACCGAGACCTTCGGAGAACTACAGGAGGTCACAACGGCTGTGGATGGGGATACCAGCCCTCTTTTCTCGACCGATGATGTGTTTTTCATCAGAGAAGATGGCGATGAGCTCGACATCTTTCATTCCCCTCGAGCGGGCGGTACAGCTGTTCGAGTCACCGACGGCGCCCAGGTCGTTGGCACCATGTCGATGTGGGCCGCCAACGACAGCCTTGTCTTCGTGGGAGATCCGGAGCAGCTCAGCGGCGACCCGGTCCCTGCGCTTCTCGATCTAGGTGATAGTGAAACGACCCCTTACGCTATCTCGGACTACCGCGATTTCTCGTTCTTCAGAGATGGCTCGAAGGTCGCAGGCGTCACTGACTCGCTGGACTCTGACTCCGAAATCGCAGTGGTCGACGCCGTGGACGGCACACTCATACTCCAGCTGACCAACGACGCGGTAGAAAACGCCGTACCATCTGTTTCATCGATCGACAGCGAAGGAATCGACCCCACGAACTACTAGCTCTGCCGGCTACAGACCCGGTTCACCGAACTCTGCCAAAATGCCGTGATGCCCTGTTTTCGGTGCGTAATCGGCAAACTGAACCGGGTATGCCTCTGCCTCCTTTTGTGCTATAGCGCAGCGAATCTGGCCCAGCCGGGGCCTGCTACGAATGGACTGGGGAGAGGAAATGGCGAAGAAAACCGTAGATCACTTTGGCGCACGTCGCACACTCGACACGAATGGCGGCGCTGTCGACTATTTCAGTCTGGCGAAACTCGTCGAATCGGGCGTAGGACACGTCGAGAAGTTGCCGTATTCGATCAAGGTGTTGCTCGAGAGCGCGCTGCGAAACATCGATAACTACTCCGTCCAGCCGGAAGATGTTGAAGGTTTGGCCAGTTGGAATGCTGCTGATCCCGGCGGCGCTGAGATTCCTTTCAAGCCCGCTCGCGTCATTCTACAAGACTTTACTGGCGTTCCTGCTCTGGTCGATTTGGCCGCGCTTCGCTCCGCAATGGCGAGGCTGGGCGGCGATCCCAAAAAGATCAATCCCCAGGTACCGGTCGATTTGGTGATCGACCACTCGGTTCAAGTTGACGCGTTTGGCTCCCACGACGCGCTTCAGATTAACGCCAAGCGGGAGTTCGAGCGCAACGCCGAGCGGTATGAGTTTCTCAAGTGGGGCAAGGACGCCTTCGAGAACTTCCGCGCCGTGCCGCCAGCTACGGGAATTGTTCACCAAGTCAACTTGGAATACCTCGCCAGTTGCGTGTTGACCTCCAAATCTGAAGGTGGAACCGTCGCCATGCCAGATTCGCTGGTCGGAACGGACAGCCACACCACGATGATCAATGGCCTTGGTGTCGTTGGGTGGGGCGTGGGCGGAATCGAAGCCGAGGCCGTCATGCTCGGACCGCCCGTCTACATGGTCACTCCGAAGGTCGTCGGTTTCAAACTCACAGGCTCCCTGCCTGAGGGCGCGACTGCAACCGACTGCGTCCTCTTGGCAACCCAGATTCTGCGCAACCACGGCGTGGTTGGTAAATTCGTTGAGTTCTTTGGCCCAGGCCTAGACAACCTGTCGTTGGCCGACCGAGCCACCATCGCGAACATGGCTCCCGAGTACGGCGCAACGATGGGATTTTTCCCAATCGATGACATCACGCTGACCTATCTGCGACTCACAGGCAGAAGCGACGAACAAATCGATCTCGTCGAGCGCTACTGCAAGGAGCAGGGTCTGTGGAGAACGGGCGAGGCGGCCGAATACACGCAAGAGGTCGAACTCGACCTCAGTGTTGTCGAACCCGCACTGGCCGGGCCCAAGCGCCCCCAAGATCGCATCGTCCTGGGCGACATGCAGAAGCAGTTTCGGTCGGCCTTCGTCGCGCCACAGGGGCCCCAAGGCCTAGGCTGCGATCCTGCCGAACTCGACAAAGTCGCTACGGTTGACGACGGCGACGGTTACGAAATGAAGCAGGGTAGTGTGGTTATCACTGCCATCACGTCGTGTACCAACACCTCGAATCCGAGTGTTCTGGTGGCCGCGGGCCTGGTGGCCAAGAAGGCCGTCGAAAAGGGCCTCTCGGTAAAGCCCTGGGTCAAGACGAGTCTCGCGCCGGGGTCGGTGGTCGTCACCGACTACCTCGAAAAGGCCGGACTCACTCCCTACTTGGAGCAACTCCGATTCCACACAGTGGGCTACGGTTGTACGACGTGCATCGGAAACTCGGGACCTTTGCCTGAGCCCGTCGCCGACGCTGTTCGGGCGAACGACATGGTCGTCACTTCGGTCTTGTCTGGAAACCGAAACTTCGAGGGCCGGGTCAATCCACTGACCCGAGCAAACTACTTGGCCTCGCCGCCGCTAGTTGTCGCCTACGCTCTGGCTGGAACGGTCGATATTGATTTGACCACAGACGCTATTGGGCAGGATCAAACCGGAGCCGACGTGTTCTTGGCGGACATTTGGCCGAGCCAGGCTGAAGTCAATGACACGGTGGCCCAAGCGGTGGACCCAGAAGACTTCAAGGCCCGATACGGGAACGTCTTCGAAGGCAATCCCACTTGGAACGCAGTCGAAAGCGCCGAATCGGACATCTACCCCTGGAGCGACGCCTCGACCTATATCCAAGAGCCACCCTTCTTCATCGACATGACAGAAGACGTGCAGCCCATCTCGGGCTTCGAGGAAGCGCGCTGTCTACTCAAACTGGGTGACACAGTTACCACCGATCACATCTCGCCGGCCGGCGCCATCGCACAAGACACCCCAGCGGCCCGCTACCTGACCGAGAACGGTGTCGAACGCCGGGACTTCAACTCGTACGGCTCGCGGCGCGGCAACGACCGGGTAATGACCCGAGGCACGTTCGCGAATATTCGTGTTCGGAACCAGCTCGCGCCCGGGACGGTTGGCGGTTGGACCACCCACCTGCCTACGGGTGAAGTGACCTCTGTCTACGACGCGTCGATGAAGTACCAGGAGGCGGGAACACCTCTGGTTGTGCTTGCGGGTCGCGACTACGGCATGGGCAGCTCGCGTGACTGGGCGGCCAAAGGCACTCTGTTGCTGGGCGTAAAAGCTGTGGTCGCCGAAACCTATGAGCGCATCCACCGCTCCAACCTCGTCTTCATGGGCGTTTTGCCGCTTCAGTTCAAAGAGGGCGAAAACGCCGAAACCTACAACTTGACGGGCAAAGAACACTTCGCAGTCGATCTGACCGACGACGTCAAACCCGGTGATACCGTGGGCTTGAAGGTACGACGAGAGGATGGATCCGAACTCACGATCGATACTGTCGTGCG
>CAZDBH010000057.1:23990-26564 GCA_964503485.1 uncultured Bradymonadales bacterium | reverse complement strand
GATTTGGGCGGTTGCATTGCGTCCCCAACAGACGGCCTGACCGTCGGTGAGCAACGCGCAGATGTGATAGGGCGCCGAGTACAGGGCGGTGACATCGGTCAGATCGCCCTCGGATAGACCGGCGACGGGCGCGGCCGTCAGGCTCGGGAGGTTGTCGCCGCGTCCGAGTTGTCCGTGGGCGTTGGATCCCCAACACAGGACCGTGCCCTCATCAGTGAGTCCACAGCTATGTTCTCGTCCCAGTGACAACGACACGATGCCGCTGATCGGTGTTCCACCGGCGAAGTCTAGGACAACGCTAGGTGATCGTACCGCGCCTGAGGTGGCCCCAGTGCCGACCTGATTTCCAGCGTTCGACCCCCAGCACCAGACTGTCGAATCGGCGCGCAGGGCGCAGGTGTGAGCTGCTCCAGCCGCGACCTCGATCACCTCGTCGAAGTCCGGAACGTCTCTCGGCGTCGCGGCGGTATCGGACGTGCCATCACCGAGCTGGCCTTCGCTGTTGCTACCGACGCACGTTACGGTGCCTTGAACGGTCACAGAGCACTCGTGATGGACGCCGGGGTTCACCGAAATGAAGCGCTCGGATGGGTAGTCAGATACTCTCGGGCCGCTGTTTGCGCCCCAACATCGGATATCGCCGCTAGCCAGCAGGCCGCAGGTTCGATGCCCCCATGCTGCAGCCATACGGTTCGAGATGATTGCTGTAACTGGATCGGACTTCGACGCGTCCTCTCCGACTTCATCACCGCTTCCGTGCTGACCTTGGTCGGATGCACCCCAGCAGACGCTCGAGCCGTCCGTCAGCAGGGCACATGAGTGGCGCTGACCAACCGTGATCTCACTGACCTCTGTGAGTTGGTCGGTGGTGCCGGGTGCGTTAACGAAAACGGGTCCGCGGGTGGCGTCTTCGACGGTCCCATCGCCCAACGCCCCGTCAGAATCCAGCCCTTGGCACTGAACTCGACCGTCAACGAGTACGGCGCAGGTGAGGTCTTCACCAACATCGACTTGTCGAACGGGTCCATCGAAGGCAACGGCTACAGTCGCGGTTGCTCCGGTACTCCAACTCGACACCTGGCTGTCGCTTCCCAACAACAGAACGTCTCGATCACGAATCACCAAGTCACGAGATACCTCGGTTCCCGGCAATTGTGCGGCCTCTAGATTCTCTGATGTCCAACAACGGCTCGTCCCATCCCCCATCAACGCACAGGAGCGGGGTGAATCGACGCCCGTGTGTTGACTGACTGCAATCGAGATTGCCCCGGCTAGATCAGCGCCCTCTAGTTGTACCGCGACGGGCTCATCGCCGTAGTCGGCTCCCCAGCATGAGATGGCTCCCTCCTGTCTCAAGAGACAGGTCTCAGTTCCGCCAGAGGCCAGTTCCACGCCGTCGTCCAGCCCAGTCACGGCGACTGGGGGCGAGTCGTCTGTAGCAGTCGAGTTTCCAAGTTGGCCGAGACGATTGTCGCCCCAGCAGAATGCTTGTCCTGTGTAGTCGAGAGCGCAAGTGTGGGTGTTGCCCGCCACCACTTGAATGGGGTCGGCGATTTGATACGACGGCACGGGGACGGCGATCGTCAGATCGTCAGACTCACTGATTTGACCGCGGTTGTTGTTGCCCCAACACCAGACTTGGCCGTCGGCCTGGAGTGCGCACGTATGATCGTCACCGGCCTCCAAGTCGACCCCGGCGTCGATTCCCATCGTCTTGCTGGGACCCGCTTGTCGAGCCTGATTGCCCGCCTCGTCAACGGCGAACAACTCGAACACGTGGCGTTGATCTTCGGTGAGGTCTTCAGCCTGGTAGCCGAGCAGCTCGGCTGCGTCACCACCGAGGTCGGCGGCCAACAACCAACCGTCGGGGTCATCCAGGGCGACGATACAGATCTGCTCACCTTCTTCCTCGGCGTAGCACACGTTGTAGCGAATGGCAGAGGCGGCGGACCCGCTGTCCTCGGCTTGATCCCAATTGGCTTGAATTGTGGTTTCTGACAGCGCGTCAGCTCTGAAGAAGCCCAGGGTGGGTGCAATGGTATCGTAGTGATAGGCGATCAGGCCATCGATCGGACACGGCGTGAAATGTCCCGCTGGATCGCGCGCCCGTGCCCGCAGAATAACCGGCGTGTTCTCGGGAACCGTCACCTCGACAGAGAATCGGCCATCGACGTCCGCGAGACCCTCAGCGAGCGCTTCCTCCTCGCACACCTCGTCTGAGTAGATGAACACAGTGTTCCCCGGATCGGCGCTTCCGGTGACGGACGGTGTGCCCACCTGGGACGGCGAAACGGGATCGGTGCCGTCCAGAACCACCGGGCTTGGTGCAGTGAAGTGTTCGTAGCCTATAGCCTCGGAACAGACCGATATCAGGTCGCCAACTGCTGACACGGCAGTGAACTGCGAAACCTGGTCCGCAGGAACATCACTGGCGAGTTGAATGCCCGGACTGGCGAGTTCAGCCGCAGTGCCTTCAGCAATCGGCGAGCCCTCGCATTCCTCTCCGAGGTAGAGGCGGATGTTGGTGTCGTCCTCGGCTTCGCCAAACACCCTGGGTCGTAGATCAGAGGCCGG
>CAZDBH010000057.1:6741-23980 GCA_964503485.1 uncultured Bradymonadales bacterium | reverse complement strand
CCCCACCCGCGCCCGGCCCGGGGGGGGCGGCCCCCCCCAAACCGGGGGGGGCGGGGGGCAATGGTAACGGTTCGTCGGCTTCAATGGCGACGTCTGGATCCGAGGTGACATCGGGTTCGTCTCGAGTTTCGTCTGGCGGTTCCTCTAGTGGGTCGCCCGCGTCGGCGTCGCCAATCTCGGGCAGCACGTCAGTGGGTTCACTCGTATCTTCATTTGTGCCAGCATCATTGGAATCGGTGGGATCTGTGCCCTTGTCGCAGGCGGATGTCACCACCAGCGCGATAGCGAGTATCAGCAGCCAAAACACCCGAAGGCATCCTGTTCTAAACATTCAAACACACACTCGGTTGCGGGGACAGCGCGTTTCCGAGGCCTCCATCATACACAAACATCGGCGAAGATTGCAGGCGCCCGGATATTTTTGGCTCCCGGTGTGCGAGAAGTACAGCCTCATAGAGTCATTTCGCAAAAGGACTGGCCTCACTTTCCAGCGAGGTGTTGGCGAAGGGCTTTGATCTCGCGATCCAGCCGCGCAAATTGGTTCTTGGAGTCCAGTCGACGGGCGTTCTGTAGGCAAACCAGGGCATCCTGGTATCGTTTTTGTTTCTTGCGAATCACGCCCAGGTAGTAGTGGGACTCGATCAGTTGCTCGTCGATGGTAAGAGCGACCTCGAGTCGTTCTGCGCACTGCTCGAGCTTTTTGGGGCGGTCACCGCTCGAGTGGTGAAAGAGGATCCAGGCCTGAAGAGCCAGAATCTTCGGCTTGTGGGGGGCCAGGTGAATCGCCTCCTGGATGTGCTCGAGCGCGCTCGTCCACTCGAGCTCGCGCACGAGTTTCTTGGCTTTCAGATAGTAGGCCTCGGCATAGCCTGGCGCGTTTCGTTTTCCGGTCGGTGGGTCGTCAACCGCCTGCGGCTTCTGCTTCCGATTCTTCAACTGCTCCGCTTTCTCGCGGCCCTTCCTCGACGCCTGCCGAAGGGACTCGATGTACTTTCGCTCTCGTTCGGAGCGTTGCGGCCCACCCGAATTCTTGCGATGGGTTTCGAACTCGCTCTTCAACACCCGCAGAGAGACTTGGTTGTAGGCCCGTTCAACGGCTTCGTGCACCTCTTCGGTGTACTGACGAGAGGCCTCGTCGAGCCCAGCGATACGGCTCTTCGGGACTTTCTCGAGGAATCTTTCGTAGGCGGCTTTGGCGTCGGGCGGAGCAACGTTTCTTGGAACGTCCAGCAGATAGTAAGGGTCACCCGCACCCATACGCCGGTAGTAGTCGAAGACTACCTTTTCGATTTCGGCGTTGGCGATCTGAGGCGCTTCCTCGGTGGTCGGCTCGGGCTCTGGTTCGGCGAACAGGTCATCTTTCTGTGGCGATTCGTCAGTCGGGACTGCTTCCAAAGGTTGAGACGGAGCCGCTGCGTCCGGCGCAGTAAACTCCGACTCGGCGAACAACCGGTCACCCAGCTGGTCTTCTGTTTCCGTGAGCTCTGCGGTGACAGAAGGCGCCGGAGCGTCAGGGTCTGTGGCACCGCCATCTGCAAAGCGTGGGTCTGGCTGCGCAGGAACTTCGATCCGAGCAATGCTGATCGGAGACGGAATCACCTGTTTTTCTGTTTCCGAGCCAACCGGATCATCGAACTGCTGAAGCTTCATTGTCGGTTGTTCGACAAAGACGGTGCTGGCGGTTTGAGAGACTTTGGGTTCCGCCGGTTCATTTTCGGCCGAGCCGACATACAGTCGATCAAACTGCCCGGGTGCATCTACGAAGGCGGTCTTCGCTGACTGCGAGACCGGCTTGTTCCCCTTTGCCTCCCGTTCCCTCGCCAACAGCTTCTCGAGGGCGTCGGAATCGACCACAGTGGCCTGACCGGAGCTCCAAACCGACGCGGCAACGGCTGTCCGGTTGTCATCATGCGAGAAGATCTTCGGCGCGTTCTTCAGTTCGGACCTGGCTTCGGCGATGCGCGGCTCAGCGGAAAACTCGAGGACGTCCAGGGCGGTAAGAATGTGGACCATGGTCAACAGTCGGACCATCTCGCCAGAACTGAGGGACATGACACCGGACAGGGTGCGGGTCCCATCGATAGCGGCAATCCAAGCCCACTCATCAATCTGCGCCGGATAGAACCTGAGAAACTCCTGGTACTTTTCAGTCTTGACCAAGTAGGCGCCCAGCTGGGTTTCGAGGTCCTCGGCAAGGGCTTCAGGATCAAGGTTCTGATAGAGACCTTCAGCGATCAACTCAATCGGATTTCGAGGGAACTCCGGGACCTGTCCAAACCAGGACTTATCTCGATCGAAATGGTAATTGCCCTCAGTCAGCTGGAAACACCCGAGCAGGATGCCGTGAACCCAGCCGAAGGCCGCATCGAAGAGCGCTTCCTCTCCCACGCTACCGAGTCGGTAGAGGGTCTCGGCCAGGTCCTCGTCTTCGCCTCTGAGGGGGATGGCGTCGTTGACCTGGTTCTGCTCGACCCAGCCATCAGCGATGAGATAGTTCACGAATGCGTCGGCGGGTGCTTCGCTGGTCGCGTGTACGGGCAACCCCTCCCTGAAGTAAATTTGCCGCTGTCCATCCCGCAGACTGAGAATCCCGGACATTCGGTTGGCGAAGAGCTTGTGCAGTATCGAAGCGAGCGGCACCGACTCGAGCTTGCCGAGCAAGAAGAGCGAGGTGCGTACGCAGGTCCCGACATCTTGGTTCGCCCACTCCGGGTCGGGGAGAGAGGAAACCGTCCTGGTCATCGCGTTGACGAACCCAGCGACTGCATCGCCGGTTGGAAACTCGAAGAGCTGGGGTGTGTCTCGGATCTCTTGGGCGATGATTTCGATGTCGACATCGGAAAGGACTTCTGTCCGATCTTGACTCCAATCGGTGCGTGCAGGCGGCTGTTCCGGGTTGGGCTCGCCCCTCAGGAAGGCCCCGAGGGCGACATCTGAGACGGGCAGCTCGAGCTTGTGGCAGTCAAAGAGTGTTAGCCACTCGGGCTGAACGTCAGAGGGGACCAGCAATACGATTTCTGCATCCGGTCTCAGGTCTTGGGTGCGTTCCCTGAGAGACAGTGCGCCTCCGTCAGCGATGGCGAAGTCGATCAGGATTAGGTCGGCCGGCAAACGATTCAAGTACCTGAGGGCGTCGAGCGTATGCCCGAACATCTTCATCTCATCCTGCGTACCCGCCAGCGCTTCGGCGAGCTGCTCAGCCAGCTCGAAATCCTGACTGACCAGCACGACTGTCCGGCCCACCACTTGTGACGTCACTTGTCACCCCCCTTCGCTCGTGACTCGATTGTTCGAAACTCGGCATTGAAGAATCGCCCGATTACGACTTGGTTCAGCAATCGGCATTCCGTTATGGTTTCTACAATTCTTATCGCGAAACACCTTATGCCAGAGAGGCTAGAAAATCGAGGCGGTGCTTGAGGTTAGTTGCCGGCCGGAGCAAATCGCACCGGGTAGATCGATAGGGAGCACCCGTTTATGAACCGCCGGGTTTCCGCTATCCTGCCGGGCACGGAGGAAGCAATGACCGACTCGCGGACAATCAAAACGAGCGGACTACGCGGTGTGGATGGCGAAGTGCTCTTCCCCGAGCGCGTCTTCGAGTTTCGCTTTGCTCATCCAACACATATTCCAGGCGACAAGCGACTGTACCTCATGATACCTGAGCACAGCGCCAGAGATGCGGAGGGGCGCCCGCGCGATTGGGATCAAGATAGGTGGGTCCGCGACATGATCGAGGCCCACAGCCTGGATATGCCGTCGCCGTGGTGGTCTCACTGGGCGTTCAACGATGAAGAGACCTACGGTAAGTTCGTCTCGTTGCTCGAGCCAACCAGCCAATAGTGCGGAACACATGACCTGAGGATTCCAATGAAGTGGTCGACAATACTTGTTTTGGCATTGATCTCCCTGTTGTGCGCGTGCTCGGATGCGGTTGTGCAGGGCTCCTCGACGTCGGATGACTCGGTCGAGGACGAGAGCCGCTCCCGCGACACATCGCTCCAGACTGGCGATGCCGACAACACGACCGACCTGGCCAGCGATACGAGTCAGAGTGACGGTGAAGCCGACTCCGATCTGGTGGTTGAGGACGTCGAGGACGGCGATCCTGATCTAGTTGCTGAGGACCTCGACGAGGGAGACTCGAGCGGGGACCTGCTCGAAGGTGACCCGGACCTTGCTGCCGACGAATCCGACATAGCTGAGGACGCCGAAATCGTTGAGGCGGACCTCGAAACAGGCGACACTAATCTCGATCAGGCCGATGCGGCAGGTGATACCGATGGACCCATCTGCCCGTTGGGATGTTTCACGGAAGAGGACGATGTGAGCCCTGGAATCAGCCGTCCTGTCCCCTTGACCTGCAACTCATGCCGGCCGGCGGTAGACGCGGGCGGCGGCTTTCCCGAGGGCACCTGCGGGTCCGACGCAGACTGCTGTGACGGTGACAACGGGCGTTGTGTATGGGGTCGCGGCGGCCCGTTTTGCTCCTACGACTCATGTTTCCAAGATTCGGACTGCGCCTCGGACGAGCTCTGCGCATGCGACGGCGCACGACATGGAGGGAACGCCTGCATTGAGGCCGGCTGTCACGTCGACTCGGAGTGCGGTGACTACAAGTGTATGCCCTCGCTGGGCGGCTGTGGTCACTACTTTCCACCGGTCGGCTACTACTGCCACACACCCGACGATGAATGTTACACCGACGACGACTGCACAGTGGGCGATTGCCGCTACTTCGAGACGCCCACACCGCACTGGGCATGCAGCGACTCGGAATGCCTAGGATAGTCATCCTCATAGTGTGCGCTGGCCTAGCCAGCGGTTCGCTGGCCTGTGCTGGTGACGCCGTCGAAGTCGTTCCAACGGCCGATTCGCCGGTGGGTGACGCTCTCTCGTACGTAAACAGTCCCGCGGCGAGGCGGGCGGCGCTGGAGCGAAGCGTGGCAGTCGCCGAGACCCCCTATGGCCAACTTAGACTGGACCACTATTCACTTTCTGGAGCTGGCATCACCGACTCCGAAGACGACTGGGACCTCCTCGATGTTTTTGAACCCACGATCCGGCCCCTACGCGTCCCCGACCAACTCGTCGATGTCGAGGGTGGTGCGGTGGCCGAGCTGCCGGACCTCGCTGAGGACCAGGGCGACGAGCTTCTATCAGATTGGGTCAGCGCGGGTGAGCAGGCCTTTCAAAACTACCCAATCGTCATCGATCCGACGCTTCGAAAGCTGCGCGAGAGTGCAGAGGTCGTTCAGAGCTACGGGCTGAGCGTCGATCCCGACGGCACCGTAAACGGGGCCGTCGAAATCCAGTTCTCTGATGGCCGGTGGGGCGTTGCCCTCACTTGTGCGGCCTGTCACTCGTTTACGACCGAGGAGGGGCGACGGATCCTCGGCCTATCGAACCGCAATTTTCGGATCGACGAACTGCTAGGGGCTTATTTCTGGTCGCCGGGCACGATGGATGTCACTGGCGACGGTATCGAGAACCCCGTGCAGCCGGCCGATTTGCGAGCGATTCGGTGGCAAGAGCGACTCCACCACAGTGGAAATCTCGCCAATGGACGCATCGAACGTATGGTGCGAATCGAAACGCTCATGTCGTCGCATCAGGCCTACTGGGTGCGTCCCAATCGCGTGCTCGTCGCTTCCATTGCGTTGTTTCTCGAGTCGTTGGGTGAGCAACTACCACGTCCAGACCTCGATGGGCGCGGTGGCGAAGTCTTCTCTGCTGCTTGTGCGGAGTGTCACGAAGGTGATGGGTTGAGTGGGCCCCCCATCGGCGTGAGCCGAATACAAACCGACTCTGCCGCGGCGGAGGGGTCTCGCGGAACGGGCGGCTACCGCGCTCCGTCCTTGCTTGGATTGGCCGACCGCGGACTGCTCTTGCACGATGGCAGCGCACTGAGTCTGCCCGGCCTACTCGGACTCGAACCATCTGATCACGTCGGCCATCCCTTCGGCACCAATCTTCCCGAAGCGGACCGAGAAGCCCTGGTCGACCTACTTCTAATCCACTAGTCGCCTCGCCCTAAACCCCACCCCCGACTCGTTGTGCTACATGAGTCGAGTCACGGAGACCACGGAGTATTCGGGACTGGAGCGCGATATCGAGTCGAGTGTGTTGTCCCGATGCGAATCAGCTCAGCATGTCGACCAGCTCCTGATGCCCGTGCTGCTCGGCGATTTCCTTGGCTGTCATACCCGCCTTGTGGGTGCCATCATCGCCCGTTGACTTAATGCTCTTGTCGATCCCGGCTTGTATCAGCGTGCTTAGCGCTCCCACATGCCCTTTGACGCACGCTTCGTGCGCGCCAGTGAAGCCCATGCTGTCAACCGCGTTCAAGTCGACGTCCTCGTGCTTCACGATCCACATAAGGGCCCAGTTGTGCCCGTTGTATGCCGCATGATGAATGGCCTGCGAGCCGTGGTTGTCCTTGATCTTCAGATCGGCCCCTTTCTCCACGAGCCACTCGACCGCTTCTCTGCGGCCCATTTGGGCAGCACAGTGTATCGGGCACGTCTTGTACTTGTCCGCGGTCGGGCCGTTGAGATCAGCCCCCAGCTCGACGAGCCATTCCATGGTCGCTATCGACCCACTCTTAGCTGCCGAATGGAACGGGTACATCCCGGCTTTGGTCGGCTCCAGCGGGTCGGCTCCGTTGTCCTTCAGCCACTTCATGGCATCGAGGTGGCCATTTTGGGCGGCGTAATGAATTGGTTCCTCACCCCAATCATTGTCAGCCGCCACCGTCGGCTCCATACCTTGTTCTACGAACCATGCCAACAGCTCCACTCTTCCGCCCATCGCCGCGTAGTGGATTGGTTGAACGGCAAATTTGGTGACTGACTTCAGGTCCGCACCGTTCTCCACCAGCCATTTTACAACGTCGAGCCGTCCGTTTTGGGAGGCGTAGTGGATTGGCTGGGTGCCCCAGTCGTCATCAACCGGTACCGAACAATCCGCTCCGCGCTCGACGAGCCACTTCACGGCGTCAAGACGGCCATTCTCGGCAGCTACGTGGATTGGTTGCATTTTGTAGGTGCTGAGAGCGTGAGGATCGGCGTCGTGTTCAGCGAGCCATTCCAAGAGTTCGACCGACCCTCCAATGCACGCAAGGTGAATCGGCAGGAGGCCCCAGTTGTCACCCTTGGTGAGGGATGCCTCGTCTAGCTCGAAGAATCGAATCGCCACGTCGGTGCATCCCGAGACGCACGCTTCAGTTGCCTGTGAGCGCCCCATCTTGTTATCGACGAAAGCTGGGTCAGCGCCCTTTTCGAGCAACAAGTCGATCACCTCGATCGCCTCGCTGTATTCACTGGAAAGCGCGCCGTTCTTGATATCCGCGCATGCCTTCACCGCGAAGCGGAGTGGGGTAGACCCCTGGCATTCCACTTGGTTGACGTCGCAACCGCCTTCGAGCGCCAGTTTGACGGCCTCGAGATATCCTTTTCTCGCTGCGGCGTGCAGCAGATTGGCGTCGTCTTTGCCCTTGTCGGGGGTCGTGTTCCCCTCGGCGTATATTCGCTTCAGTTCGGTCATATCCCGATCGGCCACCGCCTTTTCGACGTCGGCATAGGTGGCAAACCATTTTGGTTTCGGCTTCTCCACTGGCGGCGGTATCAGCGGCGGATCGAAGACTATAGTCGTCTCCTCTCCGCGCTCAGCGACACCCTTGAGGACGGCGTCGACCGTCACCTGCGCCAGGTCCTTGAACTTGCCGTAAGACGAGCTATTGACCTTGGCAAACATGGCATCAGAGATATCTCTCGAGGGATCGCCGCTCAGATCGACGACAGCCCAGCCTTCGCCCTTGAAGAGGAGACGCATTGGCGTCCCACCGAGCTCGGCGAGTGCCTTCTTCTCGTTCGGTAGATCGAGAAGAATGCTGATTTTCTGGGGGCCGTCTCGCAGCTCCTTGAGCAGTGCCAAATACTGGGCTACATGCTCGTCGACCTGGGCTGCAAGTTCCGCGGGAATCGGTTCGCTCGTGACGTCATTCCACGAACAAACTTCTTTGGCGTACGCCAGGTCTTTGCATCGGCCCGGAAACATTTTTTCATCGTACTTCTGCACCTCAATCCAGCCGACCTCTTTGTGATTGAGAATGTGCCAGCGCTCCCGCACCGTCCAATGTTCACCTGCCTCAACCGCCTCCCAATTGGGCGGCTCAAGCTTCGGCTTCTCTTTCTTCGCAACTGGAGTTGGAGCCGGTTTGGCCGGTTCCGGTTTGGCCGGCTCCGGTTCGACGGCCAGTGGTTCGACATCGTATTTTGCGATCAGGTACTCGGATTCGTCGGGACCAACACCCCAGATCTTGATCTGACCGCTGTGAGCCATCGAGTAGAGCAAGCCGCCCTCAGTATCGAACCGCAGACCCGTGATCGGACCAGAATGGGCTTGGTACTCGGCCAATAGGCTGGCGTCGGCGGTGCGCAGCAGGCGAATTCGGCCGCTACTGTCTCCGGTGGCCAGCACTTCGTCGTCTGGTGAGAACACCAGCGCGTTGAATCCGCCCTTGTCGGTAGGAGCAAACTCGAGTGGAGTCACTCTGTCCTTGGGCCAGATGAGGACCTTGCCCGTGTAAGGGCCACCCTTTGGCCGATTGGTTACCGCGCCAGCCAGCCATTCACCGGTTGACGACAAGGCGCAAGCACCAAAACGCGGACGTTCACCCGACGCATTGTAGGTCCGAGTCCGTGGTCTCAATTCGCACAGCTTGCCCTCAGCACAAGACGCCAGGCCCGTTCCGTCGGCCGACCAAGTCAGATCCGAAACTCTGTCATGGTGGTTTCGGTGTTTCGTTACGGGTGACTTGCGCCCCGGTTTGAAGATAGTAACGCGCCCTTCTTCGTCACCGATGGCGATCAGGTCGTCAACCGGGTTGATCGCGAGGACTCGCGGTCCCTTTGGACACCTAAAGGATGCATCGAGCTCCATGGTCTCGAGGTCGAGTACGCCAAACGTGAATTCCGGGAAGTGCGCACCCGAAACCAAGACGGCCTGCTTTCCATCAGAGAGCGGCGCAAAGTAGTCGATATCTTCGCTATTCCACGGCCCCTTCCAGCCCTTGTGGATCTTCGGCGACGCAACGCCCGAGCGGTAACTTCGCGCCTCACTGGTTGTGGCAATCGCCACGCCATCGTCAAACAGGGCAAAGTTGTTGAACGTATCGACAAAGTCGCTGTGGAGCGCGGTGCGCTTCCAGTTTGTGGTGTCCCAAACCTGCAGGGAGCCAAAGTCCCCATCGGTACGCACCAGTAGCTTGCTCCCATCAGGAGAGAACCCCAACTGCCCAACGGACCATTTTGAACGGAAGCCGTCACTTCCGGTGCGGTTGAGTTCAGCCTGTTTGAGTAGATGGGTTCGCTTCCAAGTCGAACTATCAAAAATGTGTACGTGTTTGTCTTCACCGCCCACGGCGACGCTCTTCCCGTCAGGGTGGGTGGCGATGGCGAGTATTTTGTCTGCCCCGGCATCGCTCGGTGTTGCGATTTCCGCGACCTGCTTGCCCTCGAGATCCCAGACCCGAAGAAACTTCTCCCCCGATTTGGACATGTTGCCTTCACGGGTGCCGGTGATCAGGTGAGCGCTGTCGCGGGTAAAACAGGCCGAGACCGCGTCACCGAATGCCCATTTTGCCTGCTCTTGGCCTGCCGAGGACAGGATGACGTGCCAGCTTGAATCGGCCACTGCGAGGAACTTTCCGTCGGGAGACCAGGTCAGGGCGGTTCTACTGCTGATGGAGAAACTCAGCTTATATTCCCACTGCGCTCCACTAGCGAGCGTCCGAACCCGAATGAGACTCTTGAACGACTCGTCGTGCGGGGACAGCATCGCGATCTGGGTGTTATCGGGGGAAAACGCGACCTTCTGATACCACTGCTCGACCTTGATATCCCACGTTGTCGTTTCCTTGCCCGTCTCGAGATCCACGACCTTCCCGTCCCAGCGAGCTTCCATGCCGCCGAGCAGTCGACCGTCATCCGACAGGCCCACGGACTTCCGCGAGGATTGGGAGATGAGTTCGACCGACCCGGTTTCGAGTTCGTAGCGATACAGGCCGTTGGCGGTTTTGAGGACAACGGCTTCTTCCCCTTGCCACAGCGCATGATCGATGGACCCCAAACCAATCTGGCCCAGTACGGCCAGGCTGGAGCAATTGGCGAGATTGATCGGCTCATCCCCATCTGGCAATTCGAACACTGCGGTCGGCAGACCTTCGGCTTTTGGCTTCTCTTCGGGCTCAGGTTTTTCAACCAGCGAGGCAAACTCGGGCAGCCGACTACGCAAAGCTCGGACTCCGCCATTTATCGCAGCCCGAGCCAGCGGAAAGGAGGTTTGCAGCACATCGAGTTGGTCCTTCGGAGTGCCAGAGAAAAGGCCCTTTTGGAACGCGAACTCTCGCAGCCGTGGGAAGTTGCCGGCGTTTTCCACCATGACTCCGAGACTCTTGACTGTGGCAGCGTCGGTCTCAATGACCAGCTTCTGCAGTTCGGGGAACTCCCCCTTACAGAGCGCCGAGAACCCCGATTCACCAAGGCCGCAGTACTTCAGGTTCACGTCCTGTAGGTTCGTCGCCAGGGGCCCAGAAGTAATCGTATCAACAGCGTCCGCTCCCAGCTTATTGTATCGGAGGTTCAGGGCGTGCAACTCGAGCTTTCCACTGCCGAGCATGCCGAGCCCGCGCCCAGTGATACTATTTTCCTGAACGACCAATGTTCGGAGCTGGGTCAGCTTGTCGGCTGCCCCAACGAGTACCTCGATCGCCGAGTCGGTCAACTTGTTCTTGGTCAGGTCCAGATGATGAACGTTCGCCAGGCCATCTCCCTCCAACAGAGCGAGCAAGCCGACGTCTTTGCATGAGGTCCGAGGTATCTCTAGCTTCTCGACATTTTCGGCCAGCGGACTCCCGCCCATCGCCTTGATCGCATTGGGTTTGCACCAGTTCATATAGATGGACCGAACGCCAGAGAAGGCTTTGGAATTGGCGAGCGCCTTCATTCCCTTCGTGTTGAATTCTGCCCGGGCGATGTTGAGTGTGTGCACTGAAGACAGGCCATCGCACCCAGCCAGCGCTTTGGCACCGCTGTCCCCGATCTTGTTGCCGCCGATGTTGAGTTTGCCCACCGCCGGAAACGACCAGGTGCTGGCAAGTGCCTTGGCCCCGTCATCACCAAAAGCCCGATCTTGGGTGGAGAGATTCAGTTTCTCCAGCTTCTTCCAATGACTCGCCCCACCAAGCGCCGCTAGTCCCTCCGGTCCAAAGCCGCCCTCTTCGAGGTTGAGGTCTCGGAGCTCGGGGAACTCCCCACCGCTCAAGGCCGCCAGCGCGGCATCGTCAAGCTCAGGTGTCCGGCGAAATCGAAGAAACTCGACTGATTTCAACCCACCGTTCCCGAGTGCTGCTGCGGCGCCTTCGTTAACTCGGCTCTCCGCCAGACTCAGGTGGCGCAGCTGCCCAACCCATGGAGCAGAGACCAAAGCCTCTATTCCGGCTTTGCCCAAGTCGCATCGCGACAGGTCGAGCCACTCCAAGGCGGGGAGTTCGAGCTTCGCCAACGCCGCGGCGCCGTCCGCCCCGATCTCCCGTCCGTTCAGGTCTAAGCCGGTGATCTGGTCGAAGGCTCCTCCGCCACTGATCGCTTGAGCCAGAGCTTCAATGAGGTCCGGGCCTCCGCCCCGTGTCAATCTCAGGTTCGTGACTTGGCGAAAGGCGTCGTTCTGGCTGATCTCGCCGAGTGTCGAGATGTTAAAGCGTTTACTGAAGGACAGGCTTCTGGCCAAACGCCAGCGTGGCTCACTGCCCTTAGACGCACCAAACCACCACGAATTCGCCGTCCGCAAACTGTCGGGCCAGCTCGAAAGGGCCGCCTCAGCCTGTTTCAGAGCGGCTTCGAGGCCCTCGGCTTCTGGCCATGAGTTGATAAGGGTAGTCAGCTCGACCCAGGTGCTCGAGTCAGCGGGTTGTCGCAAGATTTCAGTCAGCAACGCGGTGCGATCGATCGCCATCAGTCCTCCATTTGGAGCAAAACGATTTAATGTTGGGCGTACGACTATAAGCAATAAGCGGACGCAGGGGAACCGGCTTGCACGCCGGAACCGCTGGCGGTGGAGGGTGGATTTCAGCGGGAAATGAGAGGAGAGCCGGAACTAACTCATAGAGCTGCGTTGCACTGGTCGTGCACGCCATCCTGATTTACGTCGATTTCGGGAGACATCGGCGCATTGCAGTAGCCAGTGCCGCATGAGAGCGCTCGATCAATGGACAGCTGAACGTCGATCATCGTGACGACGCCGTCGCAATTCAGATCGGCCTTAATCGGATCGTCTAGGCACGAGGGTGGATCAATGCCGTACATCGCCGAGAGCACGGTCCGTATGATGCATTGCGTATCGGACACGTTCGTGTTGCCGTCGCCGGTGGCGTCTCCTGGCGCAGCTAGGACATAGCACTCCCCTGCGATGCAGCTTTGGCCCGCGGCGCATCGATCCAGGCAGAGATCCTGGCAGACGCCTTCGGCACCGCCCGTTCGTTCGTCCAGGAACACGCACAATTGCCGCTCGGCCGGTTCACCAAAGACGCGTCCGCCCAGGTCTGTCGACGTCGCGCACCGGGTCCAATCGCTCGGCCCTGGCCCGTATTGGCAGGCCTGTTTCGAGGCCGTGACGTCGAGGAAGTTCAGCCGGGTGTCCATGATTGAGGTAACGGTCGATTTGAACAGGTCACTGGCGCTGTAAAACGTTCGTCCTGAGCCCAGATTCTGGCACGTCACCTCGTATTCATAGAGCGGGTCCTCAGGAGTACAGTCGATCACCCCAGGCTCGCCACAGCCGTTGCCGATCAGGTCGCTCCACCACGAGTTGGCTTCGCACTCGGCGACTGCCCCAGGGCTGGGATCGTAGCAATAGTACTTACCCCATGATTTGAGTTCGCAGTCCGGTTGCACGTCCGTTAAAGAGTAGTACGTCATATAGTTGGTGATGTGCTGTCCAATTGGATAGCTGGTAACCGTCTCGAACCACGACGGATCGAATAGTTCGTCACTGAAGTAAGCCTCATCAGCCCCGCCCGCGATATGGGCGATTTCATGCGTAAAGACCCGGTCGGCTCGCGCCACGTCCAGGCAGTGTTGCTCGGAATAGCCGTTGTCGAGACAGGTTGCGTAGAGGTCGGAAGGGAACATGACAATTGCGCCATCATTCCAGGCGCATGTCTTCCCGCCGACGCCGAAGCTCGGTTGGACCAGTACCGAAATGCTCCGAGCCCCATCATAGGGAAAGCTGGCGGCGATTTTGTGGTAGAGGCTCAGTTCTGACACAGGCTGGCCGTCACGCACCAAGTGCCACGCTTCGACCGCACCCGTATTGAGCTCGGCTGCGAGGGGAAGTTCATCGTCGTAGATCCAGAAGTTGAACGCTTCAGCGTTGCTTGCGTACGGTTCAGCGTTCAGCAACCCGAATTCGCCTTCGAGCATGTGGAGAATCGCCGGTTCCGCCTCCTCCATCGTGAGCGAATAGCCCTCGTACTGATTCTGCAGGTAGAAGATGATGTTGAATCGCGAGACATCCTCCGGGTCATTCCAGCCCGGAATGACTTCCGAATAGGTACCGATATCGAACGTCGGGACTACGGCCAAAAAGCCCGACTCGAGGGCCTTGTCGTTATAGGCATCGATGTCGCAATCATCGACCGGTGGTTCCACGAGCGGATACGAAATCTCCGTTCCGTCCTCCAAAACGAGATCAAAGTGAAGTGTCCAAAAATAGTTGCCTTCTGGCAGGTCCTCTAACGAGATCACCAGCGGTCGGCCCACCGTCACATCCTCGGTGAAGGTCGTCACCTTCTCGACTCCGAACACCGGAAACAGTAGGCCAGTTGAGGTTGCGCAGCTTGGTGGATCCGGATCGACCTCGTAGACGTGGAGTGTGGCGGTCACACTGTCAGTCTCTTCCGAGATATCTGGGGCCAGCACCGCGTTGAACAGCAGCCTTGGCGTGACGCTGGAATTCCAAATGTCGACGCCCATCTCGAGTTGGAACACCGAGACGGCCTCTAACAGCTCGGTCTCGAGCGCAGCCCGTCGGGTGGTTTCCGAGGGGTCTTCGGGCTCACCCCCAAGGCAGGCTGAACCGTGAACAGCGAAGTTCACGGACAGGATCATCAGCAACAAGCGATTCATTCTCTCTCTCCATCTAGCAGGCAACCCAGCCTCGCGCAGAAGAGCCATCGCAACGCGTGTGCCACGACGGGGCCTCTGCTTTTGATAACGCTGTAACTTTAAGTGGTTACGTCGCACGGCCTGAACCGAGACGCGCCGATTCCGCTTCTCCGTTCACACAAGGGTGCCCGGGTGACAACCAGGCTTGTCGATGCCGGTGTTTTTCTTGTTTATAAAGGGTTTACGGGGCTCTTTGCGGGCCTGGTGCGACACCGATGGCAGACTTAGCGACCAGATCATTGGTCACTGGATTTGACCAGTGGATCGAATCGACAGGAGGGGTCAGGCGAGGCGCATTTTGAAGCCGTGCCTCTCAAACGGGTTCTGGATTTTGAGCTTCATAGCTTCGGTTCCCCCAACTCGTTTTAGCCAGGTGTTGATTCGACCCTTCTCCTTCTTGTCGGCAGTGGCCATCACAGCGAAGGGGCGCTGGACCATCCACTGCGTAAACGTGATGAGACGCCGTTTTCCGGCGACGCCGCCGACTGTGAAGTCGTGCTCTCCCAGGCTTCGTGGCACCCGGGTCGCTTCCGGGTTCTTCTCGCAGTAGTCGTCGATGGCGCCGACCAAATCCCCGACGAAGGCCATTTGTTCGGCGAACAACGTCTTGAAGAGCGGGTCGAGGGTCTTTGGAACCTCGTCCTTCGGTAGAAACTCACCCACTCCCTTCCGGGGTTTCTGCAGGCGTTCGAACCAGGTGCAAACATGTGGTGCGTCCGAGAAAAGATGTCTCGAGCCCGGGTCGCGAAAGAGATGAGCCCACAGCGGTCCGTACAACGCGAAGTCGCCTACACAGGGTCGACCGCCAAGCAGAAAGTCGTGTTGCTCAAAGTGCTCGTTGAGACAGGCGAGTAACTCACGAGTGAATTGCTCGATGCCTGGAATCGTCGTCTTCGTGATGCCGACGATCGGGCGGTAACTGCGCATCTTGTCGCTAAACGGCCGAATCAAGCGTCGGGACACGAAACCCGGAACGTGGGGAAGGCCATAGTTGGCGAACTCCTTCACCGCGAACGCCAGGTTCTCTGGCACATTCCATCGGTAGTGAAGGGCAATGATCGGTAGCCACTCGTCGCCGTGTAGCTCCAACAAGAGGGATGCCAGCCGTTGCCGCGCCCCCTCCGGGACGATACTTGGCTCGGGGTAGGCAGCCTCGAGTGCGTCGATGATCTCGCTCGAATCCTGCATCCAACTGCCGTCCGGTTTCTGCACGGTGGGCATAATCGGACGCCCCACGGCTTTTCGAATCGGCCCCATCAGCCGCAGGACGGACGGTGCTTTGTCCACGAACGGTATTTGCTTGTAACGTAGATAGGCTCGGGTCTTCGCCGAATAGGGCGAAACCGGCCAGCTATAGTGTCGGTAGATCGTTGCCATGAAGTATACCCCGTAAATCTCGCCCGGAATCTACCCAGACCGGCCGGTTCAGTCAATTCGGCTCATCACAAGCGTTTAACCGACGCGGGCCTAGGCGAACTGGCGCATGTACCATGACTTCGGTAGACTCCAGCGACGATTTCAACCGCGGCCCAAGATGGCGACCGAGACTCCCCGAACCATGTCGAAGAAGCACGCAATTCTATGCGTTCTGTCCGTCACGGGTTTCGGGCTGCTGTTGCGCCTGCTCTTCATCGACTTCGCCTATCCGTTCAACTACCACCCGGATGAGCACACGACCTACGATATTGCGGTGGCCATGGTCAGAACGGGCGACTTCAATCCCCACTGGTTCCACTGGCCGTCTCTGATCCTCTACGTCGAATCCGCAATCGTGGCGGTGATACACGGGGCGACCGGCTCGTCGCTAGACGTATTGATGGGCAATCAGTACTCACCCGGTATGTACCCCGAAGGACAATGGGAGTATCTGATCTGGGGGCGTATCTTCGTCGCGCTACTCGGCGCCCTGACCTGCGGTTTCATGGCCGCCATCGGGATGCGGATCGGCCGAATGGCCGGGTTTGGCGCGCGCGGGGTAGCCGGCCTAGGGCTGTTTGCGGGTATCGCGGTCGCGCTGGCGCCGCTCCACCTGACCCACTCACACTACCTAACAACCGACGTACCGGCGACTTTTGGTCTCGCCGCGACGCTGTATTTCTCAATTCGCGTTCTCGATGACCCACGACTGCGATGGGTTATGCTGGGCGCCCTGTTTGCGGGTATCGGGGCCGGTTTCAAATACACAGGATGCGCCGCGTGCATTCCTCTGGGCCTAGCTGTCTTGGTCTCGGAGACCACCAAGACTCGGCGTGCATGGCTATTCGGTGTCGCAGTGGTCGGCTCTGTCGTGGCGTTCATCCTGACCACCCCCTACTCGGTCTTGGATTACGAGGGGTTTTCGGGTGGGCTGGCTTTCGACGCGGCGCATTATACGACCGGGCACATTGGCCACACCGTCGAGAATGGGTTTGTCTCGATTCTGAAGACGCTTCAGGGATCGCTGGGTATGGGGCTGGCCCTCGCTGTGCTGTCATACCTCTCCCTGGCTGTTGTGGTCTCAAAAGCCGCCCGATCTGATTTCGGCCGTCTTCTCGTGTGCCTCATCGGCCTGATTGGTTCCTACGCGCTCCTGTTTTCGAACGCAGCGGCCCATTTTGATCGCTCAGCCTTGCCGCTGATTCCGGCACTGGTCGCGGCGGCCACGATAGGTGTCGCGGTGTGTGCTCGCCTGCCCGGTCAAAGAACCCCACGTCTTGTCGGTTTCGCCGCCGTCGCGATATTGCTTGCCACCAGCCTGGGCAGTGTCTCGGCACTCGAGACGTTGGCCAGCGATCGAACCGAGACTCGGGCACACGACTGGATAGAGGAGCACATTCCCCACAACGCTAGCGTGTTTCGCGAGTACTACACCCCACAGGTGAGTCCAGAGCGCTACCGCGTCTTGGTCAGCTTCACCGCCAGCAACATGGAGATAGACAGCCTCGACTTAGCCGGTGACGACTTCATCGTGCTCAGTTCATGGATCTTCACCCGTTTTACGAGTCCCACAGAAGGCGACGAGGAGCAGGAACATC
>CAZDBH010000057.1:0-6731 GCA_964503485.1 uncultured Bradymonadales bacterium | reverse complement strand
AAGCTGTCTTTCGACGCCCTGTGGTAGCGGTGTGCTGCCCGGAGTCTGGCGTCGCGGGTCCCGAGGTTTGGATCTTCACCCTATCTGCGCGTGCCCGAGCCCTTCAACTCGAGCCGACGATTTCGGGAGACTGCAATACGAATTGGCCCTGGTTGCCGAGCCCCGACGAGTTCTAGCCGATGGTGGCCAACGCTCACGGCGCGAATAATCGGAAGGTTTCGGCAAAGACCTGATATTGTGCCCAAATGAACAGCGTACTAGACCATATCCATATTCACTCGGCGTCGGTCTCTGACTCACTTCGCTTCTATCAAGAGGTGCTCGGGGCAGACTATCTGGGCGCAATAACCAACGCGCAGGGTGACCAGAATCACCTACTGATTTTGGGTGGACAGAATCTGGCGATCAGCGCCTTTCCCGCCGGGATCGAACCTGTTGAACCGCCCCCATACCACAACGGGGCACTCGAGACCGGTCACGGAATTGCCCACTTTGGGCTCAACGTCGACGACCTGGACCCCATTCTCAGAAAGCTCGAGCAGGAAGGCGTGGCGATCCACGGTGAGCCCACACAGACTGGTCCTGTTCGCTACATCTACTTCTCGGGTCCTGACGGCGTCGTGGTCGAGTTGACGCAATACGTGCTGCCGCCCAAACTGAGGCCGTTCGCGGCTGGGTTGAGCGCCTTCAACAAGATGGTCCACCTCAGCAAGCGCACGATTGCCCGCAGAATGTTGAACTCCCTCTAGTATTGGAACGGTGTTCTAGTTGACCAAGAAAGACGACAAGCTTCCCCTGCGAGCGCTGGCTAAGGGGTTCCGCGGTCGCACACTCAAAAGTGTCCGACTGGCATCGAAAGTGGGCACGACTTTCCTCAAGAAGACGGCTTCGATCGGCGATGCGGTGAAGCTGATCGATGAGGACGAAGCAGTCGCCGCTGCATCCCGACTGCTCGAGGAGCTCGACGGCCTAAAGGGCCTCATGATGAAGTTCGGCCAAATGGCGAGCTATCTGAACCACACGCTGCCGCCCAAAGCGCAACGGATCCTGGCCAAACTACAGGCCGAAAGCCAGCCCATGGCCTTCGATTGCATCGCAGAAGTGGTGGTGGAAGAGCTCGGCGGGCAGCCAAAGGAGGTGTTCGACTCCTTTGAGGAGACGCCCTTCGCTGCCGCTTCGATTGGCCAAGTCCATCGCGCCACCTTCGAGGGGCAGGAGGTCGCGGTAAAGGTCCAGTACCCCGAAATCCGGGATCTCTTGCGCGGTGATCTGAAGACCGTGAATCGGTTTGCGAGATTGATGACTCTCATGTCGCCCTTGAACGGCAAAGCGCTGGCGAAGGAACTACAAGAGCGGGTTCTCACCGAATGCGACTATCGGGCCGAAGCGGACAATCAGCGTCTGTTCACTCGGTTGCTTGCGGGCAATGAAATGATCAACGTGCCGCGGGTTGTTGCCGATCGCTCAGCAGGCCGAGTTCTGACCAGCGAGCTGGCCCCTGGTCAGGGCTACTACCCCTTCGTGGATACGGCCGATCAGGAGGCAAAGGACAGGGCGGGTCACCTGATCTTCGAGACCTGTTTCAAGTGTATTTTTCACTACTGTGTCTTCAACGCAGATCCCCATCCAGGCAACTATCTATTCGCGGAATCTGGGGCAGTGACATTCCTAGATTTCGGTTGCATCAAGCACTTCGACACCACCTTCATCGACAGCTGGAAGGCTCTGGCCCTATGCATCTTGGATGGCGACCGGAAGTCGTTCCCCGAGCGCTTCTCTGCAACTGGTCTCGTCGGACGCCACCGCAAATTCGACTGGGACGCCCAGTGGGACTGCATGAACTACGTTTACCAGCCCTTCAAAGAGGGAAGGGTGGCTTACACCCATGAGTATGTTCAGGGCTTCAGCGACGAGTTGATGTGGAAGAACCCCAACAAGTTCAAGCTGAACATGCCGCCCGATTGGCTGTTCATCAACCGCCTCCAGTGGGGTCTGATCTCGGTTTTAGCTGGACTGAAGGCGACAGCAAACTGGGGCGAGCTCTTCAGAGCGGCCGTCGAATCGAAGACCGAGCCACAGTTGTAGAATCGACGAGCGGGGGTTCAGTTGATTCGCCTGTACTCGGTTCGAATCACGATTCGGAGCGATCCGCAGCCCGTGGCTTCGGGATAGGTCTGGCAATAGGCGTCGGCCGGCCACAAGTCTTGCAGTTCCTCGAATTCGATGCCGACCAAGTCGCCCCCTGAAAAGGAGTCGTTCTGGGTGGGTTGGTTCGACTCCAACTCTCCGGCGTAGTGAAACTGGACGAAGACTTCTTCGGGGAGGTTCGCTGCGACCTCATGTTCATCGACCAATCCAGAGCCAAAGTGCTCCTCGAAGGACACGATGTCGGACCACTCGACGTCCATGTGGGTTCGTTCCCACCAACGAGACACGACTTGGTCTGGTTCGGTTGAGTCGGCACCGGAATAGTGAACCAACTCCGTTTCGTCGGCAGAGCGTGGGACGTGAAGGATCGGGTAAGCGGCCACCACGGTACCGACGGCCCACGTGCCAGAGTCTGCTTCGTGCCGTTCGACTGCGGCGAGATACCGTTCTGTGATATCCCATTCGACGAGCACGGGAGCAGTTGAAAGCCCGAAGAGATCGCCATAGATCTCAGGGGCGACGGTGATTGTTTGAGTCAGTTCCCACTGGCTCGTTGCGAAGTGGGACTTCGATAAACCATAGGGCTCCGCTTCGTAGGGCGGGCCGTCGGTGTGGACGCAACCCCAACAGAGGCTGGCCAACCCGATGAACAACAATAACTTTGAAATCAAACGACCTAACATGACTACTGTACTTCTTCTTCCCAGACAGACTGTGCGTTGGCTAACACCAACACACTGGAACCCATGTTAAGCAAAATCCGATCCAACCACGCTGCAGCGGAGCATGGCGTCGTTTATGACCAGGCATTAGGCTTGGAAGGTGCGTTAGCGGAGCGAACAAAACAAGTGTGTTTTGCGAAAACACGAGTTTCAGACGGAAGGAGATACGGGGCTGAATCAACCCGCCTTTCTGATCTTCGCGAGGACGTTTCTAGTCCGGCTACGAATCGCAGGACTGGGATCTCGATCGAAGGTCGCAAGCAGATCGGCCAGCATTTCTCTCTGCTCTGGTGACGGAGACACGATGCGCCAAGCGATCGAAATGCAGTTGGCGCGTGAGGCGATCGGCTTGCGATCGTTCACGATCAGGCTAAAACAGAAGTCGAGCAGGGGCATCTGGAGCGATTCATCGATCGGAATGCCGGCCAGGTGCTTCGTCAGGCAACGATGAACCGCCTGATGATAGCTGATGAACAACATTTCAAACGCAGCGAACTGGTAGGGGATCATCAAGGTTGGCCAGCGCACGAGGCACCTGTCGACCAGCCACGCGGCGAGTTCGGACGGCCGCCCCGGCTCACTCTGCATAATCGACCAGGCTTGGTCGAACCGATTCGGGTCGCCATCAACCCAAGACGCTAAGGCCTCGATGCCCTGCTTGGACCGCGGGGCGAGCAGCGCCGTTTCAAGATCGAATGTTTCTTCAGCCACCTTCAACTCTCTACGTGGGCAACGGCCATGTAGATACAACAGTTCAAAACTGAGAGCTACGTGCTCCGACGAGCGTACGGTCGAAGGATACCAACTGTCGATTTAGGGCTGAATACAGACCTCAGTCGAGGTGGTCGAGCCCTCCCACAGGCGGTGGCTTGTCTCAACGGACGGAAGGCGTGTGCGCAAGTCTTCACCGCCGCCGGACAGATCGACGGAGCTGAGTACCATCCTGTCGATCCAGCCGCCGAAGTTATTGGGTCCCTGTGTGTCCCGGACCAGTCGAGCCGACGAGGGTGTGATTGTACCCGTTCAAGTAGAGTTCGAGTGTAGCTGCCTCATCATCGGACAGGTCGACCACTTCCAGAAGACCATCTACAGAGAACGACACCGTCTTACTCCCGACTTGATGAGCGATGACTACGTGGTGCCAAACACCCTGCGACAGCCCCAGCGCACTACTCGGCTCGGCAACCAGGCTGTCTGGATGGCTGTCGTCGAGTCTGAGGACGGGTCTGATAACCTCGACTCCGAAAATCAGTCGCCCGCCTGCTCCACCCAGTGAGAGCAGGGTTTGTTCGCTCCGGTTGTGGCGGGTCAGTAGGAGTGCCTCGACAGTAAGAGCCGCGCTCTCATCCGGAAACGATCCGTTCGCTTCGAAGCACTCATCGTCGGTTGGAAATCCAGCCGTCATCCCCGAGGCGCCCTCCTCGGTTCCGAATCTTGGGACCGAGCATTTGTCCGTCGAATGTTGAAGGTCGTTCTCGCCAGTCAGGTCTAGGAGCAGCTCTTGGCTTGGAACTCCTGTCTCGAAGTCCCAGGCCGCAGCGTAGCCCAAGCAATCTGCTATTGATCGGTCGCAGCCGCCGAAATTCACGAAGGGCTCCACGCCGTCGATCGGCTGCCACGCAAGCATGTACTCAGGGTATTGGTTCGGGCAATCCGATTCGCCGGTCTCGATGGTGCTCGCGAAGAGCCGAAGGGTGGGGAGTTCCGGCCAGACGCGGGATCGCAACTCCCAAGCGGAAGGAAGATCGGAAGACACAGCAAATTCATCCACTGCGAAGCTGGTGGATTCGCTGACCCCACCGAGAGCGACTGAGAGTCCGTCGACGTCCAATAGGCACCGATCCAGGTCAGCGAATGAGAGTTCGACGCCGTTCAGGTAGAGCGCCACCTCCGAATCGCGAATGAGCATCGCGATATGATTCCAGCGACCTTCTTGCACAACGGGTTCGGTGACACAATCCGCCTCGTCGCTTCGGGATAAGTTGAGCGCTCCGCTAGAGAGAAGCGAGAGTGAGTGATCGCCCGCGATCGACCAGATCCCCGACTGAGCAGAATTGAACCAGAACCATCCTTCGATAATCGAGCCTGAGAGGTCGGGGACAACGCCAGTGACGAATGCCGCAGTTCCAGTCATTAGCAACGAGTGGTCATCCACATAGCCAAAACGGCCGACGTCGGCACCCTGAGTTGGTAGCGTAACCGAGTCCCCAGGACAGTCAGAAAACGACACTCCGGCGTCATCTGCGGTCGCGTCATCAAAGGAAAGATAACAGTTCCGCATGCCGTCCAGCCCCAGTCGATGGCCAGGCCGGGCGCCGATGATTTCATAGGGCGCAGCAACCAGTCCGTCGGTGCCCTGAACTGCTGCCACTGAAGCCGTATAGTCAGCCCCGGGCTCCAGCAACCTGGCGCTCAGAACCTGCCTACTCTGAGCGAGGATCCTCATCTCGGCGGCGCTGAAGGCCCGCGTTGCGACGATGACCTCGTCGAGCCCCATCGGGGTCACGCCACCCTCTTCCATCGCGTGACCAATGCGTGCTGCGACGAACTCGAAGTTGAGTTCAAAGGGGCCGCTGCGGGTATCGATCGGAACGAAATGTCCATCGTGATAGACCCGTATCGAATTTGGCCCATGAAGAACAATTCCGACGTGATGCCACTCCTTGTCCGGTACGGCGGCGATCGTTTCAGTCACATGAAAACTTGCCTCCCCCTGCGAGAATCCCGCGGTCAAGGTCGCCCGTTCGCCCGGTGTGATTCCCACGGTCAGTGCGGTCTTGTCGGTCTCGGCAGTGGTGTCGAAGAGCGTGATTCCGCCCTCGGCGGGACATTCTTCGCCGGCACACAAGTGGTACCAAAACGCGACTGTCGCCGGCTCCTTCCCCGTTACGGGCGATGGGAGTAACTCAAGTGGGTGGCTCTGAAGGAAGACAGCCTGACCCCACTCGCTTTCCAAGTAAGCGACGCCAGATGGTTCTTGGAACGTCGGAATAGTAGGCCCCACGCTTCCATTGCTGAAATCCTCGTCGTCAAACTGAAGGTAACCAGCGATGGAATGGTCCAGCCGGACATTTTCCAGCGGAATATCAACGATCTCGTCTTTCCTCGACAATGATGAACACCCGACCATGTCTGGTTCTCCGAAGGCGGCCGAACCTGGTGCCAGACACAGGTCGGAGTGTACCGAGATGAACGGGTTGCAGCGCTCGAATAGGGTGATCGCTCTGGTTCGTCCGAAGCGGTGGCACACCGTTCCACTGTCGCCAGAATCGGTGTCGCCCAGGTCACCGTCCGCTGCGTCGGCAGGATCCACCTCGACGTCGTTCGTATCGATCGGTTGTTGGTCGGAATCGTCGAGATTCGGGTCGCCGTCCGCAGTGTCTGGCTCGCCGTCCGCGGTGTCTGGGTCGCCCTCATCTGGACGGTCCTCATCGACGGGTGAATCACCCGGGACGTCTTCCACGCGTTGGTCTGCGAGGTCGTCACTCTGATCTTCAGCGTCGAGGTCTGTTTCAGCTTGAAACTGAGTGGTGCACGTCGACTCAACGCACCGTTCACCGATGAGACACTCGCTGTCGTCGTCGCACGGTTCGTCACGCAGATCGGGACTGCACCCAGCGCATAGCGCCAGGAGCGCGCCGACGAGTTTCAAGCTAATGAATCGACGGCTGATTCTGTTTGCTCCGGATTGGGCCATTGTCGCCGTATGGTAGCAGCGGACCCCGCTACTGGACAGTGCCTCGGCCCATGGTTCGCACCCGGTCCCTAAGTAACAAGCACCCATGGGCGCGCGAGCCATCGGACGAGCCGGCTAGGAGCCCGTCGCGTATAACGCCCCGGACTCCAGCCGTTAGCTTTTAG